>NZ_PIBO01000034.1:0-61790 GCF_002806725.1 Raoultella sp. T31
CAGGCATAGCGGTGATCTTATTGAATTTGTGGAAAAATCAGTAGATCACATCGCGTTATGCCTGTCTCGTTTTATCCTTCTTTTTCTGGGGATTCCTCAGCGCGCAAGCGGCCTTTTTTGTCGGCTGGCGAGATTACAGTACGGCGACGATTGCTTCACACAGCGGCGCCATGTTATCTGGCGTCATGCCCGCAACGTTAATACGCCCGGAGGCCACGGCGTAGACCGCGAACTCTTCACGCAGACGCAGCACCTGCTCTTTGGTCAGGCCGCTAAACGAGAACATCCCGTTTTGCTTGATGATGAAAGAGAAGTCGCGGCTGGCCCCTTTTTCCTGCAGGGTATTGACGAACAGCAGACGCATGCGCTGAATACGCTGGCGCATATCGGTCAGCTCTTGTTCCCAGATAGCGCGCAGCGCGTCGTTGCTGAGAATTGTCGCCACCACCGACGCACCGTGTGCCGGCGGGTTGGAGTAGTTAGCACGAATCGTCGACTTCATCTGAGTAAAGGCGCGGTCAACGGTCTCGGCATCCGCAGCAACCAGCGTGCAGGCACCCACGCGCTCATTGTACAGGCCGAAGTTCTTCGAGTAGGAGCTCGCAACCAGCAGCTCTTTATGCAGCGCAACGAACGCGCGCAGACCTTCGGCATCTTCTTCCAGACCGCGGGCAAAGCCCTGGTAGGCGAAGTCGAACAGCGGCAGCCAGCCTTTTTCAACGGACAGTTGCGCCAGCTGTTGCCACTGCTCCAGCGTCGGATCGATACCGGTTGGGTTATGGCAGCAGCCGTGGAACAGCACCACGTCGCCCGCCTGCGCTTCATTGAGGCTTGCCAGCATACCGTCGAAGTCGAGGGCGTGGTTGGCCGCATCGTAATAGGCATATTCGCGAACGTCGAGGCCTGCGGAGTTAAAGACGCTTTTGTGGTTCGGCCAGCTCGGGTTGCTTACCCAGACGCGCTTAACGGCGGTGTTCTTCGCCAGGAAGTCAGCGGCAACGCGCAGGGCGCCGGTACCGCCAGGGGTCTGGGCAGTGCGCGCGCGCTTATCGCTGACGATTGCGCTTCCTTTACCGAACAGCAGTTCCTGGGTGCAGCGGCCAAATTCCGCAATACCGTCGATACCCAGATAGTTTTTGGTGGTTTCATTTTCCAGCAGATACTGTTCTGCTTTTTTAACGCTGGTCAGGACCGGGGTTTTACCCGTTTCATCTTTGTAAACACCAATCCCGAGGTTAATTTTAGTCGGGCGGTCATCGGCACGAAACAGATCGGCCAGGCCTAAAATGGGGTCGGCAGGGGCGGCAGTAATGTTCTCAAACATGACGAGGTTCCATTGTGATTACTGAAGGGAATTTCGCTATCAGGGTAACGGGAGATCTGCAAATTGCCAACCGTTTGCGACAAAAAGCGAGAAGGTTTTCGAAAGTTACGATCTTTATCTTAGTAATGTAGAAAAGCAGGACCGAAGTCCTGCTTTTTAGGCATATCACGAAGGGGTGTAGTGATTAGAACTGGTAAACGATACCAACTGCAGCCTGGTCATCGGTGGCCACTTTAGCTGCTTTGGTATAGCTGTTGTCGTCCAGCAGGTTGAATTTGTATGCTGCGTAGACGTTCATGTTCTTGTTGAAGTAGTACCAGCTACCCACTTCGATGTATTTAACCAGGTCAGCATCGCCGCCAGTGAAGCCGGCACGATCCTGCAGGTTTTTACCTTTAGTCTGAACGTAGCCGATGGACGGACGCAGACCGAAGTCGAACTGATACTGAGCCACGGCTTCGATGTTTTGAGTTTTACCAGCGAAGAAGTTCTCCTGGTTTTCCGGGGTCATGTTGTAGGTCTGAGAGTACATGACTGCGGCGTAGACGTTGTTTGCATCGTACTTAGCGGAGGTTGCCCATGCCTCAGCTTTGTTGCCGTTGCCGTCAGCTTTCTGCGCGACGCTACGGTTGGAGCCAGAGTAACCTGCGGACAGCGCGATACCGTTGCCAAATGCATAGGTTGCAGAGGTGCTGACGCCGTCGCCGTTCTGTTTCTGGATTGCACGGCTGCTGTCGTTTTTACCCTGGTACTGCAGTGCGAAGCTCAGACCGTCAACCAGACCGAAGAAATCAGAGTTACGGTAGGTTGCCACGCCGTTGGTACGGCCGGTCATGAAGTTGTCGGTGTTGGTCCAGCCGTCACCGCCCCACTCAACCAGCATATCGGTTGCGGATTCAACGTCGTAGATAGCGCCATAGTTACGACCGTAGTCGAATGAACCGTAATCGCCCGCTTTCAGACCCGCGAAGGCCAGACGAGTTTTGGTCGGCTGGGAACCTTCAACGTTGGACGCATCCATGTTGTATTCCCACTGGCCGTAACCGGTCAGCTGATCGTTGATCTGGGTTTCGCCTTTCAGGCCGATACGTGCATAGGTCGTGTCGCTGTTGTTGGTGTTACCATTGGTGGTCCAGACGTGCTCACCAACCATTTTCCCGTAGAAGTCCAGTTTGTTGCCGTTTTTGTTATAGATTTCTGCAGCGTTAGCTGCGCCGGCTACCAGCAGGGCAGGGATTACCACTGCCAGAATATTGCGCTTCATCATTATTTATTACCCTCATTAATATTTTTATATGAACACTCGCCACTGCCGCCAATAATTTCCGTCAATAAAAATTTACAGAACTATTGATGATAGTTTGGTGTCTGAAGGCATCTTTCCATCCGCGCCAGCGTTTCGCTAGCCGGAAAATGCTACCAATGTCGCATATGAGTAACAAAAAGAAATAGTATGTAACTAAATATGTATTTTTGGGAACTTTGTGAACTCAGTCAAAATTCCGTTCCACTTTGCTCGTAAAACAAACAGACCATATATATCTATATGAATTAATTATGATTAATTTAGATAAAGGCGCATTTGTACATTTTATGTCTGCATTTCGCTTTTTTTTCGCTCAGCATTTGTCTTTGCATCTTGTGCTGCGACAGGTTAAAAAATAAACAAAATTATCAGGCGCTTCGTCGGTGAATGAACATAAGGTGCGGTTTATCGTGCGGGAAGAGGTCGTAATAGTGAGTAACATAAATGTGAACCGGAAGGGTTGATGTTTGAATTTCTTGATGTTCGTTAACAAAATCTGACATAAAAAAAGGCCAGCTTACGCTGGCCTTCGGCAATGATAAGAAAAATTAATCAGAATGTGGCGCTGCGCGGAGTACGCGGGAACGGGATCACATCACGCACGTTTTGTACGCCGGTGACATAGGCGATCAGACGTTCGAAGCCCAGACCGAAGCCGGAGTGCGGTACGGTGCCGTAACGACGCAGGTCGCGGTACCACCAGTAGTCTTCTTTATTCAGCCCCATTTCCGCCATACGCGCGTCAAGCACATCCAGGCGTTCTTCACGCTGAGAGCCGCCGATGATTTCACCGATACCCGGCGCCAGAACGTCCATTGCGGCGACGGTTTTACCGTCTTCGTTAAGGCGCATATAGAACGCCTTAATGTCTTTCGGATAGTTTTTCACCACCACCGGCGCTTTGAAGTGCTCTTCCGCCAGGTAGCGTTCGTGCTCGGAGGAGAGATCTACGCCCCAGTAAACCGGGTTTTCAAACTGCTTACCGCAGTTTTCGAGGATGGTTACCGCGTCGGTATAATCAACCTGGGCAAAATCGGCAGACACGAAACGCTCAAGGCGATCGATCGCATCTTTATCCACGCGCTCGGCGAAGAATTTCATATCGTCCGCACGTTCTTCCAGTACCGCCTTGAAAACGTATTTCAGCATGGCTTCCGCGAGGCCGGCGACATCGTTCAGGTTGGCAAACGCGACTTCCGGTTCCAGCATCCAGAATTCCGCAAGGTGGCGGCTGGTATTGGAGTTTTCGGCACGGAAGGTTGGGCCAAAGGTGTAGATTTTAGACAGCGCACAGGCATAGGTTTCGCCGTTCAGCTGGCCGGATACGGTCAGGAACGACTCTTTACCGAAGAAGTCTTTATCGAAATCCACTTTGCCCTGATCGTTACGCGGCAGGTTTTCCAGATCCAGCGTGGAGACGCGGAACATTTCACCCGCGCCTTCGGTATCAGAAGCGGTGATAAGCGGCGTGGAAACCCAGAAGAAGCCCTGCTCGTCAAAGAAGCGATGCAGCGCTTGCGCCAGGGTATGACGCACGCGAGCGACCGCGCCAATCAGGTTAGTGCGCGGGCGCAGGTGCGCCACTTCACGCAGATACTCGATGCTGTGACGCTTAGCGGCCATCGGATAAGTATCCGGATCTTCTACCCAACCGGTCACTTCAACGTGACTGGCCTGGATTTCAAAACTTTGGCCCTGACCTTGAGATGCCACGATTTTACCCGTAATGACGACCGAGCAGCCGGTGGTCAGGCGCAGCACTTCCTGATTGTAATTGGGCAGAGAATTATTAATAACGGCCTGTACAGGATCAAAGCAGGAACCGTCATAGACGGCCAGGAAGGAAAAGCCAGCTTTTGAATCTCGGCGGGTACGTACCCATCCGCGCACGGTGACTTCGCTGTCAACGGCAACACGGCCCTGGAGTACGTCGGCTACAGGCACAACGCTCATAATAGTCTCTCTATTCGTAGTCCAATAAAAAAATCTGTTTCCCCCGATAATGGGGGATATCTATGTTACCTGTCATCTTCCATCAGACAAGCAGATTTCGCACCATCAAGGGGAGTTTTCGGAAATAAATAAACAACAAGGAGCCAGAACGGCTCCTTGTGGCGATAAATGTGGCGATTAACTGGCCTTTTTCACCGGCGGAAGGTCAAAGGCTTTACGCAGGGCCCGGACAAAGGCCTTGTCGTGGCAGATGGTTTTCCCCGGACTGTCGGAGAGTTTCGCGACCGGCTTACCGTTACATTCCACCAGCTTTATCACGATGTTTAGCGGTTTAACCTGCGGGATATCGCAGGTTAAACGGGTGCCAATACCGAAGCTCAGATTGACCCGCGAAGAGAAGTGGCGATAGAGATCGACGGCTTTCGCCAGATCGAGGTTATCGGAAAAGACCAGCACTTTACTCATGGGGTCGATTCCCAGCTTCTGGTAATGGGCGATGGCTTTTTCGCCCCATTCTACCGGGTCGCCGGAATCGTGGCGCAGCCCCTGGTAGCGGCTGGCAAATTCCGGGCCGAAATCCCGCAGGAAGGCGTCCATAGTAATGCAGTCGGTGAGGGCGATGCCGAGCCGGTCAGGATACTCTTCCAGCCAGGCTGCCAGCGCTGCGCGCTGGCTGTTGGCTAAACTGGGGCTGATTTGCTGATGCGCCTGGAACCATTCATGCGCCTGGGTGCCCATTGGCGTCAGATGAAGCCGACGAGCCAGATCGTAGTTGCTGGTACCGATAAACCACGGTTCCTGCTGCAGACGTTTGACGATGGCCTGCTGTACCTCGCGCGAGAAGCGGCGGCGGGTGCCGAAGTCCATCAGACGGAAGCGGCTGAGATCGAGATCGGCGGTGATTTGCGCAAAACCGGCCAGCTTGTGTTCGAGGGTTTCCAGCGCTAAATCGACGCCGATTTCCGGCGAGCGGTAATGATGGACCAGCTCACTAATCACCGCCAGCAGCGGAACTTCCCACATGATGACTTCACGCCACGGGCCGGACAGGCGAATATTCAACTTGCCATTGTCGTTGGTGACGGTGACCTGGCCCGGGTCGTAGCGGAAGTCGCGCAGCCAGTCGAGATAGTCATGGGAAAAGAACGGCAGGGTAGATAACCAGTGATATTCATCGTCCTGCAGCTTCAGGTCGCGCATGGTTTCAACCTGCTCGCGAATTGCGTCGGCATAGATACCGAGCAGATCGTCCCCGCGGCAGCGGAACTCCGCCGCAACGTGTACATCGCCGTAGCGGTGGAAGACAGCCTGTTGCATATGCAGCTTGTAGGCGTCCGTATCGAGCAGCGAGTGCAGTACAGGAGAAGTGAATTGTGTCATGGTGCGCAGTAGCGTCCTCTCACTGGAGCGTTTCCATCAAAAACCGAAGCAGAAAAAAGGAGGCGGAGTATACCTTTATTACCCGACTCTGTCCCGCAGTGACGGCCGATGGCGACGCTGACGGTCATTTGCGAGGCCTAGTTTAATATATTGAACAGGGATCACACCACAAGCTTTGCACCGGGTCGAGCGCATTTCGTGCCTCTTGTGTTATCAATATGTAGCAATTTTCGTGTTTAGCGTTGAAAAGATGAAGATTCTGCATAGCGCGATCTACGCAACAGGAATAGACTGGGTTTGACACTTTACGGAACATGCTAAAGGTTTTTTATGACACAACAGCCCCAAGCCAAATACCGCCACGACTACCGTGCGCCGGATTATCTCATTAGCGATATCGATTTGACCTTTGACCTGGATGCCGGGAAAACCGTGGTTACGGCTGAGAGCAAAGTCTCCCGTCACGCGGCGGCGTCCGATGTGCCGTTGCGTCTGGATGGCGAAGACCTGACGTTGGTCTCCCTGCTGGTGGATGGCCAACCGTGGAGCAACTATAAAGAAGAAAATAACCAACTGGCGATCGGCGGATTGCCGGAACATTTCACCCTGACCATCGTCAATGAAATCAGCCCGGCGGCGAATACCGCCCTGGAAGGCCTCTATCAGTCTGGCGAAGCCCTGTGCACCCAGTGCGAGGCGGAAGGCTTCCGTCATATTACCTGGTATCTGGATCGTCCGGATGTGCTGGCCCGCTTCACCACTAAAATTATCGCCGACAAAGCGAAATACCCGTTCCTGCTCTCCAACGGCAACCGCGTGGCGCAGGGCGAGCTGGAAAATGGTCGTCACTGGATCCAGTGGCAGGACCCGTTCCCGAAACCGTGCTATCTGTTTGCGCTGGTCGCCGGCGACTTCGACGTATTGCGCGATACCTTCAAAACCCGTTCCGGGCGTGAAGTGGCGCTGGAGCTGTTCGTTGACCGCGGCAATCTCGACCGCGCGCCGTGGGCGATGACCTCGCTGAAAAACTCGATGAAATGGGACGAAACCCGTTTTGGCCTCGAGTACGATCTCGACATCTATATGATTGTCGCCGTCGACTTCTTTAATATGGGGGCGATGGAGAACAAAGGACTGAACGTCTTTAACTCCAAATATGTGCTGGCCCGCACCGATACCGCCACCGATAAAGATTATCTCGATATTGAACGCGTCATCGGCCACGAATACTTCCATAACTGGACCGGCAACCGCGTGACCTGCCGCGACTGGTTCCAGCTGAGCCTGAAAGAAGGGCTGACCGTGTTCCGCGATCAGGAGTTCAGCTCCGATCACGGTTCGCGCGCGGTGAACCGGATTAACAACGTGCGCACCATGCGCGGTCTGCAGTTCGCCGAGGACGCCAGCCCGATGGCCCATCCGATTCGCCCGGATAGCGTCATCGAGATGAATAACTTCTATACCCTGACGGTGTATGAGAAGGGTGCCGAAGTGATCCGCATGCTCCATACGCTGCTGGGCGAAGCCAATTTCCAGAAAGGGATGCAGCTGTACTTCGAACGCCACGACGGCAGCGCCGCCACCTGCGACGATTTTGTTCAGGCGATGGAAGATGCCTCTAACGTCGACCTGTCGCATTTCCGCCGCTGGTACAGCCAGTCCGGTACGCCGGTGGTGAGCGTCCATGATGACTACAACCCGGAAACCGAACAGTACACGTTGACCATCAGCCAGCGCACCCCGCCGACCGCGGAACAGCCGGAGAAACAGCCGCTGCACATTCCGTTCGAGATAGAACTGTATGATAACGAAGGCAAGGTGATCCCGCTGCAGAAGGGGGGGCATCCGGTGCATCACGTGCTGAATGTGACCCAGGCCGAGCAGACCTTTGTCTTCGACAACGTCTACTTCCAGCCGGTACCGGCGCTGCTATGCGAATTTTCCGCTCCGGTGAAGCTGGAGTATAAATGGAGCGATCAGCAGCTCACCTTCCTGATGCGCCACGCGCGCAACGACTTCTCCCGTTGGGATGCCGCGCAGAGCCTGCTGGCAACCTACATCAGGCTGAACGTCAACCGCCATCAGCAGGGTCAGCCGCTGTCGCTGCCGATTCATGTGGCCGACGCATTCCGCGCGATCCTGCTGGATGAGAAGATCGATCCGGCGCTGGCGGCTGAAATTCTGACATTGCCTTCCGCCAATGAAATCGCTGAGCTGTTTGCCATCATCGACCCGATCGCCATTGCCGCGGTCCGTGAAGCGCTGACCCGCACGCTGGCGAAAGAGCTGGCGGACGAGTTCCTCGCGGTTTACAACGCCAACAAGCTGGCGAGCTATCGCGTGGAACACGCCGATATCGGCAAGCGTTCACTGCGCAATACCTGTCTGCGCTATCTGGCGTTCGGCGACGTTGCGCTGGCGGATAAGCTGGTCGTCGCCCAGTATCATCAGGCTGACAATATGACCGATGCGCTGGCCGCCCTGTCGGCCGCGGTCGCCGCGCAGCTGCCTTGCCGCGATGCCCTGATGCAGGAGTATGACGACAAATGGCATCAGGACGGCCTGGTGATGGATAAATGGTTTATCCTGCAGTCCACCAGCCCGGCGGACAATGTTCTGGAGACGGTACGCGGCCTGCTGAATCACCGCTCGTTTAGTATCAGCAACCCGAACCGTGTACGTTCGCTGATTGGCGCGTTTGCTGGCAGTAACCCGGCGGCATTCCACGCCGAAGATGGCAGCGGCTATCAGTTCATGGTGGAGATGCTGACCGAGCTCAACAGCCGCAACCCGCAGGTGGCCTCCCGCTTGATTGAGCCGTTGATTCGTCTGAAACGCTACGATGCTAAACGCCAGGCGCTGATGCGCGCGGCGCTGGAGCAGCTGAAAGGTCTGGAGAATCTCTCCGGAGATCTGTTCGAGAAAATCAGTAAGGCTTTGGCGTAAGGCGATACCATTCCCGGATAACGGCGCGGATGCGCCTTATCCGGGCTATCAACACCCTCAGACGGTAGCCGCCCCGGTAAGCGCAGCGGGATTAACCGTGGCTCAATAAGCGCGGCGCCGATTCGCTCTTACCGCGTTTCATCACTCTGTTCAGTACCTCGGCTTCCAGTTCAGCCAGTCTGGCCGATCCGGTGCGCCGCGGCCGCGGAATATCGACGGCGACATCGAGGCCAATTTTCCCTTCTTCAATCAACAGCACCCGGTCCGCCATGGCCACCGCCTCACTGACATCATGGGTGACCAGCAGTACGGTAAAACCGTATTCTTCCCACAGCGAGACGATCAGATCCTGCATCTCCAGCCGGGTTAACGCATCGAGCGCGCCCAGCGGTTCATCGAGCAGCAGCAGGCGAGGGCGATGAATCAGCGCGCGGGCCAGCGCAACGCGCTGTTTTTGTCCGCCGGAGAGCGCCGCCGGCCAGTCACCGGCGCGGTTTTCCAGGCCAACGCTGGCCAGCGCCTGCAGGGCGGCATCACGCCACTGGCCCTTCAGCCCAAGACCGACATTGTCGATCACCGATTTCCACGGCAGCAGCCGCGAGTCCTGGAACATCATGCGGCTGTCATCCTGAACCTGCGCCAGCGGCGTTGAACCGGCCAGCAGCTCGCCGCCGTTAGGTTTTTCGAGCCCCGCCAGCAGACGCAGCAGGGTACTTTTGCCGCCGCCGCTGCGCCCGACCACCGCGACAAACTGCCCGGTCGGAATATGTAAATCCAGTGCGTTAAGAATGGTATTTTCGCCGTAGCGTTTGGTCACGCCGTTAAGCAACAGCGGGATCCCTGGGTTCAGACGGGCAGTCGTCATGCGTTGGCCTCCTGAAGATGATAAGCCGGGTTCCAGCGTAGCCACGCGCGTTCCAGCAGTTGCGCGCTGAAGTCGGCCAGTTTGCCAAGAATGGCGTAAAGAATAATGGCGACGACCACCACATCCGTTTGTAAAAACTCCCGCGCATTCATCGCCAGATAGCCGATGCCGGCGTTAGCGGAGATGGTTTCGGCGACAATCAGCGTTAACCACATCAGTCCGAGGGCGAAGCGGATGCCGACCATTATCGAGGGCAGGGCCCCCGGCAGAATCACATGGCGGAACAGGGCGAAGCCGGACAGGCCATAGCTACGCGCCATTTCCACCAGCCCGCGATCGATATTGCGGATGCCGTGCCAGGTGTTGATGTAAATCGGGAACATGGTCCCCAGCGCGACGAGGAAGATTTTGGCGCTTTCATCAATGCCAAACCATAAAATAACCAGCGGAATCAACGCCAGATGCGGGACGTTGCGCAGCATCTGAATCGAGGTATCCAGCAGCCGCTCCCCCCAACGCGACAGGCCGCTTATCAGGCCCAGCACCAGCCCGATGGAGCCGCCGATGGCGAAGCCCAGCAGAGCGCGCCATGAACTGATGGCCAGGTGTTGCCACAGTTCGCCGCTGGCGGAAAGCGTCCAGAAGGCCTTGAGTACCCCTTCCGGAGAGGGAAGGATGCGGGTGGATAACCAGCCCACGGAAGAGGCGAGTTGCCAGATGATGACGGTCCCCACCGGCAGAAGCCAGGGGGCGACCCGCAGCAGCAGCTTTTGCGCAGACGTAGCCATGGCGTGCTCCTTAGCTTTGTGCGACTTTGCGCGGAATAAACTCGTTGGCCACCGCCTCGCCCTGCAGACCAAGAGGTTGCGGTTGCGGAATCGATGGGATAGTGACATCCAGCAGCGGGAACAGCAGTTCGCCGACGCGATAAGCCTCTTCAAGATGCGGATAGCCGGAGAAGATGAAGCTATCGATACCCAGCGCCGCATATTCATTGATTCGTTCAGCCACGGTAGCCGCATCGCCGACCAGAGCGGTTCCCGCCCCTCCGCGCGCCAGCCCGACGCCAGCCCACAGGTTAGGGCTGATTTCAAGCTTGTCGCGCCGACCATTGTGCAACGCGGCCATCCGCTGCTGTCCGACGGAATCGGTTTTGGCAAACGCGGCCTGCGCCCGGGCAATGGTATCGTCATCAAGATGCGAGATGAGGCTTTCGGCCGCTTCCCAGGCCTCTTCATTGGTTTCCCGCACAATGACATGCAGACGAATACCGAAGCGAACCGTACGACCGTGACGGGCGGCTTTTTCACGCACCTGGGCGATTTTTTCCGCAACCTGCTCCGGCGGTTCTCCCCAGGTGAGATAGAGATCGACCTGCCCGGCGGCGAGCTCCTGCGCCACATCGGACGAACCGCCAAAGTAGAGCGGCGGACGCGGCTGCTGCAGGGGCGGAAACAGCAGTTTCGCGCCGCGCACCCGCTGGTATTTTCCATCGAAGGTCACGGTTTCGCCTTCCATCAGGCGGCGCCAGATATGAGTAAATTCAGCCGAGGCTTCGTAACGTTCGGTATGGTCGAGGAAAACCCCATCGCCAGCAAGCTCCTGCGGGTCGCTGCCGGTCACCAGGTTAAACAATGCCCGGCCGTTGGAAAGGCGGTCGAGCGTCGCGGCCTGGCGGGCGGCGACCGTCGGGGAGGTGACGCTCGGGCGCAGGGCGACAAGAAATTTCAGGCGCTGGGTGACGGGAATCATCGAAGCGGCAACCAGCCACGCATCTTCGCAGGAGCGTCCGGTCGGGATCAGCACGCCGGTAAAACCGAGGCGGTCCGCGGTTTGCGCAATTTGTTGCAGGTAGCCGTAATCAACCGGGCGGGCGCCTTCTTCGGTCCCCAGGTAGCGACCATCACCGTGGGTCGGTAAAAACCAGAACATATTCAGACTCATGATTTCGCTCCTTGTGCGGTTGCGGGCTGCCAGATGCGGGTGCGGATATCGACTTTTTTCGGCACCAGTTTGTTCTCGTAGAACAGATCGGCGGTTTGCTGCTGCCGGGCGGCGGTTTCGCGACTGACCGGAGTAATGGTGGTCGGCGGCCGATGGTCCAGATAACTGGCGATCACCGCTTCAGGGAGTCCCATCGTTTTTGCCAGCAGGGTAATACTTTGCGGGCGTTGGCTCAGCGTCAGGGCATCCGCCCGGCTGAAGGTGTCGAGCACGCCGCTAATAAAGGCGCCATTTTTCTCCGCATAGGGGCGCGAAGCCAGATAGAAAGAGCCGGTTTGTTTCAGATCGGTTCCGTCTTTGAGCACCCTGGCGTTCGCCTGTTGCAGAGCGGCGGAATAGTAGGGATCCCAGATAGCCCAGGCATCAACATTGCCCTGTTGAAATGCCGCGCGGGCGTCCGCGGGGGCAAGATAAACGGGTTGAATATCGCTGAATTTCAGGCCCGCCTGCTGTAGTGCCCTGAGCAGCAGGTTGTGGGAGCTGGAGCCTTTCTGAAACGCGACTTTGCGCCCCTTCAGTTCAGCGACGGTTTTGATCGGGCTGTTTTCCGCGACCAGAATCACTTCCGCTTTTGGCTTCGGCGGTTCCGCGCCGACGTAAACCAGATCGGCTCCGGCGGCCTGGGCGAAAATCGGTGGGATATCGCCGGTACTGCCCAGATCGATACTACCGACGTTTAGCGCCTCAAGCATTTGCGGGCCGGCGGGAAATTCTACCCACGAGATTTTGGTGTTTGGGTAGCGCTTTTCCAGCAGTTGATGGCTTTTGGCCAGCACCATACTGACGCTGCCTTTTTGGTAGCCGATGCGCAGCGCATCCGGCGCGGATTGTGCCGCCTGGCCCAGGGCTGATAGCGTCAGCAACCCGCCCAGCGCGAGAGTTCTGAAAAGGTTATGCATGTTCCACCCCATGGAGAGTCTTGAGCGCGGGAGCGCGGCTGGTCGGACGGTGCAGCGCCTGCCAGAAGGTCTCCAGCGCCAGATCGAGTCGCCCCTGCAGATTAGGGGTAAACTGCGGTTTATGTTGATAGTCGGTGACCTGACTATCGTCAGCGAACACGCCGTGCAGAATCTCCTGCGCTTTGAGGGCGTTGAGCACCGGTTTTAGCGCATAATCCACCGCCAGCATGTGGGCAATCGTGCCGCCGGTCGCCAGCGGCAGGACGATTTTCCCCTCCAGCGCCCGTTCCGGGAGCAGGTCGAGCAACGTCTTCAGCGCGCCGGAAAAAGAGGCCTTATACACCGGGGTGGCGATGATAAGCCCATCGGCGCCGGCCAGCTGTTCGTTCAGCGTATGTAACGCCGGATTATCGAAGCGAGCGTACAGCAGGTCTTCCGGAGCAAAATTTTGCAGATGCCAGTGGCAGACTTCAACGTCTGCCGCGGAGAGCGTCTCTCTGGCATATTCCAGAAGCGCGCTGGAACGGGAAGGGTAACGCGGACTGCCCGCAAGTGTAATAACACGCATCTTCTCTCTCCTTATAACCAAATGTTTGCATTTATCTATAATTGATAACATTTGCTGGCAGTGTGACAGAGCCGATTTATTTCCCTAAATGATTTTTCCACCCTTGTTTTGTCAGAAATTGCATAATGCGGGGGAGAAAAGTAAACGTTTGCGTTGGATGCGAGATTTTTTGTCGCAGGTCAATTCCCTTTCCGGCGTCGATCGAACATAATACGCCCCCGGTTTGCACACCGGGAATCCAGGAGAGTTCATGTACTACCCCTTCGTTCGTAAAGCCCTTTTTCAGCTCGATCCTGAGCGCGCTCATGAAGTTACTTTTCAACAATTACGTCGTGTATCAGGTACGCCGCTGGAAATGCTGGTCCGTCAGAAGGTGCCGTCCAAACCGGTCACCTGTATGGGACTCACGTTTAAAAACCCGCTGGGTCTGGCCGCTGGGCTGGACAAGAACGGCGAGTGCATTGATGCGCTCGGCGCCATGGGGTTTGGCGCCATTGAAATCGGTACCGTAACGCCGCGTCCGCAGCCGGGGAACGATAAGCCGAGGATCTTCCGCCTGGTGGATGCCGAAGGTTTGATCAACCGCATGGGCTTTAATAACCACGGTGTTGATAACCTGGTTGAGAACGTAAAAAAGGCGCATTTTGACGGTATTCTCGGTATTAATATCGGTAAGAATAAAGATACGCCGGTTGAGCAGGGTAAAGATGATTATCTGATTTGTATGGAAAAAGTCTATCCATATGCCGGGTATATCGCCATTAATATCTCCTCACCGAATACCCCGGGCCTGCGCACCTTACAATACGGTGACGCCCTCGATGACTTACTCTCTGGTATTAAAAATAAGCAGCTTGAGCTGCAGCAAAAACATCAAAAATATGTCCCTGTCGCGGTGAAGATCGCCCCGGATCTTTCTCTTGAGGAATTGATCCAGGTGGCCGACAGTTTAGTTCGGCATAATATTGATGGCGTCATTGCCACCAATACTACTCTCGATCGTTCGCTGGTCCAGGGAATGAAATTCTGTGATGAAACGGGTGGCCTCAGCGGTCGTCCATTGCAATTAAAGAGTACGGAAATTATCCGTATGCTGGCGACAGAATTAAATGGTCGTTTGCCCATTATCGGAGTCGGAGGGATTGACTCGGTGATCGCGGCACGGGAAAAAATCGCCGCCGGTGCAAGCCTCGTCCAGATTTATTCCGGATTTATTTTTAAAGGCCCTCCGCTGATTAAAGAAATTGTTACCCATATCTAATCTTTTCCCCCTCTGATCCCCCCAGGGCTTTATTTCCGGCCCTGGTTGTTTTATATTCCTCCACTGTTGCTTATTTAGACATTTTAGTCTTTTCTTAATTTTGGAAATTATTCTGTTGCAGGCTGCCATTGCATTACAGATGCACGGGAAAGAGGACGGGGAAACGATGCGAATTAAACCTGACGATAACTGGCGTTGGTATTACGATGAAGAGCACGATCGCATGATGCTCGATTTGGCCAATGGTATGTTGTTCCGTTCGCGGTTTGCGCGTCGAATGTTGACGCCCGATGCCTTCGCGCCTTCCGGATTCTGTGTTGACGATGCCGCGCTGTATTTCTCTTTTGAAGAAAAATGTCGCGATATTGAGTTATCTAAAGAGCAGCGCGCGGAATTAGTTCTGAATGCGCTGGTCGCCATTCGCTTCCTGAAACCGCAAATGCCAAAAAGCTGGCATTTCACAACGCATGAAATCTCCTGGCAGCCCGCCACCGGCGATGCCGCTAGCGCCTGGCTCAGCGATAGCGGACAGCAGGTGAATCTGCTGGTGATTGAACCGGGCGAAAATGCCGCGCTCTGCCTGCTGGCGCAGCCAGGGGTAACGGTCGCCGGGCGAGTCATGCAACTGGGGGATGTGATTAAAATCATGAACGACAGGCTGCAACCGGCACAGGGTATGACCAGCTACAGCCTGGGTCAGGCGGTTTAAAACGCGCTAAGGCACCAGCCGTAAGGCCGTTTTCGGTATACAGCTACAGCACAGAATCGTACCATCGTCAGCGACCGCGTTTTTCTTCAACGGGCTGACCTCGCCTTCTTCCAGTCTGATGCGGCAACTGCCGCAAATGCCCGCCCGACAAGAGTAGGGGATGCGAATGCCTTTTTGCTCCAGCTGTTCCAGCAATACCTGCTGATTATTGCCGCTAAACCGCTGTCCCTGCCATTCAATTTCAATCACGGCATCCGGCTGCGCGACGACCGCTGGATTCTCGTCGCTTTCGCCTGCGCCGTAGGCTTTTGCCGGGCCGCGAGTCAGCACCTCCACTTCATCGCCCACGCGCACTACGCCGCTGTTGCGGGCAATCAGGTTTTGCCCAAAATCGACATCGCCATTATCCAGCGCGGTACGGAACCGCTGCAGGGTGGCCAGCGGTTCGCCGGAGGGATGCTTTTGCCCCCGCTCCGGACTGACGGTGGTCAGCACGCAGCGGCTGCAGGGTTTTGCCACATCAAAAACCACCTCGCCAATGCGAATCACTTTCCAGGTATCCTCTTCCCAGGCCGCCGCGCCGGTCACCACCAGGTTAGGGCGAAACTGCTCCATTCGCACGCTGGCCGGACAGCGCTTTTGCAGATCGCGCAGCGAGGCTTCGTTGGCCAGCAGGTAGGGGAAACCATCGGCGAAGGTGAGCGGGACCGCATCATGGCGTTTCACCCGTCGGGTGAGGTGAGGGCCTAACCAGCGGAGCTGAACATCGCGGTTAAAGAAACCGCTGAGCCACTGGTTGACCGCGGGCGGAGCAATCAGCGCGGTGAAGTGATTCCCCCAGACTTCGGTCGGCGCTCCCTGCGGCGAAAAATCGCTGAAGCGCACTATCGCGCTGCTGCCGTCTACCGCCGTCAGATGAATACCGTCGTGCAACGGGGACGGCGTAAACTTCACCATCTGCGGAAACTGGCGGGCAGTAATAAAGGTGCCATCGGTTTCCGTCACCATAAAGGCGCGATCGCAGGCCAGGCCGCTAATATCGGCAAACGCGTGTGTCAGACCAATTCCACGCATGGATTTGACGGGATGAATAAAAAGTCGCGATAGCGTTATCATGCGCTGCCTCTGGGCTTAAAAATAAGCCTTTAACTTTATGACATGAGGCGCATATTGGCTATAATGCGCAACAATTTTCTTTTAGTAAAAGTGACGATATGAATTCTCTGTTTGCCAGTACGGCTCGTGGCCTTGAAGAGCTGTTAAAAACTGAACTGGAAGCACTTGGCGCGGTGGACTGCCAGGTAGTCCAGGGCGGGGTCCATTTTCAGGGAGATACGCGCCTGCTGTATCAAAGCCTGATGTGGAGCCGACTGGCTTCGCGCATCATGCTGCCGCTGGGCCAGTGCAGCGTGTATAGCGACCTGGATCTGTACCTCGGGGTGCAGGCCATTCCATGGACGGAGATTTTCACCCCTGACGCCACCTTCGCCGTGCATTTTAGCGGACTGAACGATGAGATTCGCAACAGTCAGTACGGGGCGTTAAAGGTTAAAGATGCGATCGTCGACAGCTTTACGCGTAAAAATCTGCCGCGGCCCAACGTCGATCGTGAAAATCCCGATCTGCGGATTAATGTCTGGCTGAATAAAGAAACGGCGCATATTTCACTCGATCTCAGCGGCGAAGGTCTGCATCTGCGCGGCTATCGCGACGGCACCGGTATGGCGCCTGTCAAAGAGACGCTCGCGTCGGCTATCGTTATGCGCTCTGGCTGGGTTCCGGGAACGCCGCTGCTCGATCCGATGTGCGGTTCCGGTACGCTGCTGATTGAAGCCGCCATGCTGGCGACCGATCGCGCACCGGGCCTGCATCGCGGTCACTGGGGTTTCAACGGCTGGCTGCAGCACGATGACGCGGTCTGGAAAGAGGTGAAGGCCGAAGCGCAAACCCGCGCGCGTAAAGGGCTGGCGGCCTATGAGTCGCGTTTCTATGGTTCTGATGTCGATACCCGGGTCATTGAACGCGCGCGCAGCAACGCCCGTCGCGCGGGCGTCGGCGAACTGATTACATTTGAAGCGAAAGATGTTGCCCAACTCAGCAACCCGCTGCCAAAAGGCCCGTACGGCACCGTTATCAGCAATCCGCCGTACGGCGAACGTCTTGAAAGCGAGCCGGCGCTGATCGCCCTGCATAGCTTGCTTGGGCGGACGATGAAAACCCAGTTTGGCGGCTGGAATCTGTCGCTGTTCAGCGCTTCGCCGGAGCTTTTGAGCTGTCTGCAATTGCGCGCGGACAAGCAGTTTAAAGCCAAGAATGGCCCGCTGGACTGCGTACAGAAGAACTACCACCTGGCGGAAAACGACGGCAGCGGCGCGGTCTCCCTGGCGGAAGACTTCGCTAACCGTCTGCGCAAAAACCTGAAGAAATACGAGAAATGGGCGCGTCAGGAAGGAATCGAGTGTTACCGCCTGTATGATGCCGATCTGCCGGAGTATAACGTCGCGATCGACCGCTACGGCGAGTGGGTTGTGGTACAGGAGTATGCGCCGCCGAAAACGGTGGATGCGCATAAAGCGCGTCAACGTCTGTTCGATGTTATCGCCGCGACGATCTCCGTGCTCGGCATTGCGCCGAACAAGCTGGTGCTGAAAACCCGCGAGCGGCAGAAAGGCAAAAACCAGTATCAGAAAATGGCCGAGAAGGGCGATTTCCTCGAGGTTCAGGAGTATAACGCGCGTCTGTGGGTCAACCTGACCGACTATCTGGATACCGGTCTGTTCCTTGACCACCGTATTGCGCGTCGTATGTTGGGCCAGATGAGCAAAGGGAAAGACTTCCTCAACCTCTTTTCCTATACCGGCAGCGCCAGCGTTCATGCCGGCCTCGGCGGGGCGCGTTCGACGACCACCGTCGATATGTCGCGTACTTATCTCGAATGGGCCGAACGTAACCTGCGCCTCAACGGCTTAACCGGGCGCGCGCATCGCCTGATGCAGGCTGACGTGCTGAGCTGGCTGCGCGATAGCGATGAACAGTTCGATCTGATCTTTATCGATCCGCCGACGTTCTCTAACTCCAAACGCATGGAAGATGCCTTCGACGTGCAGCGCGATCACCTGCGTCTGATGACGGATCTCAAACGTCTGCTGCGTAAAGGCGGCACCATTATGTTCTCGAATAACAAACGCGGTTTCCGTATGGATCATGACGGGCTGGCGCAGCTGGGGCTGAAAGCGCAAGAAATTAGCCAAAAAACACTGTCTCAGGATTTCGCCCGTAACCGTCAGATCCACAACTGCTGGCTGATTACCGCAGCCTGAAAGGAATAAAGAATGTCATTGATTAGTATGCATGGTGCCTGGCTTTCCTTCAGCGACTCTCCGTTGCTGGATAATGCCGAGTTGCATATCGAAGATAACGAACGCGTCTGCCTGGTCGGGCGCAATGGCGCGGGTAAATCCACCCTGATGAAAATCCTTAACCGGGAGCAGGGGCTGGATGACGGGCGCATTATTTATGAGCAGGATCTGGTTGTCGCGCGACTGCAGCAGGATCCGCCGCGTAACGTGACCGGCACCGTCTATGATTTCGTTGCGGAAGGCATCGCCGAGCAGGCGGCCTACCTCAAAGGCTATCACGATGTTTCACAGCTGGTGATGACCGATCCGAGCGACAAGAACCTGAATGAACTGGCGCGTCTGCAGGAGCAGCTGGATAATTTAGGGCTGTGGCAGCTCGACAGCCGTATCAACGAAGTGCTGGAGCAGCTTAATCTCGATGCCAACGCCGAGCTCTCCTCGCTCTCCGGCGGCTGGCTGCGTAAAGCGGCGCTCGGCCGTGCACTGGTCAGCGGGCCGCGCGTTCTGCTGCTCGATGAACCGACCAACCACCTTGATATTGAAACCATTGACTGGCTGGAAGGTTTCCTCAAGACCTTCAAAGGGACCATTATTTTCATCTCGCACGACCGTTCCTTTATTCGCAATATGGCGACGCGAATTGTCGATCTCGATCGCGGCAAGCTGGTGACCTATCCGGGGAACTACGATCAGTATCTGCTGGATAAAGAAGAAGCGCTGCGCGTGGAAGAGCTCCAGAATGCGGAGTTCGATCGCAAACTGGCGCAGGAAGAGGTGTGGATCCGTCAGGGGATCAAAGCGCGTCGTACCCGTAACGAAGGGCGTGTGCGGGCCCTGAAAGCCATGCGCCGCGAACGTGGCGAGCGCCGTGAAGTGATGGGCAGCGCCAGGATGCAGGTCGAAGAGGCCGCACGCTCGGGCAAGATTGTCTTCGAAATGGAGGACGTCAACTACCAGGTTGATGGCAAGGTGCTGGTTAAGGATTTCAGCGCCCAGATCCAGCGCGGTGACAAAATTGCCCTGATTGGCCCGAACGGCTGCGGGAAAACCACGCTGCTGAAATTGATGCTGGGTCAGCTGAAAGCGGATAGCGGACGTATTCACGTCGGGACTAAGCTGGAAGTGGCCTATTTCGACCAGCACCGCGCGGAGCTTGACCCGGATAAAACGGTGATGGACAACCTTGCGGAAGGCAAGCAGGAAGTGATGGTCAACGGCAAGCCGCGCCACGTTCTGGGCTACCTGCAGGACTTTATGTTCCATCCGAAACGCGCGATGACCCCGGTGCGCGCGCTGTCCGGCGGCGAGCGTAACCGTCTGCTGCTGGCGCGTCTGTTCCTGAAGCCCAGCAACCTGCTGATCCTCGATGAGCCGACAAACGATCTGGATGTCGAAACCCTCGAACTGCTGGAAGAGCTGGTTGACGGCTATCAGGGCACCGTGATGCTGGTCAGCCACGACCGTCAATTCGTCGATAACACCGTCACCGAGTGCTGGATCTTCGAAGGGGAAGGGCGCATCGGGCAATATGTCGGCGGCTACCACGACGCCCGCGGTCAGCAGGCGCAGTATCTGGCGCAAAAGCAGCAGACTACCAAAAAGACGGTAGAAGTTAGCCAACAGAAAGCAGAAAGTGTCAAACGAGCGTCAGGCAAACTAAGCTATAACCTGCAGCGCGAACTGGAACAGTTGCCGCAACGGCTCGAAGAACTGGAAACCCGGCTGCAAACTCTGCAGGAGCAGGTTGCCGATCCTTCTTTCTTTGGCCAGTCACACGACCATACGCAGCAGGTGCTGGCACAGCTGGCCGAGGCGGAACAGGCGCTGGAAACGGCCTTTGAACGCTGGGAATATCTCGAAGGATTAAAAAACGGCGCATAAGCTGAGGAGTTTTCATGTGCGATAATCATCATGCTGCGCGGCATATTCTGTGCCCACAATGTGATTTGCTGGTGGCTTTGCCGCAGCTGGAGCATCGCCAGAAAGCCGTGTGCCCGCGCTGCGGTACGACGCTGACAACTTCATGGGACGCGCCCCGGCAGCGTCCCACAGCCTATGCGCTGGTGGCGTTGTTTATGCTGCTGCTGGCCAACCTGTTCCCCTTTGTGTATATGCGGGTGAGCGGTCTCAGTAGCGAAATCAAGCTGCTGGAAATCCCCGACGTGCTGTTTAGCGAAGATTACGCCAGCCTCGGCACCTTCTTTGTACTCTTTGTACAGCTGGTGCCGGCTTTTTGTCTGGTCACCATTCTGCTACTGGTCAACCGTATTCGTATGCCGCGCGCGCTGAAGGCGTTTCTGGCGCGCATTCTGTTTCATCTCAAAACCTGGGGAATGGCGGAGATTTTTCTCGCCGGTGTGCTGGTGAGTTTCGTCAAGCTGATGGCATATGGCGATATCGGCGTCGGCTTAAGCTTTATCCCCTGGTGTTTGTTCTGCCTGCTGCAACTGCGTGCGCTGCAGTGCGTAGACCGACGCTGGTTGTGGGACGATATTGCCCCGATGCCGGCGGTGAGGCAGCCGCTGAAGGTCGGCGTGACGGGGCTCCGCCAGGGCCTACGTTCATGCTCGTGCTGTACCGCGGTTTTAGCTGTTGATGAAGCCGTTTGCCCTCGCTGTCAGACTAAAGGCACCGCGCGACGCAAACATAGCCTGCAGTGGACGATGGCCCTGCTGCTGACCTCGTGCATTCTTTATCTGCCCGCCAATATCATGCCGATCATGATTACCGATTTGCTGGGCGATAAATTGCCATCAACGATCATGGCGGGGGTGATCCTGCTGTGGAGTGAAGGGTCGTATCCGGTGGCGCTGGTGATATTTATCGCCAGTATTATGGTGCCGACGCTGAAAATGCTCGCCATTGCCTGGCTGTGCTGGAACGCCAACGGTAACGGGCAGCGCGATTCCGAGCGTATGCACCTGATTTACGAAATTGTGGAGTTTGTTGGCCGCTGGTCAATGATTGATGTTTTTGTCATCGCGGTGCTCTCGGCGCTGGTGCGCATGGGAGGGTTGATGAGTATCTATCCTGCGATAGGGGCGGTGATGTTTGCGCTCGTTGTTGTCATGACAATGTTCTCAGCCATGACCTTTGACCCTCGTTTGTTGTGGGACCGTGAACCAGATTCAAGCCATGAGGAAAGGCAGCAGCATGGAAAATAAGAGCGGAGAAGCGAAAGTGCAAAAGGTGAAGAACTGGTCACCCGTGTGGATCTTCCCCATCGTCACTGTGCTAATCGGCGCGTGGATTCTTTTTTATCACTACAGCCATCAAGGGCCGGAGGTGACGCTGATCACCACCAATGCTGAAGGGATTGAAGGGGGTAAAACCCGGATTAAAAGCCGCAGCGTGGATGTCGGGGTAGTCGAGAGCGCCACGCTGACCGACGATTTGACGCACGTAGAGATTAAAGCCCGGCTGAACGCCGGCATGAAGAAACTGTTGCATGAAGATTCGGTATTTTGGGTCGTCAAACCGCAGGTAGGACGTGAAGGGATCAGTGGACTCGGCACGCTGTTGTCCGGGGCCTACATTGAACTGCAGCCGGGGACGAAAGGTGGGGAACCCGCCCGTTTCCCGCTGCTGGATTCTCCGCCGCTGGCTTCGCCGGATGCCAAAGGGATCCGTATCCTGCTGGAGAGTAATAAAGCGGGGCAACTGTCGCCTGGCGACCCGGTACTCTTCCGCGGTTATCGCGTTGGTTCGGTGGAAACCAGCTCCTTTGATGCGCAAAAGCGCAGCATCACCTATCAGCTGTTTATCAATGCGCCCAACGATCGTCTGGTCACAACCAACGTTCGCTTCTGGAAAGACAGCGGCATTGCGGTCGATCTCTCTTCGTCCGGGATGCGCGTGGAGATGGGGTCGCTGGCGACCCTGTTCGGCGGCGGCGTCAGCTTTGATATCCCGGAAGGTCTGGATATGGGCGAACCGGTGGCGAACAAAACGGGCTACCATCTCTTCGACGATCAGAAGAGCATTCAGGATTCCGTCTTTACCCAGCATATTGATTACGTCATGTTCTTTAAAGACTCCGTGCGCGGCCTGCAGCCGGGGGCGCCGGTCGAGTTCCGTGGAATCCGCTTAGGTACCGTCGGTAAAGTGCCGTTCTTTATTCCAGGACTGTATCAGCACCTGAACGAAGACTATCGCATCCCGGTGGAAGTCCGTATTGAACCAGAACGGCTGATCAGTCAGCTCGGCGGCGATCTCGATATCCGTACGCATATTGATGATCTGATTAACCGCGGCCTGCGGGGATCGCTGAAAACAGGCAACCTGGTGACCGGCGCGCTGTACATCGATCTCGACTTCTATCCGAAAGCGCCTGCGCGCGGCAAGATCCGGGAGTTTGGAACCTATCCGATCATTCCAACAATCAGCGGTGGTCTGGCGCAGATCCAGCAGCGCCTGATGGACGCGCTGGATAAGATTAACAACCTGCCGATAAATCCGCTGCTGGAGCAAGCGACCACCACGCTGGCGCAAAGTGAAAAAACGATGCAGCACGTTCAGACCACGCTGGATAGCCTGAACAAGATAGCGGCAAGCCCGTCAATGCAGCAGCTTCCTGCCGATATGCAGAATACGCTGCGCGAATTGAACCGCAGCATGCAGGGCTTCCAGCCCGGTTCGGCGGCATACAATAAGATGGTGGCAGATATGCAGCGCCTGGATCAGGTTCTTCGCGAACTGCAGCCGGTACTGAAAACGCTCAATGATAAGAGCAACGCGCTGGTATTTGAGGCGAAGGATAAAAAAGATCCTCAGCCGAAGGGAGCGAAATAATGAAAAAATGGTTAATCGTGGCTGCGGCCTGTGCGCTGGCGGCTTGCAGCAGTGGGGAGAATAAAACCTACTATCAGCTTCCGGTTGCACAAAGCGGCGCGCAAAGCACCGCCCACCAAAGCAAAAACCTGCTGTGGGTTGAACAGGTCAGTATCCCGGATTATCTGGCGGGCAACGGTGTGGTCTATCAGACCAGCGACGTGCAGTATGTCATAGCCAGTAACAATCTGTGGGCCAGCCCGCTCGATCAGCAGCTGCGTACTACGCTGGTGGCGAATCTGAGTGCGCAACTCCCGGGTTGGGTAGTTGCTTCGCAGCCTCTCGGCAGCGATCAGGATACGCTCAACGTGGCGGTCAATGGCTTTCATGGCCGTTACGATGGGCGGGTCATCGTCAGCGGCGAGTGGCTGCTCAAGCATCAGGGACAGTTGATTAAGCGCCCGTTTAACATTGAGCTTAAGCAGCAGCAGGATGGCTATGATGCCATGGTGAAGACCCTGGCTCAGGCCTGGTCTCAGGAAGCCACGGCAATTGCCAGCGAATTGAATCGCCTGCCATAAGTAAAATGAATGAAAATGAAGCGCCGCGGTGGACTGAAAAACCACCGCGGTTTTTTATTTGTCTCGTCAGGTCGTTACTTGTGCCGGTTCACATTTTTTGTACAAATGAATTTTCATGTAGCTCACAATTATGACAATGGCGTGAATTTTGCGCATTGACGTTGCCCCTGATTCGCGGTATTCGTTAACCGTGGTTGCATATTTAGTGACCACTGTTTTCTTTTCCACCAGATCAAATAATGAGGGAAACGAGGCATGAAGAGACAAAAACGAGATCGCCTGGAACGGGCACATCAACGTGGATACCAGGCCGGGATAACCGGAAGATCGAAAGAAATGTGTCCCTACCAGACCTTGAACCAAAGGTCCTACTGGCTAGGAGGCTGGCGAGAAGCCATGGAGGACAGGGTACAAACTGCCTGACTGTCTCTTTAAAAAAAGAAGCCTCCGCATAGCGGGGGCTTCGCCTTTTTCAAGCTATCGCTGCTTATCAGAATGCAGACGTATCCTGGAACAGACCCACTTTCAGATCGGTTGCGGTGTAGATCAGACGATCGTCAACCAGCACTTCACCATCCGCCAGGCCCATAATCAAACGGCGGTTTATCACACGTTTAAAATGAATGCGGTAGGTCACTTTTTTTGCCGTTGGCAGCACCTGGCCAGTGAGTTTAACTTCACCTACGCCTAACGCACGCCCTTTACCCTCGCCGCCTAACCAGCCGAGGTAGAAGCCAACCAACTGCCACATGGCATCCAGTCCCAGACAGCCAGGCATAACCGGATCGCCGATAAAGTGGCAACCGAAGAACCACAGGTCCGGGTTAATATCGAGTTCTGCTTCAACATAACCTTTATCGTAGTTACCACCGGTCTCGGTCATTTTGATGACGCGGTCCATCATCAGCATATTCGGCGCAGGTAACTGTGGGCCTTTTGCGCCAAACAGTTCACCACGGCCAGAGGCAAGAAGGTCTTCTTTCGTATAGGATTCGCGTTTATCTACCATGTTTTCAGTAAGCCTTATTTTGAGTTCGGGACGCAGGATAGCTAACACGTGTAAGCTGAACAAGTCCGATCAGTTGGAACCTGAACCGCCTAACCAGCGTAGCGGCCACGGAAAACGATGACGACTCTCTTGCTGCGTCGCCTGCGCGATCCGTTCCTGAATGGTTTGCCGTAAAGTTTGCCCTTCGCCATCCCATAGCAGCTGGGTCAGAACAGGCAGCGCTTCCGTGACATCTTCCACCGCCCAGATGAAAAACTGCTCGTCAGCGACGGCCTGCCGGAGTTCTGCCGCCAGACTCAGGTGGCGGATATTTGCCGCAGGAATAATCACCCCTTGCTTACCGGTTAATCCGCGCTGCTGACAAATGGTGAAAAAGCCTTCGATCTTCTCATTAAGGCCGCCTACCGGCTGCACGCGACCAAACTGATCGACGGAACCCGTAATGGCAATGCTCTGATTAATCGGCACGCCAGCGAGAGCGCTGATCAGCGCGCACAGTTCGGCCATCGAGGCGCTGTCGCCATCGACTTCACTGTAGGACTGTTCAAAGGTCAGCGAAGCCGTGAAGGGGAGCTGCTGTTCGAGTTCCAGCTCGGACATCAGGAACGCCTGCATGATCATCATGCCTTTGGCATGAATGTTGCCGCCCAGCTCCGCCTTACGTTCAACGTCGATAAACTCACCGTCGCCGATATGCACGACGCAGCTGATGCGCGACGGTTCGCCAAACGGACGCGGATGTCCGGGGAATTCGATGACCGACAAGGCGTTAATCTGGCCGATGCATTCGCCTTCGGTCTCAATCATTATCTGCTCTTGCAGGATTTCATCCTGAATCCGTTCGGCGAGGTAGCCTTCACGCCACTCGCGACGAGCCAGCATGGTTTGCATCTCTTCTGCGGTGATTTGGCCACCTTCGCAGAACGCCGCAGCCTCGCGCAGCTGGCGGGCTATCCACAGCGGGCACAGCGGTAATGTCTCCTGATCGCCGGTATAACGCGCGGCTTCCTCAATCAGCAGAGGCCAGGCGTCAGCGGCCAGTCCCGGTAGTCCGAGCTGCTGAGCGTTTTTGCCTACCCACTGACACCACAGCTTGAGCGTGTCGGCATCGGCAATCTGGATATTCTCTTCGTATTCACTGTAAATTGCCTGGGCGGAGAGTTCGGGCTCCATCTCCTGGAAATCGGCCAATGAATCACGTTCACCCACCAGAATCACCTTCAGGCTGAGCGGCATAGAGGGAATCGCGACCGGCAGAGGACGCGACTCATCAATGGACAACCAGTCAAAGCGCTGGCGAGTGACCATACTTTTCAGGCGCATCCACAGCAGCGGCTGAGCCAGTAACGCACGCAAAGAGATAATCAGCACGCCGCCGTTGGCGCGGTGTACCAGCCCTGGCTGGAGAGTGATTTCGCCGTTAAATTGCCGTACGCAGCCAAAGAGCTGCTCTGCTTCTGTCCAGTCGGTAGATTCAACCGGCGCGGAGCTGGCAAAATTATCATCGGCAGCTTTAGCCGGGGTGAGGGTGACGTTGCCGCCATTAACCTGATAACGCACACCGTAGAGCGGTGCGGCAGGTTCATGTAAGGTTCGCGTTTCCGCCGCCAGCCACTGCAGGTATTCCGGTTCTTCCGGGGCCTTCACCAGCATGAATGGCGAAATGGTCGGAGTCACCAGAAGCTGCTCCAGACCATAGAATAAACGGGGCTGCAGTTCGCCGGAGAGGCCATCTTCTGCCTGGGATAAATCGGCTTGTGCAAACAGCGCCTGATAACTTTCCGTATCAGGAGCAAGGTCGTTTCGGGTAAGTTTCGTAATGGTCAAAGTCGCTGTTTTTTAGTCAGATGTAAAACGCGCGATTATACCTTATGCTGCGTCTGAGCACACGGGGGATTGCATCTGCCGTGGTGATTACCGGGTTACCTGCATCACGAATGATGATTTATTCTCAGCACATTGGGAAAAAACTGATATCCTGAAATGAGTTACACGGTCACATTGAGATCGCAATGAAATATCAACAACTGGAAAATCTTGAAAGCGGCTGGAAATGGAAATATCTGGTAAAAAAACACCGGGAAGGTGAGCTGATTACCCGCTACATTGAAGCCAGCGCAGCGAAAGCCGCGGTCGATGTCTTACTGACGCTCGAAAATGAACCTGTTCTGGTGCATACCTGGATTGAGCAGCATATGAATCCGGAGTTAATGAACCGGATGAAGCAGACAATCCGCGCGCGTCGGAAACGGCACTTCAACGCTGAGCATCTGCATACGCGTAAAAAATCGATCGACCTGGAGTTTATCGTCTGGCAGCGTCTTGCGGGACTCGCGCAGCGGCGTGGGAAAACCCTGTCTGAAACCATCGTACAGTTGATTGAAAACGCGGAGCATAAAGAGAAGTACGCCAGTAAAATGTCCAGCCTGAAGCACGATTTGCAGGTGCTGCTGGGAAAAGAATAGCTGCAGAGGACAGGGCAAAGTGGTACCGGGCTGGCTCTGTGTTGATATCCGAATTCAGGCCAAAAAAAACCCCGCAAAGCGGGGTTTTTTATCGGTAGTAAAACTTAAGCCTGCGGCTGAGTTACTACGTCTTTGTAACCTTTAACTTCGATCTCTACGCGACGATCTGGACCCAGGCAGTCGATCAGTGCAGCGCGAGCTTTCACGTTGTTACAGGTAGCGCCAGTAACCGGGTTGGATTTACCCATGCCACGTGCGGAGATTTTGCCAGCCGGGATACCTTTAGACACCAGGTAGTCAACAACGGACTGAGCACGTTTCTCAGACAGCTGCTGGTTGTAAGCGTCAGAACCGATACGGTCGGTGTAGCCCAGAACCACTGCGGAACCGTCTTTCGGATCCATGTTGCTCAGCTGGGTGTACAGCTGATCCAGAGCCTGTCGACCTTCTGGTTTCAGGGTAGCTTTATTGAAGTTGAACAGAACGTCAGACTTCAGAGTGAAGTGCTTAGTCGTCACTTCCGGAGCCGGAGCCGGAGCTGGTGCAACAACCGGAGCTGGTGCTTCATCCTGACCGAAACGGTAAGAAACACCCAGGCTCAGCATGCCGTTGTCAGGACGAGTACCAACGGTACCTGCGTCACCGATGTTGTTAACCCACTGGTATTCCAGACGGGTAGCGATGTCACGAGTCACAGCCCACTCTAAACCACCAGCAAATACCGGGGATACGCCAGTGTCGTGTTCGCTGCGGGAAACGCCGGTAGAAGCGTAGTTACCTTTAGAATCTGCACGCCAGACCATACCACCCAGACGGGTGTAGATGTCCAGATCGTCAGTGATCGGGTAACCCAGTTTAGCAGTCAGCTGAACGCCCTGAGCTTTGAAAGCGCCGTTGTCTACGCTGCCTTTATAAGCCATACGGCCCAGCCAGTCGTAACCCATTTCAAAACCGAGGTACGGGTTAACCTGATAACCACCGAACGCACCAGCACCCAGCTGATCGTTACGGGTCGGGCCATTGTTGTTCTGGAAACCGTTACCGTAGAAACCGGTATCGTGATACTGGGACCAGCCCAGTTTACCACCTGCATACCAGGTGTTATCTTTTGGTGCGGCCTGCGCTACGGTAGCGAAGCCAGCCAGTGCCACTGCAATCGCGATAGCTGTCTTTTTCATTTTTTGCGCCTCATTATCATCCAAAATTCGCCATGAAGTTACAAAAGACCTCACGGTTAAATCCTTCACCCGGGGCGTGACTTGTTGTTAACTATGCTGATACATGCAGCGTAAGCCGATCACCCCTGGCGATGTAAAGTCTACAACTTAGTTCGAAACTTACAAGTGTGAACTCCGTCAGGCATATGAAAAAAAAGGGTTGTGTACACAACATTTAACAAATATGGTTGATTTTCAATCAGCGGATAAAGCCGCGAAACCGCATCAGACAGGCATTCCGCTACAAATCACCCTTTTCCGAAAAGGGTATTGCTGTAAGCAAAAAAAATTCCAGGATTAATCCTAATTTGGCTTAATGGTACAAATTAGAGTGAATTTTTAGCCCGCTGAGTTGTCTCCCTGCCTGGTTCGTATTTCCAACCGGCCGCATGATAAACCCCATTGCGTGACCCTCTTGCGCGGCGATAACCAGGCGTTCATGCTCTTCCGCCGTCAGCTCATCGGCCAGCCAGCCAATCACCACGCTGTAATTCCCTGTGCGCAGCGCACGGATCATCGATTCGACGGTATTGTAAGGGGAGAGCTGATTAATCTGCATAACCTTCGACAGCGGTAATCCGGAAGACTGAACCCATTCGCGACTCAATTTCTGCTTCGGCGTCAGCCAGAGCTGCCAGCGAGACTGCTGGCCGAGTTGCTGCAATAAAGGTAGCAGCAGTAATTGCGTCATCATCGGTTGATCTTCACGGTAGACAATTTCACTGATCAGCCCGCTGGCCGGTTGTTCGGCGACGTCATGTGAGGGGCGACGTACTGAAGCAGAAGTCAGTGATGAACGATTTGCGTAAGCTGAAGTAAACATAGTCTATCCCGCCTGTGGGTTACTGTATGAATATACAGTATATCCGACAGGGGAAAAGATCAACCTCATTTATCACTTCGCTGGTTGAAAATTGTACATGGTTTTTGTCAATTCCGCGCCAGACCGTTCTGGTGGGGAGTGAGGAAGATCGATTTTTATCGCCAATCGTCACGGCGGCAGCCGTGCGCCAGGTTCATAGGTAGAGCCACATCGCTCAGATTTGCCACGCGGATAGCCAAACTATTCACCAGCATTTCAGTAAGCAGGGCTGGCGTATTTATTACTTATATATTGAGTATTTCCGCCCGACTGTTTTCTGAAAGCACCTCGCAAAACGATGATTAAATCTTGAACAGCGTCAAAATCATCTTGCTGCAATATACGAAGTCACTTACTTTCTATATTAACGGATCCGTTCACAAATAATCTTCTATTTACATGATTAACAAAGGAATAATCATGAAGAAAATTTCATCTTTACGGTTCCATCAATTCCAGGAATGTTTATCTCCACTCGGTAAAATAAGCTGTCGCCCGCTCTTTGGCGGCTATAGCCTTGCCATCGACGATACCGTTTTTGCTATGGTCGCCGAGGGCGAAATCTATCTTAAAATTTGTGAGCAGAGCGCGGAATATCGTGTGGTGCATGCCACCCCTCTTTTGACGATGCGGAAAAATGGTCGCCCGGTCTTGCTGAAATATTATCAGGTTGACGAGACTCTCTGGCGTGATAGCAAAACGCTTTTCAATCTATCGGCGTCCTCATTACAAAGCGCACGTAATGAAAAGCGACGACAACGCGCTTCCGGAAGATTAAAAGATCTCCCGAATATCAGTTTTCATATGGAACTGCTGCTAATTAACGCGGGGGTGAGCGATGAAAAAATGCTGCGTCAGTTTGGTGCGGAGAAAGTCTGGCTGAAATTGCGGGAGTCGAACAAAGCGCTCACGTTGAATGTTCTCTATGCGCTGGAAGGGGCGATTGCCGGAGTGCATTCCGCAGCGCTCCCGACGCAGCGGCGTCAGGAGCTTAAGGTATGGGCCGGCACCCAGCACAAAAAAATCGATGCTTACTCGGGTTGAACCGCAACCTGCTTTTGCAATCTGCAGATTTCCGGCAACAGCGCCAGCAGCAGACCAATTTGCTGAAGCACCAGCGGTTCTTTGCTGTCTGCCCGGGGCTCAAGGTGTTGGATCCGGGTCTGCAAACTATTAAGCGCCTGCTGCACCCGCTGTTCGTCGGCGGGCGTGTGGTGCAGCGCATCATCAACGTAACAGACGGCATCATCAAGCAGGGCCAGAATTTCCGCTGTCGTGAGTTTTTCCCGGTGCGCGCCGAGCGCGGAAATATAGCTGGTAAAGGTATGGTTCAGGCACAGTAAACGGAATGCCGTTTCTCGCATGGCTGCGTTTGCCCGCGGTTCCGTCGACAGGTTCGACACCACAGAAGCCAGTTCACCATCCCGACTATGGGCATCGCGACGGGCAACGCGATAGGCCAGGCGGTTATCGCGCCCCTGGTGATACTGTTCGAGAATGGCATCAAGGTAGCGACAGTTGGCGTTGATAGCCTGATCCAGAACTCGTGGCAGGTTGCGGAACTTCCAGTCTGGCCAGATAAAACTCACGGCCGCCCAGGCGATAGCACAGCCAATCAGGGTATCGAAAATACGCGGTAGCGCGACCTCGAAACCTTCGCCTAGCAGGTTAAAGCACAGCAGAACCAGCAGGGTGATGAACATGGTCGCGTGGGCATACTGGACGTTGCGAAAAGCGAAGAACAGCACGCCGGTCAGGACAATGAGCAAGAGCTGGCCTTCAACCGATGGCACAAGCAGTAATAGCGGCAGGCCGATGGCCACCCCGATCAGGGTACCGATAATCCTCAGCGCGAGCCGATGGCGGGTGGCGTTATAGTTTGGTTGGCAGACAAACAGGCTGGTCAGCAGTATCCAGTAGCCGTGGTTTAACCCGGTAAGCTGGATAAACGCATAGCCGGTACAGAGCACCAACGACATTCTTACCGCATGGCGGAACAGCGCCGATTCTGGCGACATATTGCGGCGCAGCCGCAGCCAAATATCGCTGAAATTGTTCAGACCATCGTCCGCGAGCAGGTTTTCGGTCGCGCTGTTCACCGGGGCGCTGGTTTGCGCCGACTCAATTGTCGCCAGCTGCGCGTCAATCGCGCGGAGATTATTCAGCAGAAAGCCCAGCGCTTTCATCTGTTCTGCCGGCGCGCCGCTGGCGCGTACGCGATCGAGGGCGGCGTCAAGGTGCATAAATGCCCGCTCGAAATGGGCATCGTGCTGGTAAGGTTCGCGTAAAAGAATTGCGCGCGATAGTTTCTGGCATGCCTGCGCCTGCATCGACAGCATGCGCTGGAAGCGGAACATCACATCGCTATAGCGGAAATGATCGCGCAGCGTTTGGTACTGAATGTGCGATGAGCTGGCGCGTTCGTGAATATCCTGAGCCACAAAATAGTATTGCAACGTGCGGCGGGTGCCGCGCTGGCCGCGGTCGCCGCGCAGACGCGTCAGCAGAGAGACCTTGGTCTGATTGAGCGTCGTCACCAGTTGACCATTGGCAATGGCTAAATCATAGAGCGGTGCCTGGCTCTCATCCTCAATATCCGGGTCGAACAGGCGGGATTTAAGTTCCAGGTAATGCGCCAGCTGCTCATAGCTGCGCGCAAGATTATCCTGCAGAGGACGGATCGGGAAAATCAGGTGTCCGCAGAGCGTCAGCAGGTTGTACCAGACCGCACCGGTCAGCAGAAAAAACGGCTGCAGATACCAGCGATCGTAGAGCGTTACGCCCAGCATGGTATAAATGGCGATCAACAAGGCGCCAAATGCGATAGTGGCGTAACGCTGTCCCAGACCGCCGAGCAAAATAAATCCGGTGGTCGATACGGTTAACCCCAGCGCAAACAGCCAGGGCCAGGGGAACAGCAGCTCCACCGAGGCGGAAGCAATAAAGAAACACACTAGCGTGATGGCCAGGTTGCGCAACCGGCCAGCCAGACGATCGTCGAGGTCGGTCAATGCCGCGGCCACCACGCCCAGCGTCAGGGGAATGGTCAGTTTGATTTCGCCAAGCCACCATGGAACGGCGGTTGTGCCGCAGAGTGCGATAAAAATCCTGGCGTTGTACAGCCAGGCGCTGTTCCATGTATAACGGCGTAGCAAGGGGCTAAGCATGGTCGTGTTCCGTCCGATTACTGAAAGCGACGACGCGCATTCGCTTCACGCGCTGCACGAGCCGTTTCGACAGAAACCACTCTACGTCCCACCGGCCATAATGCAATAGCGGCAATTTTAAAATTGGCAATACCGACCGGGATGCCGATGATAGTCAGGCATTGGGCGATACCGCTGAAAATATGCATCAGGCACAGCCACCAGCCGAAAAAGAGAAACCACAAAATATTCAGAATCGTGCCGCCGGCATTCAGCAGGCTATTTTTGCCTTGCGGTTCAAGTTCATCGACATGAATAGCTTCATTACCGTAAGGCAGCAAGGAGAGACGGGTAATTTCCCAGCATGAGCGGGTTAATGGCAGGGTGAAGATCAGGATGATGCTGACCAGCGTTGCCAGCAGCCATCCCAGCGTGGTGGCGAAACCGCCAAGGATAAAGTTCAAAATATTCAGAATGGTACGCATAAACCCTCAGTTCAGTCCTGGAGATAATAAGACCTGACCATTGTAACGTTTTTTACGCTGGAGCACCTGGTCGCTGGCGGTTAAACTTAAAAACATCCAACCTGATTGAAATTCGGCATGATATGGAACTTAAAGCGACAACATTGGGCAAACGTATGGCACAGCACCCCTACGACCGGGTGCAATTGCTTAACGCGGGAGTAAAAGTTTCGGGTGATAACCATGAGTATCTTATCCCTTTCAATCAGTTATTGTCAGTTCAATGTAAGCGCGGTCTGGTCTGGGGTGAGCTGGAGTTCGTTTTACCGGACAGCAAAGTTGTGCGTTTACACGGTACCGAGTGGAATGAAACGCAGCGTTTTTATCATCATCTGAATACCCTCTGGCAGCAGTGGAGCGTGGAAATGAGCGACATTGCCGCCGGTGTTCTCCGCCAGCAGTTGGAGGAGGTCGCCCGCGCCAGTGCGGAGGGTAAGTGGCTGACCCGGCAGCAGGTGACTGACATTCAGGTGAAGATTCGCCGCGCCTTGACCGGCCTGCCGATGCCGACCAGCCGCCTTGACGCTTTCGACAACTGCCGTGAGCTGTGGCGGCAGTGCCAGGGCTGGCTGGCCAATACGGAAGAGGCCCGGCAGGTACATAATCAGGCTTTTACGGCATCGATGCTCGAGCAGTATCGCGGATTTTTTGCCAGCGTCGAAACCTCGCCACTGAATCCCGCGCAGGCGCGGGCGGTGGTCAACGGCGAGCGCGCTTTGCTGGTGCTGGCCGGTGCCGGAAGCGGCAAAACCTCCGTGCTGGTGGCGCGAGCCGGATGGTTATTAACGCGGGGAGAAGCCGCCGCCGATCAGATTCTGCTGCTGGCATTTGGCCGCCAGGCGGCGCAGGAAATGGATGAACGTATTCGTGAGCGGCTGGGCTCAGAAGAGATAGCGGCGCGTACCTTTCACTCTCTGGCATTACATATTATTCAGCAAGGCAGCAAAAAAGTGCCGACCATCAGCGAGCTGGAGAGCGACAGCGCGGCTCGTCAGACGCTGCTGCTGCAAAACTGGCGCCAGCAGTGTCAGGAGAAAAAAGCGCAGGCTAAGGGATGGCGGCAATGGCTGGAAGAAGAGATGGACTGGCAGGTGCCGGACGGCGAATTCTGGCAGGATAAAAAAATCCAGCGGCGAATGGCCAGTCGCCTCGATCGCTGGGTGAGCCTGATGCGAATGCACGGCGGATCGCAGGCGGAGATGATCGCCGGTGCGCCGGAAGAGGTGCGCGACCTGTTCGGCAAGCGCGTTAAGCTGATGGCGCCGCTGTTGAAGGCATGGAAAACGGCGCTGAAAGACGAGGGCGCGGTCGATTTTTCCGGGCTGATACACCAGGCGATTAATATTCTGGACAAAGGGCGCTTCGTCAGCCCGTGGAAACATATTCTGGTCGACGAGTTTCAGGATATCTCGCCGCAGCGCGCCGCTTTGCTGGCTGCGCTGCGGCGGCAGAACACGCAGACGACGTTATTCGCCGTTGGTGATGACTGGCAGGCTATCTATCGCTTTAGCGGGGCAAAGCTCTCTTTGACCACCGCATTTAATCACTATTTTGGCGAAGGCGATTGCTGCGCGCTGGATACCACCTACCGGTTTAACGGGCGTATTGGTGAAGTAGCGAACGGCTTTATACAACAAAATCCGCATCAGCTGAGCAAACCATTGAACAGCCTGACGGCCGGAGACAAGAAAGCCGTGACGCTGCTGGCGGACGATAAGCTCGACGATCTCCTCGATAAGCTCAGCGGCTATGCGAAACCGGAGCAGCGGATTTTATTGCTGGCGCGCTATCATCATTTGAAACCCGAGGCGCTGGAAAAAGCGGCGACGCGCTGGCCGCATCTGCAGCTCGATTTTATGACCATCCATGCCAGTAAGGGCCAGCAGGCGGATTATGTTATTGTGCTGGGGCTGCAGGATGGCGATGATGCGTTTCCGGCCCCGGCGCGTGAATCCATTATGGAGCAGGCGCTGCTGCCGCAGCCGGAGGATTTTCCGGATGCGGAAGAGCGGCGGTTGCTCTATGTCGCTATCACGCGCGCGCGGCTTCGCGTCTGGTTATTGTTCAACAAAGTGCGGCCTTCGCCGTTTGTCGGCACGTTAGAAGAATTGGCTGTGCCGGTGGCGAGAAAACCGTAAGTGCCGGCGGGTGGGCCGCCGGCCGGAATTACTTCAGACGGTCGGCGAGGTAACGTTGATAATCCGGGATCAGAATATCGAGAGGTTCGCCGAAGGTCGGCGACAGAATGATAAAGTCGGCCGTTGAGGCATTGGTGGCGACAGGGATGTTCCACACCGTCGCCAGGCGCAGCAGCGCCTTGACGTCCGGGTCATGCGGTACGGCGTTGAGCGGATCCCAGAAGAAAATCAGCACATCGATTTTACCTTCCGCGATTAGCGCGCCGACCTGCTGATCGCCACCCATCGGTCCGCTCAGCATCGCGTTAACCTCCAGCCCGGTTGCGCGGGAGATAAGGTTACCGGTAGTGCCGGTTGCATAGAGTTCATGCTGGGCCAGCAGCGGCTGGTGGCGCGCAACCCATTTCATCAGCATATCTTTACAGTGATCGTGAGCAACCAGCGCAATATGTTTGCGTGCGGGTAACGTACGTGTCGTCAGTTCCATATTTTCATTCCACATGTTGACCTGCAGACAGATTACTGGAAGTGACTGCTGCTGCAAGCATCCGGGTGAAAATTTTTGACGCATCCGTAAGTCAGGATGAATGGCTCGTTCGTTCTGATTAACATACACTTGGGCTAAAGAGTGGAGGATAAAATGAAAGAGAACGATATCGCAGGCATTCTCACCTCAACCCAGACGATTGCGCTGGTCGGGGCGAGCGACAAACCGGATCGCCCGAGTTATCGGGTGATGAAATACCTTCTTGAACAGGGGTATCACGTTATTCCTGTGTCGCCGAAAGTCGCGGGCACCACGCTGATGGGGCAGAAAGGCTACGCGACCCTTGGCGATGTGCCGGAAAAAGTGGATATGGTCGATGTCTTCCGCAACTCCGATGCGGCGCTGGCCGTTGCTCAGGAAGCCATCGCCATTGGGGCGAAAACGCTGTGGTTGCAGCTGGGAGTGATTAACGAACAGGCGGCGGTCCTGGCGCGCGAGGCTGGGCTGAATGTGGTGATGGATCGCTGCCCGGCGATTGAAATACCGCGCTTAGGGCTGGCGAAGTAAATAAGAAACCCCGCGATAGCGCGGGGTTTCTTGACATCAGTTACGTAGCCGCGGGGCCTGCAACTGTCGGCGAATCGTTCTGGCCAGCTCGTCCATCGACGGCTGTTCCGGATGTTCATCGCTGGCTTCACTGCTCAGCTGCGCTTCCGCAAGATAGGTGTGGATCGGCTGACCGTCCTCATCTTCCATGACCACATGATACCAGGGCGCTGCGCGCAGTTCGTCATTGGCCGCAATTTCATCCTCTTCCGGCTCGGCGAGCGAGTAGACGGGATCGATATCAACAACCACGCCGAGGTAGCCCAATAGCGTATGGCGAACCTGCTGGCCGATACCGAATTTGCTGGCAATCATAGGCACCTCCTGGGAAACGTTATTACCTGCTATATGCGGGCAATGTTCCGCTTTTCAAGTTACATGATGCGACAGGCAAACCCTTTCAGATACAGCCCTTCCGGGTAGGTTGCAATCACCGGGTGATCGGCAGCCTGACGGAACTGTTCTATAAATTGTACATCACGTCCGGCATCAATTGCGGCATCGGCAATGATTTTCTGAAATAAATCGGTCGCCATCAAACCTGAGCAGGAGAAGGTCAGCAGGATCCCGCCGGGATTTAACAGCTGAATCGCCAACATATTGATATCTTTATAGCCACGGCAGGCGCCCATCAGCTGGTTTTTGTTCTCAACGAACTTCGGCGGATCCATGACGATAACGTCAAATTTCTCCCCCTGATCGCGATATTTACGCAGCAGTTTAAAGACGTCGTCACGAACAAATTCCGCTCTGGAAAGATCCAGCTTATTCAGCTCAACGTTTTGTTTTGCAACGTCCAGCGCCTCCTGGGAGGTATCGACGCTGATAACCTGGCGGCAGCCGCCCATCAGAGCGGAAACCGCGAAACCGCCGGTGTAGGAGAAACAGTTCAGAACGCGCTTGTCGGCGACATAGCGGCGGGTTGCCAGACGGCTATCGCGCTGGTCGAGATAGTAACCGGTTTTGTGGCCGCCCTGAATGTCGACCAGCAGCTGCATACCGTGCTCGGTAATCGGCAGCAGGGCAGGCGGCAGTTCGCCGACAACCAGACCCTGCGCCAGCTCCAGCCCCTCTTTTTTACGCACCGCGACGTCGCTACGATCGTAGATAGAGCAGTTCGGGAACAGCGTTTGCAACGCGCTGACGATGGCGGCACGCTGGTATTCAGCACCGGCGCTCAGCAGCTGCAGTACGAAGAAGTGACCAAAGCGATCGATGGTCACGCCCGGCAGACCGTCGGATTCGCCGGCGATCAACCGATAGCTGTCAAGGCCATCGCGGGCTGCCAGCCATTCGCGCCAGCTCTGCGCCTGCTGCAGACGACGCTCGAAAAAGGCGTTATCGATAGCTTCATTGCGATCGAAGCTCCAGACGCGGGCGCGGATCTGCGAAGAGGGCGAATATGCGCCGCGGGCCAGCCATTTTCCCTGTGAATCAACGATATCGATGGTTTCACCGGAACGAGCTTTACCTTCCATCCGGGCGACGGCGCCGGAGAAAATCCACGGATGGCGACGCAGCAGGGATTTCTCGCGTCCTTTAGTCAACACTAAGCGGGGGAAAATGGAATCTGTCATGGAGCTACCTTTAAGCAACGGGAATATCGGCACCGAAAAATGGCGCGTAGGTTAGCACAAGTGACCGACGCAAGCATCATTCCACCTGCGCCGTCAGATGAGCGTTTCGGCACAAAACGCAGGCGCTTTGGCACAATAAAAACCTTCCCGCGATCTTACAGTGATTCCTCACCCAACGGAGGAAAATACGATGAAAACAGGAACCGGGTTAGCAGCCATTTTGATGGTGGTTATCAGTACCAGCGCGGCAGCAGCGCCATTTCGCGTCACCAGCAGCGATATGCGCGAAGGCGAGAGCCTGGCGGTATCGCAACAGTTTAACGGTTTTGGGTGCAACGGGGGGAATGTCTCGCCCCAGTTGACCTGGGAACATGCGCCGACGGGCACCCGCAGTTTTGCGGTGACCGCCTACGACCCGGATGCCCCCAGCGGTAGCGGGTGGTGGCACTGGACGGTTGTGAATATACCGTCGACGGTTTCCAGCCTGGCGACTGGTGCCGGAGATAAAAATAACGCTAAACTGCCTGCAGGCGCCGTGCAGGGGCGAAATGATTTCGGTTATGCAGGGTTTGGCGGAGCCTGCCCTCCGCCGGGCGATAAGCCTCATCATTATCACTTTACGGTATGGGCGCTGAATACGCCGTCGTTACCGATTGATGCCCAGGCCAGCGGCGCGTTGGTGGGCTTTATGCTGCGCAGCCACGCTATCGCCAGCGCGCAGCTGACGGCCATGTCAGGACGCTAAACGACGGACAGAGAGCTCAAATGCACAATATTCACTTTCAGCATAATGCGTTATCGGCGGCGGAAATCACCTCCCGGCGATTATACAAACTGCATCGCGTCAGGCTTTTTTCGCCGGCGCTGTGCCGGGTCAATCGCGGAAGTAAAATCATCGTGCAGGGGACCAGTCAGATGCAGGTCACGCCGCAGCAGCTGATTATTTTGCCCGCCGACGTTGAGCTTGAGGTCATTAATCAGCCGGACAATGGGTTATTTTGTTCCGACCTGCTGTCATTGACCGCAGACCTGCTCGCGGATTTTAAAGCGCGCTATATGAGCGAGCCGCCTCCCGGCCGGCTGACGTCATTATGCGCGCCGATGACCCCTGAACTGTCGTTTATGTGGCAGAACGTGTTGCAAGCGGTGCGTGGGGGACTCTCGACGGAGCTGCAGCATCACCAGACGATGGGGCTGCTGCTGGCGTTGCAGCAGGCGGGATATGCCGGGCCGCTGCTGAACGAAAGACAGCAGGATCTGACCGCTCAGGTTCGGCAAATTATCATGCTGTCGCCGGCGAAAGCGTGGAGCGTTCCTCGGGTGGCAAAGATGTTGTTTGTGGGAGAATCGACGCTGCGCCGCCGTTTACAGCAGGAATCGCAAAGCTTTCGCCTGATTGTTGAGGAGGTGCGCATGGCGTACGCCTTAGGCCAGCTGCAGTCAACGTCGCTGCCCATCGGCGAGATAGCGCTCAACAGCGGCTATCAGTCAGGGTCACGCTTTACCGCGCGTTTTCGTCAGCACTATGGCCTGTTGCCGAAGCATGTACGCTGACGAGAATTTGCTATTCTCTGCATCAGGGCAGGGCAAAAAAGGGGCGTAACGATGGCGACAATCTGCACAATGGCATGGGTGTATGGATCGGTTCAGGGCGTGGGGTTTCGCTACTCGACGCAGCGGGAGGCGCTACGCCTGGGGCTGGCGGGCTATGCCCGTAATCTTGATGATGGCAGCGTGGAGGTGCTGGCCTGCGGGGAAGACGAGCAGGTGGCGGCACTTATCGCCTGGCTGAAAGCCGGCGGGCCGCGCAGCGCGCGGGTTGACCGGGTGAATACCGAGCCTCATCAACCCACCAGAGAATGGCAAAAATTTGCCATTCTCTATTAGATACACTTCACCGGTTTAGGCAGGCCGGCAATTTTTGTCGCCTGTTTGGCTGGCCCTTTCGGGAACAGGCGGTAGAGATAGCGGCTGTTGCCTTTCTCTTCGCCAAACTTATTCGCCATCGCCTTGACTAACATGCGAATGGCGGGCGAGGTGTTGAACTCCAGATAAAATTCGCGTACAAAGCGCACCACTTCCCAGTGTTCAACGGCAAGGGTAATGCCTTCCTGCGCGGCGATAACTTCCGCCATGGCTTCGTTCCACTGTGTCGTCTCTTTCAGATAGCCGTCGCTATCGGTCTCAATTTCGTTGCCTTCAAAGATAAACATAATTCTTCACATACCGTCCAGACTGGCCGCAGTGTAGCAAAAAATAAGGCCCCGCATAAGCGGGGCCTGAGCACAGCGTTGGCAGAGGTTAGTCCCGGCTTGCGAAGCCAAGGATGCTCAGCAGGCTGACGAAGATGTTGTACAGCGACACGTACAGGCTGACGGTAGCGCGGATATAGTTGGTCTCACCGCCGCGGATGATATTGCTGGTTTCAAACAGGATTGCGCCTGAAGAAATCAGGATAAACACCGCGCTGATGGCCAGGTGCAGAGCCGGCAGCTGCAGGAAGATGTTAGCCACCATACCGATCAGCACCACCACTACGCCTGCCATCAGCATACCGCCGAGGAAGGACATGTCTTTACGAGTGGTCAGCACATAGGCCGAGCAGCAGAAGAAGACCAGTGCGGTACCGCCCAGCGCCAGACCAATCAGGTCACCCATGCCCGCAGACAGATAGGCGTTGAGCATTGGCCCAAGGATATAACCCAGGAAGCCGGTGAAAGCGAAGGCCGCCAGAATACCCGTCGGCTTATTGGCCAGTTTATAGGTCAGGAACATCAGACCATACATCCCCACCAGCGTCAGAATCAGCCCTGGAGAAGGCAGCATCAGCACCGTGCTGGCCGTTGCCGTAATGGCGGAAAATGCCAGCGTCAGACTGAGGAGGAAATAGGTGTTCCGCAGAACTTTATGCGTACTGAGCAGCGATGAACGGTCACGCGACGACGTAATAATACGATCCATGAGTCACTCTCTTATGACAGATGTAATTAATAATGAAGCATAAAAAAACCACGACGGAAGCCATAGTGCTTTTACCCATCTTTACTTAGACCCCCGAGGCAATCATGCAGCATATTATGCTAATAAATGATGAAAAGGTGGTGTGTTTGTGTGTTTGGTTTCAGGAACCCGATCGGAATCTGATAGGTTACTGAAAGATATTGCGTTATTGCTGTTCTGTGGCTAAGTGTGGAGAGGGTACAAACGAAGCATAATAAAGGCAAGGGATATGAAATCACAAAAATACAATCACATCACGCAGGCTTTGCTGGCTCTCGGTCTACTCTGCACGACGGCCACGGTATTTGCCGCTCAGGTTCCCCCGGGGACGGTGCTGGCAGAGAAGCAGGAGCTGGTGAGAAATAACGGCAGCGAGCCGGCATCTCTGGATCCGCATAAGGTCGAGAGTGACGTTGAGTTTAATATTATCAGCGATCTTTTCGAGGGGCTGGTCAGCGTCTCACCGGCAGGTGAAATACAGCCGCGGCTGGCGGAGAAGTGGGAAAATAAAGAGAACACCGTCTGGACCTTCCATTTACGTCCGGGCATGACCTGGTCTGACGGGACCGCCATTACCGCGCAGGATATTGTCTGGAGCTGGCAGCGTCTGGTCTCTCCTCTGACGGCATCACCTTATTCCAGCTACCCGGGCAATATGCATATTGTCAACGCGCAGGAGATTGCCGAGGGGAAAAAAGCGCCGGAGACGCTGGGCGTGAAGGCGGTTGATGATACGACGCTGGAAGTTAGATTAACGCAGCCGAACGCGGCGTTTTTAGCGATGCTGGCGCACCCTTCGCTGGTTCCGATTGATAAAGTGCTGGTAAACCGCTTTGGCGAGCAGTGGACCAAACCGGAGCATATCGTGACCAGCGGTCCGTATAAGCTGTCCGCGTGGGTCGTGAACGAGCGCATCGTGGCCGAACGCAACCCGCGTTATTGGGACAATGAGCATACGGTCATCAATAAAGTGACCTGGCTGCCGATTCATTCAGAAGCGGCGGACGTTAACCGTTATAAAGCGGGTGAAATCGACATTGTTTATACGCTGCCGATTAACCAGTTCGCGCAGCTTAAAAAGACCATGGGCGATCAGCTGAACGTGGCGCCGCAACTGGCGACCTATTATTACGAATTCAACACCACCCGGCCGCCATTTAACGATCCGCGTGTCCGGTTGGCGCTGAACATGGCGCTGGATAAAGACATCATTGCGGAAAAAGTACTGGGGCAGGGACAACGCCCGGCCTGGCTGATTAGCCAGCCTGATATTGGCGGCGTAAAACTGCAAAATCCGGATTATGCCAGCTGGCCGCGCGAGAAACGCATTGCCGAAGCCAAAAAACTGCTGAGCGAAGCGGGGTACTCGGATAGTCACCCGCTGGTGTTTAATCTGCTCTACAACACGTCGGAATCACACCAGCGCGTGGCGATCGCCGCCAGTTCGATGTGGAAGAAAAACCTCGGTGTGGAGGCGAAGCTGCAAAACCAGGAGTGGAAGACGATGCTCGACACCATGCACACGCACAATTTTGACGCGGTGCGCTATGCGTGGATTGCCGACTATGACGATGCCGCTACTTTCCTGAATAACTTCCGCACCGGCGATAGTGAGAATACCAGCCAGTACAGTAATCCTGCCTATGACGAAGCCTTACAGAATGCCGCCAAAGCGTCGGATGTGGTGGCACGAGGCAAGTACTACCAGCAGGCGGAGGATCTTTTGGCGAAAGAGGTGCCGGCGGTTCCGGTTTATCACTATGTTCGCACGCACCTGGTGAAGCCGTGGGTGGGGGGATTTACGCCTGATAAGCTGGGGTACTATTTCACTAAAGATATGTACATCAAAAAACATTAACCACAGCCAGCCCGACTGACGTTGATTTTTTGCGCGAACTGACTGAATTTCAGACGAATAACACGGTTTTGTTTATTTTTAAGGCGGTTGAACAAATTCGTGCTTTACAGCCTGAACAGAGGTGTTTATAGTGCGCCCCATACCGGAAGCGTGGCCGAGCGGTTGAAGGCACCGGTCTTGAAAACCGGCGACCCGAAAGGGTTCTAGAGTTCGAATCTCTACGCTTCCGCCAAATAAAAGAAGGGGTTACCGAAAGGTAGCCCCTTTTTGCTTTGGGCTCTTAGAATAGACTTAGAATATTTAGTCTCGGTTGGCGGTTTATCGAGGGTGGAAGACACCTTCGTTTTACGGTCGTATATCAGTACCAGGCTTTCTGTTTTATGCCCGCTGAACAGTTGCTTATCTCTACTGCTTCCTTCGTAATCAGAGATACCTTTTCCTTCAGGTAGTGGAATCTACAGTCGAGAACGTCCCCCAGTTTTACTGACGCTTTATGTCTTGCTTCCTCCCATCGATGGCATTTTTTTCATTTCCTGAATTTCGGCCGTGATAGCAAAAATCGATGTGCGGAAGCTGCACGTTATCAGCAATCGGTATACGCAGCACATAATCTTAATCTGAGGCAGCATCTTGCAAGGCTGGGCAGGAAGTCGCTGTCGTTCTCAAAATCGGTGGAACTGCATGACAAAGTCATTGGACATTATCTGACGATAAATCATTACCCATAAATTGGAGTCATGACCGTCAGACGGGAGTCTTCACTTCACTTCACTTCACTTCACTTAATGCCTGCGCAATCTGCTTAAAGCGCTCGAAGCGTTTTCTCAGTATCACGTGTTTAGCCGGGTTTGGCTCCAGGCGAAGGGTGGGCGGCTGGCAGTGCTTCATTGCCGTCTGGAAATCGCTGTATTCACCGGCCCCCACCGCCGCACAAATCGCTGCCGCGCGGCAGCCGGACTGCTTCACGTCGACGATTTCCAGCGGCAGGTTGCTGGCGTCGCAAAACATTTGCATCCAGATATCCGAATGAGTTGGCCCGCCGGTAAAGCGGATGAAGTCGCTGCCTGTGCCCAGATCTTGCACGCGATCCTGATGCAGCAGATGTGAGAAGACGATGCCCTGATAGATGGCGTAGATTATGTCTTCCCGGCTGTGGTGGCCGCTTAAGCCAAGGAAGCCACCGTGCAGGCTATCGTGGAAGTTGGAGCCGTACAGCCACGGATAAAACAGGATGTTGAGATCCTTTTCGTAGCCGTCTTTCGCCCACTGGTTAAGCTGGCGATAGCTGTCCGGCAGATCCGGGAAGAACTGCTGCACAAACCAGGCGAGGTTGCTGGCCGAGGTCGGACTGCCTTCATGAACAAAGAAAGTGCCGGGAATGCAGTATTTCCCCCACACGTAGGGATAGTCAGACGGTTCAATACAGTCGAAAACGCGAGTGGCAATACTCCAGGTGCCTGCTACGGCGCTCAGGCAGGAACTGTCGTGTACGCCCGAGGCCAACGCTGCGCCGACAACGTCAAACAGCCCGCCGAACACCGGCGTTCCGGCTTTTAAACCGCACCGCACGGCTGCCTGTTCGGTGACGTATCCGGCGCATTCGGCGGAACCGATCACCGGCGGCGCTTTCTCCGCCATCTCTGCAATACCGAAGATGTTAAACAGAGTAGGGTCGAATGCCCCCTGCTGCTGGTTAAACAAATTGCTGCCGGAGATATTGGTTTCTTCGCAGGCGAACTTGCCGGTCAGGCAGTAGCGGATATAGTCGTGGACCATCAGAATATAGCCCGTGCGCTGATAGCTGTCCGGCTCATGCTCCTTCAGCCAGCCGAGCAGCGCCGCCGGATGCGACGGCCACAGCTGTTGCAGGCTGCGCCCGTAAGCTTCGGCGTCGCGGCCTTCACTTTTCCAGCGGCTGACCAGTGGCTGTGTGCGTGAGTCGGAGGAGACGATGCCGTTACGCACCGGCTGGCCCTGCTTATCCACCAGGTACAGACCCTTACCGTGGGCGGAAAAGCTCACGCCGTGAATCGCATCTGCCGCAATACCGCTGTCTTTCAACACCTGGCGAATCACCTGGCTGGTGGCGGACCACAGCTCTGCCATATCGCGTTCGCAGAACCCCATCTGTTCACTGAGCAGCGGTACTGCCAGCTCAACGACTTTGATCTCCAGACCGTCCGCGGTGTAAATCCCCGCTTTGGTTACCGTCCCACCTAAATCAACGCCCATAAAGTAGTGGCTCATACTGCCTCCGGGCTGAGCAGCGCGGCGCGAGTTTCACCCCAGCCGGCTGCGGCCATTTTGTCTTCAATCCAGCGACGGGCGCGAATGATTTCCAGCAGTGGCTCGTCGGCTTTTTCCGTCCACATTTCAATCAGGAAGGTGCCGCGATAGTTCAGGCGGCGCAGGGTTTTAAAGAACTGGACGAAATCAACACAGCCCTCGCCAAACGGCACATCGCGGAACTGGCCCGGCGAGTCCGGCGTGACCGGCAGCGTATCTTTCAAGTGGATAGCCGCAATGCGATCGATACCGCCGGTCAGCTCGCTGTCCACCTCATTTCCCCAGGCGCTGAGGTTGCCGATATCGGGATAGACGGTGAACCATGGCGAGTTAATTTTCTGATTCAGCGCCTGCCACTTGCTGATGGAGTTCATAAACGGCGTGTCCATGATTTCCACCGCGCACATCACCTGTGCCCCGGCGGCCAGTTCAACGGCCCAGGCCACGGAGTCCTCAAAGCGGGCGATAGTGTCGTCGTCCTGTGGTTCGTAATAGACGTCGTAGCCGGCCAGTTGAATGGTACGGATGCCCAAATCTTGCGCCAGCCGCACTGCTTTTTCCATAATGGCATACGCCTGCTGGCGGGTCTGCGCGTCGCGGCTGCCGAACGGGAAGCGGCGGTGTGCCGACAGGCACAGGGTGGGAATACGCACGCCGGTCTGCTGAATCGCCTGGATGATCTCCATGCGCTCTGCCTGCGTCCAGTCCAGGCGCGCCAGGCGTTCATCGCTTTCATCCACCGACATCTCGACGAAATCAAACCCGCAGGATTTCGCCACGGCCAGTTTCTCCACCCAACTGGTCCCTTTCGGTAGGGCCTTCTCGTAAATCCCTAATGGATGCTTACGCATTATCTTTCCCCACGTGTTGCCAGCAACTGCCGGTGCTTTTTCTGGTTCAGCTTCATCGCCCGCTGCGCCTGCCATTTGTTTTTAAAGAATTTGAACGCCAGGGCGAAAATCAGCGTGATGCCCCATACCGCCAGATTGAAGTGCAGGCTGACACCCGCCAGGCTTAGCCCGGTGGCAATAACCTGTAGCACCAGCAGCGCACAGAAGACGTGGATAATTTTGCCCACGCCGCCGAACGGATCGGTTCCGCCCAGCACAATAGCCAGCACCGTCAGCAGCAGATAGGAGTCTCCGTAGCCCATGCGCGCCGAGTTAAAGCGGGCCATCATGATAAGCCCCGCCAGCACGCACAGCAGGCTGGAAATGGCGTAAATCGCCATCATGATTCGGTCGGTGCGGATGCCGCTGAACCAGGTGGCGTTAATGTTGCTGCCGCACATGTAGATATTTTTGCCGAGGCGCGTTCTGCCCAGTAGCAAGGCCAAAAATACGGTGGCGACGATAAAGATAATCAGCGGAACCGGGACTCCCCATATCACTTCCGATCCCATACTGCGCACGATCGGCGGCATGCCGCTCAGCGCCGCGCCTTTGGTCAGGTACACCCCAATGCCGCTGATAATCGTCATGCTGCCGAGGGTCACCAGAATCGGGTGCGCACCCACGCGGGAAATCATCAGCCCGGTCAGTACGCCAATCAGCACCGCAATCCCCGCTGCGCCTAGCAGCGCCAGTACCAGCCACATCAACTGAATGCCAATGCTGGCATCAACCGGAATGTAGTTGATCAGCAGCCAGGCCATAAACAGGCTGGTGAGGTTGGCTGTGCCGATAATCGACAGATTCAGGCCGCCGCTCAGCATGGGTACAAACATCGCAAAGGTCAGCAGGCCGAGTTCCGGCAACTGAAACGCAATGCTCAGAAAGGTGTTTTCGGTCAGAAAGCGGCCCGGCATCGCCAGTGAAAAGGCCACCGTGGCAATCAGGCAGATAGCCAGCAGACCGGTGCTGGTACCGTCCAGAGGTAAAAAGGGTTTATTTTTCATTAAACAGTCTCCGTCAGACGAAGCCGACATCGGTTTCTTTGCGTTTCTTGTAGTGGGTGACGCAGATCGCGGCGACGATAACGACGCCAATCACGATGTTGACGAAATAGCTGGAAACGCCGATCAGGTTCAGGCCGTTTTTCAGAATGCCGATCAGGAATACGCCCATCAGCGTGCCGATCACCGAGCCTCTGCCCCCTGAGAGACTGGCACCGCCCAGCACCGCCGCAGCCAGCACATCCAGCTCGCCGCCAACCAGCGCGTTAGGCACCACTTCGCTCATGCGGTACGCCTGCAGCATGCCGCCAATCGCCGCCGACGCGCCCAGATAGCCGTAGGCAAACAGATAGATAACGGAGACGCGGATGCCGATACGACGGGCGGATTCGTTGCTGCCGCCGACGGCGTAGAGCTGCCGACCGATATGGGTTTTATTCAGCAGCAGCCAGGTCAGCAGCGCCATGCCCAGCATCACGACCACCGGCAGGCCCACCTGGTAGCTTTCGCCGCCGTATTCGAAGGGCAGGATAGTGCGCTGGCTGATCCACCAGTCGGGCAGGTCGTAAATGCTATGACCGTTGGTAATCCACATCAGCATGCCGAACAGCAGCGACTGCATACTGATGGTGATAATGATCGAGACGATATTGAGGTAGTAGATCAGCACGGCGTTAATCAGCCCGAAGACCACACCGCAGACAATCGCCAGCACGATGCACAGCAGTGGGCTGGCAATCACATCGTTGAGCAACAGTGAGGCAATAAAATACTGCGCTACGGAAGCCACGGCGGCGAAGGAAATATCAATGCCGCCGGTCACCAGCACCACAAATAAACCCAGCGCGAAAATCCCGGTTACGGCATAGCTTTCGGTCAAATCCAGCAGATTCTGGATCGACAAAAACTCGCTGCTTAAGGTTGAAAACAGCACCAGCATTAACGCGATAACCCAGCCCAGCCAGCCTTCGACCGAACGTGGCATTTTAAAAATGTTAGCCATTGATGGCCTCCGCGAATTGATGTTCGCTCAGCGTTGAAGGAATTAACTCGTTAATGATTTTTCCCTGCTTCATATGCAGCACGCGATCGCAGTTGTAATAGGCTTCCGGGGCTTCATCAGTGATCAGCAGCACCGAAATACCGACGCCGGACAGGCGGTGGATCAACTTGTAGATACTGTCTTTCGCACCGATATCCACGCCGACGGTGGGCGCATCAAGAATCAACACTTTTGGCCGGGTGAGTATCCATTTCGCCAGCACCACCTTCTGCTGGTTGCCGCCGGAAAGGGTTGAAAGCGGGTTATCCGGGTTGGTCACCTTGATATCCAGATCTTTGATCCACTCCTGCACCAGCGCGTCTTTGCGCTGTTCATCGATCATATGCCACGGTGTTTTGATCTCATCGAGAATGGAAATCACCATGTTGTCGGCAACCGACTGCGGCAGAATGGCACCCAGCGTCAGACGGTCTTCTGAAACATAGGCAATGCCCATTTCTCGTGCCTGGGTGTTGTCTTTGATCTGTACCTGTTTACCATCAAGGAGGATCTTGCCGCTATCGGGATGAGTGATACCAAACAGGCTCAGCGCCAGCTCGGTACGGCCGGAGCCCAGCAGGCCGCACAGACCCAGTACTTCGCCACGATGTAGCTGGAGGGAAATATCGTCAAACTGGCCTTTGCGGCTGAGGTGATTCAGCTCCAGCACCACTTTACCCAGTTCGGCGTTCGGCAGCTTCTGCTGGTGTTCAATGACTAATCCGGTCATCAGCTCGGTGATTTTGCCGGTGGATAGGGCGGCGGCGTCCCAGGTGCCGATCTTCTCGCCGTCGCGGATCACGGTAATGCGGTCGGAAATTTCTTTCACTTCATCCAGACGGTGGCTGACGAAGACCACAGTGATGTTTTTATCACGCAGGTAGTTCACTGTGCGCAGCAACTGGTTCACTTCGGTACGTGTCAGCGAGGCGGTGGGCTCATCCATAATCACCAGCCGGGCATCTGCAACCAACGCGCGGCAGATGGCGATTTGCTGACGTTGGGCTATTGGAAGATGCTGCACCAGCGCGTCCGGATCGATATTGAACGCCAGTTCGTTGAGGATCTGCTGCGCTTTTTCTTTCAGTTTTTTTTGCTTAAACCAGCCGAAATAGCCCTTAAGGTTGTATTCGAAGGCAATGTTTTCGGCGACGGTCAGATTCGGAAACAGCGACAGGTCCTGATAAATCACTTGAATGCCTAAGGCCCTGGCGCGATCGGGCGTCAGGCGAGCATGGGTTTTGTCGTCGATGATGATTTCGCTGCCGGCATCGGGCGCGTAGACGCCGCTGATGGTTTTAATCAGTGTACTTTTACCGCAGCCGTTGGCTCCGGCCAGGCAGTGGACTTCGCCCTGGTTTAAGGTCAGCGTGATGTTTTTTAATGCCTGATGACCGCCAAAGCTTTTTGACAGCGCGTTCAGCGTGATCAGCGCGGCGGCATTATCGACATTGTTATTATTAAGCATCGTTCTTGCCCTGGTGTTAGACGTGAATAAAGCCGGAGCGCAAAGGCTCCGGCGATACGGCTCAGGGTCAGAGGCCCAGTTTCACCAGACGTTTGGTGTTTTCCACATCCAGTTTTTCCGGGTTATCGCTGAGGATGGTGTTGCCTTTGATTTTGATTTCGCCCATGTCGCCCAGTTTGACGCCGTCTTTGATCGGTTCTCCGTTCATCATCGCCGTCGCCACCTGCACAAAGACCTTGCCGGCGGTCATCGGGTTAGAGATATAGCCGCCATCGATCGCTCCTTTCTCCAGCAGCTTGATGCCCTGACCCGGGGTAAATGTACCGAAGACGCAGATATCATTGTTTTTCTTACGCTTGTCGATAGCGCGGCCTGCGCCGATTGGGCCCTGCGAGCCGAAGGACATAATGCCTTTCAGATCTTTGTGTTTTGACATCAGGTCGTTGGCGGTACGCATGGAGTCATCTACCGATTCGGCGACGCCAAAACGGTCTTCAACCAGCTGCATTTTCGGATAGTGTTCTTTCTGGTAGGCGATGGCCGCGTTGGCCCAGTCGTTTACCAGCGGAACGGTCAGGCTGCCAACGAACATGGCATATTTGCCTTCTTCACCCATGCAGGCAGCCATATCTTTCATATGGTTAGCGCCCATGGTTTGGGTGTCGAGCAATTCAAAGTCCCAGTCCGCATTGGCCTGTGCCGGTGATTCGTGGGTAATAACCTTGATACCCGCTTCCTGCGCGCGTTTCAGTACCGGTTCCAGCACTTTGGCGTCGTTTGGTACCACGCCAATCACATCCACTTTCTTGGCAATCAAATCTTCAATGGCGCGCACCTGCTCGGCCGGATCGGCGGTGGTTGGCCCCACCTGCCAGGCGTTCACACCCAGGGCTTTACCTTCTTCTTTAATCCCCTGTTCCATCACGTTAAACCAGGGAATCCCACCTACTTTCACCACCACGCCCATGGTAAAAGGCTTGTTGGCTTTTTGAGGGACCGCTGCGTCATCAGCCCAGGTGGAAAATGAAGCGATCAGTGAGGCGATTACACAGGGTAAGAGTAATTTTTTCATTATTAGATCCTCAGAAGGTTATTTTAATTCTCATCGTTGCCGAATAGTTCGTTATTTGGTTGGTTTCCCCTTCGCCATTACACCGCGCGTTGCTAAATAAAATGAGCGGCAACGGCTAACGCAAAGTATGCATTAATCCGCTTTAGCCATTGAATAAAACAATGGTGATAGTGTATTTCGGTTCCGGTTTATTACAACTTTTACTGTTATTGACGGTAATAAAACCGTTCTGGTTAATTGAGTCAGAACGGACGGATTTTATTTTCGCTAAAGAACTTATTTATCAACTTCAATCACACTAAATTCAGGACTGTCTCCCCAGTTTCTTTCTTCAGCCACTTTATTGGTGATTAAAATGTCAATGTCATCGAGCATGCAAATCTTACAAAATGCGAACTGATCGAATTTACTGGAGTCGGCCAGCAGAATTTTCTTGCCGGAAACCTGTAGCATCACCTGCTTTAAGCGGGCGTTAATTTCACTGCCGTCACGAATGCCATTTTCCAGATTCAGTCCCTGACAGGAAAAAAAGAAAGTATTGATCTGAAAGTTACGAATCGCGCTTTCCGCCACCGGGCCGTGGAAATCGTCGTGACGTTCAGAGTATTCACCTCCGCAGCCGATAATACGCACTTTATCGCGGCAGGCCAGCGCCTGGATGATTTTGACCGAGTTGGTTACGACAGTGATATCAATATCCGGGATCTGTCGTGCCAGGAACCAGCAGGTGCTGCTGTTATCCAGCAGGATGCAGTCGCCGGGTTGAATAAACTGCAGCGCAGCCTTGGCCAGTTTCATCTTGATATCGGGATGTTCTTCCGTTCTTTTGCGTAACGATTCTGCCCAATCGATAGTATCCGCTTTGTAGAAAGCATCCTGCACGGGCCGGGTGCGGTCATCATAGTCATCAAGTGACACTGCGCCGCCAAAGCTGCGAATCAGTTTCTTGTTACGTTCCAGCAGATTTAAATCGCGGCGGATAGTTTCCTGCGAAACGCTGCACATAGCCGACAGTTCAGCAACCAGCGCGGAGCCATTCTGTTGCACATAGCTACAAATCATCTTGTAACGCTCAGCCTGTAACATAAATAGCCCGATTCCATTGCTTATCACATGGCCTAATATTCATACTTTTCAGTTATTTTTAAAGTGACTGATTTCAAGAAACCTGATAGCTGGTTTTTTCATATACCCTAACGTGATAAATATCACAATGTTTTGATGTTTTTTATTTCTTTTTTGCATTTTAATGTGATTTTTATCACTTAAAAGCGGGCGTTATTGCAGATAAAAAATCATTAACAGCTTTAAATCAACATAAATGGTCAAGTCATAAATGCCCGTTTGTGACCAAATTCGACCGTTTTCGTTTGTTTGGCTAATTTTGCCATTCCCACAGGCTTTTCGCCGCGGGGTATTAGACGTAACGTAATAAACCATTCGCTCCTTCTTAATTGATGAAATGAATATTTGCAGCGATTTATTCGTCATCTGCAAATAATTTTTTATTACGTGAGGTTAAACTATGCTGCAGAAATTAAAACAACAGGTATTTGAAGCAAACCTATTATTACCCGCCCACAAGCTGGTTACCTTTACCTGGGGAAACGTCAGCGGAATCGATCGTAAATGCGGTCTGGTGGTGATTAAACCTTCCGGCGTGGATTATAAAGATATGCGGCCGGAAGATATGGCGGTGGTCGATCTGCAAACCGGGAAAGTGGTAGAGGGTGATAAAAAACCCTCTTCCGATACCGCGACGCATCTGGTGCTGTATCGTGCCTTTGAGCATATCGGCGGCGTGGTACATACTCATTCTCGCCACGCGACGATCTGGGCGCAGGCCGGTCAGCCGCTAAAGGCGCTGGGCACCACTCACGCCGATTATTTCTATGGCACGATTCCCTGCACCCGGCTGATGCGCGATGAGGAAATTAACGGTCAGTATGAGCATGAAACCGGGAATGTCATTGTGGAAACGGTGAATCAGCAGGGGATTAGCGCGAAGGATATCCCTGCGGTGCTGGTCAATGGCCACGGTCCCTTTGCCTGGGGCACCGATGCGGATAATGCCGTGCATAATGCCGTAGTGCTGGAAGAGATCGCCTATATGAATCTGTTCACCCGTCAGCTACAGCCCGGCGTTGACAGTATGCAGCAGACGCTGCTGGATAAACACTTCCTGCGTAAGCACGGGGTGAATGCGTATTACGGGCAATAATCGCGTTTTACTCAGGAAGAGAGAATTTATTCGTTCTGGTATGGTGGATCGGCCATGCCAGTTTTAGGTAATGTGGATTTGACCCTATATATCCAGACGCTTTTTCTCCCTTACGGTTGCGATAACTTCCTGCGTATATATTCCCGTGGTGAGCGGTACCCCAGCGCACGGTAGGGATGATGCTCGTTGTAATGACTGAACGCCACCGCCAGATTCACCTGCGCCGACCGACTTTGCGCTTTCGGCTGTGAGTTCAACCGATGGATGCAACACACTCATTGAACCGCTCTGCGGGTGATTCATAGTCTGGTGTTTTTCGTGGCCTCTCGTTGAGCTGCCTGGCAACACGGTTTAGTCTTTGTTGGCGGTGAACCGATAAGTCAGTTCCTTTTGGAAAATACTGCCTGAGCAATCTGTTCGTATTTTCATTAGAGCCACGTTGCCAGGGGGATTGAGGATCGCAGAAGTAAACCTGAATATCTGTGGCTACAGTAAACCGGGTGTGGCTCTGTCAGGGGGGCTTCAGGTGGCCTTTCGCTGACAGGGAGCGTACCCCTTCAAAGTCTGATATCGCCTTTGCCTTGATGTCGTGGAAGGTGCCAGTCGCTTCCCGCTTTGCATCATGCCACCGTTTGCCTGATAAGCCTGCTAGTCGCTGAGGTTGTCGCGACAGAACACTCTTCTCCCGTGCGGCAGAGGTCATTCCAGCGGTGGCATTCACTTCTGCCATTGAGATAAGCTTTGAGACAGGAATTCGGCGCTTTTACTGGCAGGGCGGTTTGTCTGGTACAATTTCGATACTGGAGTATCCGTAGCCGATCCAACCGCTTATCCCACAAGAAACCGCGGCTCTGCGTACCAGCAGTCACCTACGAGGAGAACATTGCGCGACCTTGAAACAAGCTGAGGTTGTGACTAATTTCTAAAATGGTTACGCGTTGTCAATCAATGGCTATCACGCTAAGCTGAAAACATGACTAAGAATATGAACGTCCCACCATCACGTGGTCCACTTGATCACAGCGTGCGAGAGCAAATTGTCGAAGCCGCTTTTGCGCATTTCGGCCATTATGGCTATGAAAAAACCACCGTGGCAGAACTTGCTAAATCTATAGGTTTTTCAAAGTCCTATATCTATAAGTTTTTTGATTCCAAACAGGCTATCGGCGAGGTGATCTGCGCTAACCGCCTGTCGTTGATCATGGAGGCAGTCGATTCCGCAATCGCCGATGCGCCGTCAGCCAGCGAGAAACTCCGTCGTCTCTTCGGGGCACTCACCGAGGCGGGGAGCGAACTGTTCTTTCACGATCGCAAGCTTTACGACATAGCCGCCGTAGCCGCGCGGGAAAAGTGGCCTTCAACGGAAAAGTATGCAGCGCATCTGCTGAAACTGATTGAGAGCATTCTGGCTGAAGGCCGGAAGAACGGGGAGTTTGAAAGGAAAACGCCGCTGGACGAGGCCACCAATGCGGTATATCTGGTGATGTGTCCTTTCGTTAACCCCGTGCAGCTGCAGTTCAATCTCGAAGCGGCTCCCAAAGCAGCGGTACTGCTTTCCTCACTGATTTTAAGAAGCCTCGCCCCCTGATTTGTGACCATTGACTTTATTGGTCACTAGTCTGAGAATGCGGATCCCATCCTGATAATTCACAAAGGTTCCCATGCTCAGGCTTAATTCAGCCCGTTTTGCCGTTTGCCTCCTGCCGTTCATTCTGGGGGCCTGCGGCGACAATTCCGCGAATGACGATCCGCGCACGCGGCCGCCGCTTGTCAGAACCGCGTCCGTTGAACCCGCGAGCAACACTTCTCGTACCTTTACCGGTGTGGTTGTTGCAAGAACGCAAAGCGATCTTGGTTTCAGGGTGCAGGGTAAGATCCTCGAACGCTTTGTTGATACCGGCCAGACCGTTAAACGCGGTCAGCCGCTGATGCGGCTGGACCCTGTCGACCTGAAGCTACAGGCACTGGCTCAGCGCAAGGTTGTTGATGCCGCCAGGGCGCGCGCAAGAAAAGCCTCCAGCGATGAGGCGCGCTATCGCGGCCTCGTTGCCTCCGGCGCCGTCTCCGCATCTGAGTATGACCAGATTAAAGCGACGGCCGATTCTGCTACAGCGGATCTCAGCGCCGCCCAGGCTCAGGCAAACGTGGCGCAAAACGCGACGGGCTATGCTGTACTGCTGGCCGATTCCGACGGCGTGGTAATGGAGACGCTCGGCGAACCCGGCCAGGTGGTCAGCGCCGGGCAGGCGGTGATCCGGCTGGCGAGAGCGGGGCAGCGCGAAGCGCTGGTGCAACTGCCGGAAACGTTGCGTCCCGCCATTGGTAGCGAAGCGCAGGCCACGCGCTATGGCAACGAAACACAGCCTGTCGTCGCCAGGCTGCGGCTGCTGTCCGATTCTGCCGATGCGGCGACCCGCACCTTCGAGGCGCGATATGTGCTGGAAGGCCCGCTGGCGAACGCCCCGCTGGGGGCCACCGTGACGCTGCAAATCCCAAAAAATAGCGAGGAACGCCCGGTGATGCAGGTGCCGCTGGCTGCGCTTTACGATGCGGGCAAAGGGCCCGGCATCTGGCGAATTACCGCGCCGCCGATAACGGTCGTCTGGCAGCCCGTCAAGGTGCTTAGCGTGGGTGAGGAAGCGGTGCAGGTAACGGGCGATGTGCAGCCGGGCGAGCAGATTGTGGCGTTAGGGGCACATCTGCTGCACGAAGGCGAAGCCGTCCACCTGGCTGAACAACACGATGCTGTTCAGGCCGGGAGCAAACCATGAGCGCAAAACGCTTCAATCTGTCAGCGCTGGCGGTACGCGAGCGCTCGATCACCCTGTTTTTGATTATTCTGCTGACGATTGCCGGTATTTACGCGTTTTTTGGCCTCGGGCGAGCGGAAGATCCGCCCTTTACGGTCAAGCAGATGACCATTATCAGCGTCTGGCCCGGAGCGACGGCGCAGGAAATCCAGGATCAGGTTGCCGAGCCGCTGGAAAAACGCCTGCAGGAGCTCAAGTGGTATGACCGCACGGAAACCTATACCCGCCCCGGCATGGCGTTTATCACGCTGTCATTACAGGACAGCACGCCGCCGTCTCAGGTGCAGGAAGAGTTCTATCAGGCGCGAAAAAAGTTGGGCGATGAAGCCAAAAATCTCCCCGCCGGCGTGCTGGGGCCGATGATTAACGATGAATTCTCCGACGTGACCTTCGCGCTCTTTGCGCTGAAAGCGAAAGGAGAGCCGCAGCGTCTGTTAGTTCGTGATGCCGAACGATTACGCCAGCAGTTTCTGCACGTCCCTGGCGTGAAGAAAGTGAATATTATCGGCGAGCAGGCTGAACGGATTTATATCTCCTTCTCGCATCAGCGTCTGGCGACGCTGGGGCTCTCTGCGCAGGATATTTTCAATGCGCTGAACAGCCAGAACACCTTAACCCCGGCGGGTTCCATTGAGACTCGCGGCGCGCAAATTTTTATCCGCCTCGATGGCGCTTTCGATGAATTACAGAAGATCCGCGATACGCCATTGATCGCTCAGGGTAAGACGCTCAAGTTGTCCGATGTGGCAACGGTTGAACGAGGTTACGAAGACCCTCCCACTTTGCAGATTCGTAACCAGGATCAGCCGGCGCTGCTGCTGGGGATTGTCATGCGCGAAGGCTGGAATGGCCTGGCGTTAGGGAAAGCGCTGGATGGCGAAGCGGCAAAAATCAATGCCAGTATGCCGCTGGGGATGACCCTGACGAAAGTCACCGATCAGGCGGTGAATATCAGCGCGTCGGTCGACGAATTCATGATCAAGTTCTTCGCCGCCCTGCTGGTCGTGATGATGGTCTGTTTTGTCAGCATGGGCTGGCGCGTGGGCGTCGTGGTTGCGGCGGCGGTCCCCCTGACGCTGGCGATTGTTTTTGTGGTGATGGAAGCCGCCGGGATCAACTTTGACCGCGTCACCCTCGGCTCGCTCATTCTGGCGCTGGGGCTGCTGGTCGATGACGCCATTATCGCCATCGAAATGATGGTGGTGAAAATGGAGGAGGGCTACGACAGAATTAACGCTTCAGCCTACGCCTGGAGCCATACCGCCGCGCCAATGCTGGCCGGAACGCTGGTGACGGCCATTGGCTTTATGCCTAATGGCTTTGCCCAGTCTACCGCCGGGGAATACACCAGCAATATGTTCTGGATTGTTGGCCTCGCCCTGATCGCCTCGTGGCTGGTTGCCGTTGTTTTCACGCCGTATCTGGGGGTGAAGATGCTGGCGGATATTGCCAAAGTGGAAGGCGGCCATAGCGCCATCTATGACACGCCGAGCTATAACCGCTTTCGCCGTATGCTGGCCCGCGTTATCGCAAGGAAATGGGGCGTGGCCGGTTCCGTCGTCGCTATTTTCGTTCTGGCCATCCTCGGAATGGGGCTGGTGAAAAAACAATTTTTCCCCACCTCTGACCGGCCGGAAGTTCTGGTCGAAGTGCAGATGCCCTACGGTACCTCTATTGGCCAGACCAGCTCCGCAGCGGCCAAAATAGAGGCGTTTTTGCAAAAACAGCCGGAAGCGAAAATGGTTACCGCCTATATTGGCCAGGGCTCGCCGCGTTTTTATCTGGCGATGGCGCCCGAGCTACCCGACCCGTCGTTTGCAAAGATAGTGGTGTTGACGGACAGTCAGCAATCACGCGATGCGCTCAAACTCCGACTGCGGGAAGCCGTGGCCAACGGGCTGGCGCCTGAAGCGCGCGTGCGCGTGACGCAACTGGTGTTTGGCCCCTATTCACCGTTCCCGGTGGCATGGCGAGTGATGGGGCCCGATAGCGATAAATTGCGCGATATCGCCGATAAGGTTAAGGCCGTGCTGCAGGCAAGCCCGATGATGAGGACCGTCAACACCGATTGGGGGTCGAAGGTCCCGGTCTTACATTTCACCCTCGATCAGGACCGTCTGCAGGCAACCGGTTTAACTTCCAATGCCGTGGCTCAGCAGCTCCAGTTCCTGTTATCGGGTATTCCCGTGACCTCGGTACGGGAAGATATTCGTTCGGTTCAGGTGATGGGGCGCGCCGCGGGCGATATCCGTCTGGATCCGGAGAAAATTGCGGGTTTGACCCTGGCAGGCAATGCCGGACAGCGTATTCCTCTGGCTCAAATCGGCGAGGTTGAGGTCACAATGGAAGACCCGTTGCTGCGCCGTCGCGATCGCACGCCCACCATTACCGTGCGGGGCGACATTGCCGATAATCTTCAGCCGCCGGACGTTTCCGCCGCCATCATGAAGCAGCTTCAGCCGATTGTGGATTCGCTCCCGCCCGGATACCGCATCGACATGGCGGGCTCGATTGAGGAATCGGGCAAAGCCACTCAGGCGATGATGCCGTTGTTCCCCATAATGGTCGCCCTGACGCTACTGATCATCATTTTGCAGGTACGTTCCATGTCGGCCATGGTGATGGTGTTTCTTACCGCTCCGCTGGGGCTGATCGGCGTGGTTCCTGCGCTGCTGGTGTTCAATCAGCCGTTTGGCATCAATGCTCTTGTCGGTCTGATCGCGCTTTCGGGCATCCTTATGCGTAATACGTTGATTCTTATCGGCCAAATCCATCATAACGAGCGGGAAGGTCTCGATCCGTATCATGCGGTGATAGAAGCTACGGTACAGCGGGCAAGACCCGTACTCCTGACAGCAATGGCCGCGGTGCTGGCGTTTATTCCCCTGACCCATTCGGTGTTCTGGGGAACCCTTGCCTATACGCTGATTGGCGGAACGTTAGGAGGCACCATCATGACGCTGGTCTTCTTGCCAGCGATGTATGCGATCTGGTTCCGGATCCGCCCTGAGATTCAGCCCCATGCGGAACAACGGGCATAACTTCGTAGCGCGCGGGATGAACAACGAGCAGAGCTCCCCCCCGAACTGGGGGGTGATCTTTTTGTGATGGACGTCATAAAATAACGTCCGGTTATTGTGATGTTATTTGCACTCAATGGATTTGTATTTGAATCAACCCGCTCTATCTCTGCGGGTTTTTTTTCATTCCGCCAGAACTGAGCTGCGACCGGCTGCATATCAGACGAATTCAATGGTAGAAAACAGCACAGAATCCATACGCATTTCAGCCAAAGAGCAGATATCGGGATGTTTACCCTGCGCTATGGATTAACTGGCCTGCATTAACATACTGAATATTTCACCTCCCGCGCATGAAAAGTCAAATAACTCATGTGGATGTCAGCGCGGGGCCAGTAGTTTAAGCGATCAAACTTCTTGTCAATACACTGACAGCAGGCGGTTACTCCGCCTGCTGTAAATAGTTTCGATACCAGCCGCTGATACGTCGGGTCACCGGATTTTCGTTGAGGTCGAAGCGCCTGCCGTCAAGCCTGTTTACCGGGGTAATACCTGCCAGCGTTCCGGTGACAAAAGCTTCGTCCGCAGTGAAGGCTTCGGCAAGGGTAAAGGGTCTTTCCTGCACGCCGAGGCCCTGCTGGCGCGCCAGTGACAAGATAGTGTGGCGGGTAATACCGTTAAAGCAGTACAGGCCGTTTGAGGTCCACAGCTCGCCCTGACGTACGATAAAAAAGTTGGTGGAATTGCAGCTGGCGACAAAACCATGCGGGTCCAGCATCAGCGCTTCATCTGCGCCGGCGTCCAGCGCCTGCAATAGCGCCTGGATCAAATTCAGGCGGCTGTGGGAATTAAGACGCAAATCGAAAACATCCGGCGCGCTGGTACGATAGGTCGAGGTGAACAGGGCAAGGCCGCGCCGTTTGGCCTGTTCATCCACAACCTTATATTCCGCCACGCAGACGATAGTGGCGCCGCCGAGGATAAAGCGCGGGTCCTGATTTGGCGTGCGCTTTTTGCCGCGGGTGATCATGAGCCGCAGATGGGCGCCGTCCGTCATACCGTTTATCTTCAGCGTGCTGTACATAATATCGGTTAGCTCCTCACGACTATGGCCGACATTGAGCTGGATAGCGGCCGCCCCGGCAAACAGGCGATCGAGATGCGCCTGAAGGGCAATCAGCTTGCCATTCACCAGCCGCAGCCCCTCCCAGACCCCGTCGCCGCAGACGTAGCCGGAATCGAAAACGGAGACCGTGGCGCGATCGCGGTGAACGAATTCGCCGTTGACGTACACCTGCACATTGTCGTTGCGCGTATCCTGCAGGTACGCCTGACTGCTTTGAGCGGAGAGATCTAAACTCATCACGTTTCCTTGCGGTTAAAATGCCCGTTCAGCGAAACGGGAAAGGAAGGCCTGGGTGCGCGGTTGGCGTGGATGGCGCAGCACCTCTTCCGGGGTGCCCATTTCATGAATCACGCCGTTTTCGATAAAAATCACCCGATCGGCGAAATGCCAGGCAAAGCCCAGCTCATGAGTGACCAGCAGCAGCGTCCGCCCCTCATCTGCCAGTTCACGGATGGTATGCAGCACTTCCCCCACGAGTTCAGGGTCGAGGGACGAGGTGGGCTCATCGAACAATATTATCTCTGGCGCCATTGCCAGGGCGCGAGCAATAGCGACGCGCTGCTGTTGACCGCCGGACAGGCTGCCGGGCCAGGCCTGGTGCTTATGGCCGAGCCCCACTTTTTCCAGCTGCGCGTGGGCAATGCGCATCGCCTCTTCGCGGCGCATTTTTTTCACCGATATCAGGGCTTCGCTGACATTTTGCAGCACCGTCAGATGCGGGAAGAGATTAAATTGCTGAAACACCATCCCCACGCGCTGGCGAACATCGCTCAGCTGTTTTTCGCTATAGCGCCGCTGACCGCGGCTGTCGATTTTACCGAGGGTAACGCCGTCCAGTTCTACTGTGCCGTCGCCAGGTATTTCCATAAAATTCAGACAGCGCAGCAGGGTGCTCTTACCGGATCCGCTGCCGCCAATGAGGGCGATTTTCTCGCCCGCATAGACATCTAAATCGATGCCTTGTAATACGCTCTGTTCGCCGAAGCGTTTGTGCAGGGCGCGTATCCGCATGACGACTTTTTTCTCTGACATGGCCTTTCTCATCATATTAAGGGTGTGGACGGTAGCGGCGCTCCAGACGTGCTGCCAGGTAACTTCCAGGCCAAATCAGCACAAAATAGAGCAGGGCGACGACGGTTAAAATTTCAACCGGGCGATACCAGGTACTGCTTAGCAGCCGACCCTGATACATCAGTTCGTTAACCGTGAGAATCGAGGCCAGGGAGGTCACCTTCGCCAGTTCAATCATGCGGTTTGTCAGGGCTGGCAACATACGGCGAAATACCTGCGGCAGGATAATACGCCGCAGCATCACTCCCTGCGGCATGCCTAAGGCTTTTGCCCCTTCCCACTGCCCGCGTTCGATGGACTGTAGCCCGGCGCGAAAAATCTCGGTGCTGTAGGCGGCGGTATACAGGGTTAACGCCAGCGCGGCGGCGCCAAAAGTGGAAAACTGAATGCCCACCAGCACCGGAAAGGCATAGTAGAACCAGATGAGCTGGATAAGCACCGGCGTATTGCGGAACACCTCGACAAAGGCGCTGGTAAGGGGATAAAAATAGCGCGGCCCGCGGGCACGGACGACGCCAACGGCAAGCCCGATCAGCGTGCCGACAATTCCCGCCAGCAGCCATAGCTCCAGCGTTGTAAGCATCCCGGTAAACCGGACCATTCACTTTTAGAGATCTTCCGACATACTGATTATGTCCCCTGAGGAGATCACAATGCGTAAAGCCCGATTCACCGAACACCAGATCATTGCCGTTTTGAAGTCCGTCGAAGCCGGACGTACCGTCAAGGATGTCTGCCGTGAAGCCGGTATCTCTGAGGCCAGCTATTACAACTGGAAAGCGAAGTTTGGCGGGATGGAGGCCTCTGATATCAAAAAGATGAAAGACCTGGAGGATGAGAACCGGCGCCTCAAACAGATGTTTGCTGATCTCAGCCTTGAATGCCGGGCCCTGAAAGACGTCATCGAAAAAAGCTTTAACACCAGCGATAAAGCGTGAGCTGGTCAGCTATCTGATCGCGCAGTTT
>NZ_PIBO01000035.1:0-61586 GCF_002806725.1 Raoultella sp. T31
AACCTGCGACCAATTGATTAAAAGTCAACTGCTCTACCAACTGAGCTAACGACCCACTTTTTTCGTCGCTTCAGGCTTGTTTGATATCCCGTGGCAACGGCGGCATATATTACTGATTTAAGAATTCAGCGCAACAAGTATTTCGATAAAAAACATCTGACTGCTTAGGATTCACGCGACAAGACCAGAAATAATGCGATTTCTGGTCATGCCATAATCACCCAAGGGCATTAAGACGTTTCTGAGCCTGTTTCGCGCCGTCGGTGCCAGGAAATTTACTGACGACCTGTTGGTAAACAGCCTTCGCCTTCGCGGTATCGCCTTTATCCTGCATAATCACGCCGACCTTAAACATGGCATCAGGCGCTTTCGGGGATTTAGGGTAATTCTTAACCACGGAAGCGAAATAATAAGCGGCATCATCTTTTTTCCCCTTGTTGTAATTCAACTGACCGAGCCAGTAGTTGGCATTCGGCTGATAGGTTGAATCCGGGTACTTTTTGACGAAATTCTGAAATGCTGCCTGCGCGTCATCCTGGCGGGACGGATCTTTCACCAGCGCAATAGCCGCATTGTAGTCAGTATTGGCATCCCCGGTCGAGGCGGGAGCGCCAGAAGAGGCGGCTGGCGCCGCGGTAGCCGCCGCACCCTGATCGCCTGCCGAAGACGATGGCTGTGCACCTGCCGCCGCCCCACCGCTGCTCAGACCGTCGATCTGTAACAGAATTTGCTTCTGCCGTTCGACAACCTGATTGAGCTGATACTGATTTTCCTGAATCTGGCCGCGCAGGGAATCAATATCATTCTGATTATCGGAGAGCTGTTGCTGAAGTTGGGTTAAAAGCTGGCTGTGAGCGTTAGAAATACGCTCGAGTTGAGTGACGCGGTCTTCGACCGAGCCTGAGCCGACACTACTGATTGGCGCCTGAGCAAAAGCGGCCCAGGGGGCCGCTATGCCAACCAGTAACGACAGACTCAACAGATGATGTCTGAAGTTACTGCTCATGCAATTCTCTTAGTAAACCAGTACGGCGCGACGGTTTTTAGCGTAAGCCGCTTCGTCGTGACCCAGTACTGCAGGTTTTTCTTTACCGTAAGAAACGATGGAGATCTGGTCAGCAGAAACACCTTTGCCCTGCAGATACATCTTAACGGCGTTAGCACGACGCTCACCCAGAGCGATGTTGTATTCCGGAGTACCGCGCTCATCCGCATGACCTTCTACGGTCACTTTGTAGGACGGGTTGCTACGCAGGAAGTTAGCGTGCGCATCCAGCATTGCAGCGAAGTCAGAACGGATATCGTACTTATCCAGATCGAAGTAAACGATGTTGTTCTGCTGCAGCTGCTGCATCTGCAGACGAGCCTGCTCTTCAGAAGACATATTGCCGCCGTTACCGTTAGCATCCATACCAGTGCCGGCACCCAGCATGCCTTCACCGCTCTGGTCGTTGCTGGCGTTCTTGTTAGAAGAACATGCCGCGATTGCCATAACCGGCAGAGCGATCATCAGCCCTTTCAGCACTTTGTTCAGTTGCATTTCTTTGATTCCTTTAGTAATCAATTATTTATTATCACAGATACGGAGACCAGGCAGGGAATTTTACCTGTCCGTCAGTCGCCGGAATACGCGCTTTGAAACGCCCATCTGTAGAAACCAGATTCAGCACAGATCCCATCCCCTGAGAAGAGCTGTAGATTACCATAGTGCCGTTAGGTGCCAGACTTGGCGTTTCATCCAGGAACGTTGACGACAGAACTTGTACGCCACCCGCTACCAGATCTTGTTTGGCAATGTGCTGCTGACCACCGGCCGAGCTGACCATTACCATAAATTTACCGTCGCTGCTGACATCCGCATCCTGGTTCTGCGAACCTTCCCAGGAGATACGCTGCGGAGTGCCGCCGCCGATGCTGACTTTATACACCTGCGGACGACCGGCCTGGTCAGACGTAAAGGCCAGGTTCTGACTATCCGGGAACCAGCTTGGTTCGGTATTGTTGCTGCGACCGTTGGTCACCTGACGAATCTGGCCCGAGCCCAGATCCATCACATACAGGTTCAGGCTACCGGTTTTCGACAATGCGAAGGCCAGTTTGCTGCCGTCCGGCGAGAAGGCAGGAGCGCCGTTATGCTGCGGGAACGAGGCAATCTGACGCACCGCGCCGTTAGCCAGGGTCTGCACCACCAGCGCTGAACGACCGCTTTCGAAGGTCACGTAAGCCAGTTTAGAACCATCCGGAGACCAGGCCGGAGACATCAGCGGCTGCGGTGAACGGTGGACGACAAACTGGTTATAGCCATCGTAGTCGGAGACGCGCAGCTCATACGGGAACTGACCGCCGTTAGTCTGGACAACGTAGGCGATACGGGTACGGAAAGCGCCTTTTATCCCGGTCAGTTTCTCAAACACCGCGTCGCTGGCGGTGTGAGCCGCATAGCGCAGGTACTGTTTAGTGACCTTATAAGAGTTCTGCGCCAGAATCGTCCCCGGTGCACCGCCGGTATCCACCAGCTGGTAAGCCACGTTGTACGACCCGTCCGGGTTCCCGGTCACCTGACCGACAACCACCGCATCAATACCCAGCGCAGACCATGCCGCCGGCTGAACTTCTTGCGCCGTTCCCGGTTGCTGAGGCAGACGCGAGCGATCCAGTGGGTTGAACTTACCGCTGTTACGCAAGTCAGCCGCCACGATACCGCCAATATCTTCAGGCGCGGCACCCGGCCCTGCCCACTGGAACGGCACAACGCCGATCGGGCGCGCCGAGTCCACCCCCTGGGTGATCTCGATACGTACTTCTGCGTGCAGCACCGCCGCCCACAGCATTAAAAAACCAAATGCTACTCGTAATGCCTGCTTCATCATATCTCCCTTATCCGGGCGGAAAGCCCACGATAATTTAGCAGAATGTTAACAAACTCAAATACACAAAACTACCGAAACCCAGTGACTACCATAGTTTGTTTTCCCCGCATGAACGGGGAAGATCACTACAGTTTAAAGTCCAGTGTGGCATTTTTTATTCTTTCATAAACTGCCTGACTAGGCGGTTTAGGAATAGTCGCAGTTTTTGCCGCTGTCAATGCAGCCTGGCAAAGCGCCTGATCGCCGCCTTCAGATGTTATGCCTTTTAAAGTACCATCAGGTGCGAGGTTGATATGCAACACGCACCGTTTGCCCTGATAAAGGCTTGCATCATACAGACGGCTCTGGATGGCTATCTGAATTTGCCTGGCATAAGCGCTTACTTCTGCCCCGTTATCACCGCCGTTAGAACCAGACTTCCCGGTGTCTTTCGAAGGCTGATTGTTACCTTTTGCCCCACCGCCTGTTTTAGGCGCATTCTTACCTGAACTCAGATCGCCGAGCAGGTCGTCTACGCCCTCAGCATCCTTCGCTGCCGCGGCTTTTTTCGCGGCAGCAGCCTTGGCTGCTGCCGCTTTAGCCGCTTTATCAGCAGCAGCTTTTTCCGCTGCTGCGGCCTTGGCTGCGGCGGCTTTTTCCGCTTTTTCCGCGGCGGCTTTCTCTGCTGCGGCGGCCTTTTCTGCTGCCGCTTTTTCAGAGGCGGCTTTTTGCGCCGCGGCTTTTTCAGCTGCTTTTTCGGCTGCTTTCTCAGCGGCTTTTTCGGCGGCGGCTTTCTCGGCCGCTGCCTGCTTAGCCGCTTCCTGCTGGGCTTTCTTCTCAGCCTGCTGCTGCGCTTTTTTCGCAGCATCGGCTTCGGCTTTCTTCTGGGCATCCGCTGCGGCTTTCGCCGCTTCAGCTTCCGCTTTCTTCTGAGCATCCGCCGCGGCTTTCGCTGCTTCGGCTTCCGCCTGTTTCTTCGCATCGGCTGCGGCTTTAGCGGCTGCGGCTTCGGCTGCTTTCGCCTGCGCATCGGCCTTCGCTTTCGCGTCAGCTGCGGCTTTTGCTGCCGCTTCCTGTGCTTCTTTCGCCTGAGCATCCGCTTTAGCTTTCGCCGCTGCCGCCGCTTTCGCCGCCGCCTCTTCAGCCTGCTTCTGCTCTTCCTTCGCTTGCTTAGCCGCTTCCTGCGCCTGCAAACGCTCCTGCTCCATCTGTTTCAGTCGTTCCTGTTCGGCGGCCTGCTTTTCACGCAATTCTTCAGCCTGCTGCTGAGCCTGCTTCTCGCGCTGCTCCGCAGCCCGACGCGCGCTGGCCTGCTGCTGCTGTTGGCGGTTGTAGTTACTCACCACCGCCCCCGGATCGACCATTACCGCATCAATGGAAGAACCTCCGCCGCCGCCGGCTGAGGTATCCAGATGCTCGTCGAACGAACTCCAGATCAGCAGCGCGATCAGAATGATGTGCAGCGCGACTGAAATTATGATCGCTCGTTTAAGCTTGTCGTTTTGTTCGGTTGCCTTTGACACTATCGGTTCCCAAAAACTGTTCGCCTGTCCCCGCTACTCTCGCCGGCCGCGAGTCTGTGATTCTCGCAGCCAGCGGCCCGGCGGGCGCACATATCCGAAGCGATTAAATAGGCTTGGTCATTAAGCCAACCGATTTAACCCCTGCGCTATGCAACAGGTTAAGCGCTTTAATAATTTCATCGTAAGGTACGTCTTTCGCACCGCCGATCAGGAACACCGTCTTCTCGTTGGCGTCGAGTCGGCGCTTCGCTTCAGCAATAACCTGCTCTGGCGGTAGCTGCGACAGCGTTTCCGGACCCACTTTCACGCTGTACTGTCCGACGCCGGAAACTTCAACAATCACCGGCGGATCATCATTACTTTTGACCGCCTGTGTTTCCGTCGCATCCGGCAGGTCGACCTCTACGCTCTGCGTAATGATCGGCGCGGTCGCCATAAAGATCAGCAACAGCACCAACAAGACATCCAGCAGCGGAACGATGTTGATCTCGGACTTCAGTTCGCGACGTCCGCGTCCACGTGCTCTGGCCATGGCTTACCCCTTATTGCTTTCGCTGCTGGTAAACGCCTGACGGTGCAGAATCGCGGTGAACTCTTCCATAAAGTTGTCATAGTTCAGTTCAAGTTTATTCACACGCTGGTTCAAACGGTTGTAGGCCATCACCGCCGGAATCGCCGCGAACAGACCGATTGCCGTGGCGATCAGCGCTTCGGCGATACCCGGAGCAACCATCTGCAGAGTAGCCTGTTTCACCGCACCGAGTGCGATAAAGGCGTGCATGATCCCCCAGACGGTACCAAACAGGCCGATATACGGACTGATGGAACCCACGGTTCCGAGGAACGGGATGTGCGTTTCCAGCGTCTCGATCTCACGGTTCATCGAGATGCGCATGGCGCGTGATGCCCCTTCAACCACCGCCTCTGGCGCATGGCTGTTGGCGCGATGCAAACGAGCAAACTCTTTGAAACCACTGTAGAAAATTTGTTCCGAACCCACCAGGTTATCGCGACGCCCCTGGCTCTCCTGATACAGGCGAGAAAGCTCAATGCCCGACCAGAACTTGTCTTCAAAGGCTTCCGCCTCGCGGCTTGCCGTGTTGAGGATGCGCGTTCTCTGAATAATAATGGCCCAGGAAGCGATAGAAAAACCAATCAAAATCAACATGATAAGTTTAACCAGAAGGCTTGCCTTCAGGAACAAATCAAGGATATTCATGTCAGTCACTGCTTAAACTCCGCGACAATAGACTTGGGAAGCGCACGAGGCTTCATTAAGAGTGGATCAACGCACACGATGAGAACCTCAGCTTCGTTCAAAACTGCATTCTCTGCGTTGACGATTCGCTGCGTGAAAACCAACGAGGTACCTCTCATCGAGGTGATTTCCGTCTGGATTTCGAGCATGTCGTCGAGTCTGGCGGGCGCAAAATATTCCAGCGTCATTTTGCGAACCACGAAGGCAACTCGCTCAGCCAGCAAAACCTGCTGACTGAAGTGATGGTGGCGCAGCATCTCTGTGCGTGCTCTTTCATAAAAAGCAACGTAACTGGCGTGGTAAACCACACCACCGGCATCGGTATCTTCATAGTAGACACGAACCGGCCATCGAAACAGCGTTGTATTCACTTTACATCCCGGTAATGCAAAAAAAGATTAGTGCTTTCAAACTTCGCTACTATACGCGCGGGAAAGGTGGTTTGGAATGGGGGAAAGTAAACAGCGAGTAAATTTTTATGGGCTTATGCAAGCCCATGAGGTTAACAGAGTTCTCTTATTCTCTTCTCTTTCAAAAGAAGAAAAAAAACAGCCCCGTGATGAGTACAATATCAGCGATAAGTGGACAAAAAATCCCTTGCCAGTGAATGGCATGCGGGCGGAAACCGACGCCGTGGATAACGCCGGCACACACGGCCCACATCAGCAGGAAGCCGTGCCAGATCTCCAGCTCACTGGTCTTTGCCGCAAAGCGCGACGGATCCCAGAAAATGCAGCCGGCCAGCAGCAGCGCCATCAATAAGGAAAGCGCCCTTAACGGGCGCTTATCCATTATCGCATACAGCATTGCGATAATTTTACTCATCAGTGTTCTTCTTTACCTGCTTTGGTGCTTTCCACGTGCTCAAGCGCTAACGCGGTGATAACCCCAAAAGCACAGGCAAGAAGCGTTCCCAAAATCCATGCGAAATACCACATATCTAGCTCCTTACCTTAATACAACGAGTGGGTGTTCTTTTCGATGTCTTCGCGGGTAATGCGACCGAACATCTTCCAGTAACACCAGGTGGTGTAGCCCAGAATAATCGGCACGAAGATAATCGCCACATAAGTCATTACGTTCAGCGTTCTCTGGCTGGAGGTTGAATCCCACATGGTCAGGCTCACGTTCATCATCGTGCTGGACGGCATGATGAACGGGAACATCGCAATCCCGGCAGTCAGGATGATGCAGGCCAGCGTCAGAGAAGAGAAGATAAACGCCAGAGCGCCCTTCTCCATCCGCGAGGTCAGGATAGTCAGCAGCGGCAAGACGACGCCCAGTACCGGGATAGCCCACAGCGAAGGCATATTATTGAAGTTCGCCAACCATGCTCCAGCCTGACGAGTCACCTCTTTGGTCAGCGGGTTAGACGGCGCAGTGTGGTCGATAGCCGAGGTGACCACATAACCGTCAATCCCGTATACCACCCAGACACCGGCCAGCAGGAAGCAAACCAGCGTTACCAGCGCCGCTACCTGAGAGGTAGTGCGGGCACGCAGGTGCAGCTCACCCACGGTACGCATCTGCAGGTAGGTCGCCCCCTGCGTCAGAATCATCGCCACGCTAACAATACCGGCCAGCAGACCAAACGGGTTCAGCAGCTGGAAGAAGTTACCGGTGTAGAACAGGCGCATATATTCATCCATATGGAACGGTACGCCCTGCAGCAGGTTACCGAACGCCACGCCAATCACCAGCGGAGGAACGAAGCTACCGATGAAGATGCCCCAGTCCCACATGTTGCGCCAGCGCGTGTCTTCAATCTTCGAGCGGTAGTCAAAACCCACCGGACGGAAGAACAAAGAGGCCAGCACCAGAACCATCGCCACATAGAAGCCGGAGAACGCGGCGGCATACACCGTCGGCCAGGCGGCAAACAGCGCGCCGCCGGCGGTGATCAGCCACACCTGGTTTCCGTCCCAGTGCGGAGCGATGGAGTTAATCATGATTCGACGCTCGGTGTCATTACGACCGAGGAAACGGGTGAGCATGCCCACCCCCATGTCGAAGCCATCGGTGACGGCAAAACCAATCAGCAGGACACCGATCAGCAGCCACCAGATAAAACGCAATACTTCATAATCGATCATTTGACGACTCCTGTCTTAGCGTGCCGGCTGAGTAGTCGTGGAAGACTGCTCGTAGTGGTAGCGACCGGTTTTCAGGCTGCTTGGTCCACGGCGTGCGAATTTGAACATCAGATACAGCTCCGCGACCAGGAACAGGGTGTACAGACCGCAAATCAGCAGCATCGAGAAGAGCAGATCGCCCGCAGTCAGGGACGAGTTCGCTACCGCGGTAGGCAGTACCTCACCTATCGCCCACGGCTGGCGGCCATATTCCGCCACGAACCAACCGGACTCGATAGCGATCCACGGCACAGGAATTGCGAACATCGCAACGCGCAGCAGCCATTTCTTCTCGCCAATCTGGTTACGGATAACGGTCCAGAACGACGCCGCGATGATACCGAGCATCAGGATGCCGCAGGCCACCATGATACGGAACGCGAAGTACAGCGGCGCAACGCGAGGAATAGAATCTTTCGTCGCCATCGCAATTTGTTCTTCCGTCGCTTCAGCCACATTCGTGGTATAGCGTTTCAGCAGCAGACCGTAGCCCAGATCTTTCTTCACGTGATTGAATTCATCACGAACGGCCTGGTCGGTTGAACCGGAACGCAGCTGTTCCAGCAGCGCGTAAGCTTTCATCCCGTTGCGGATGCGCGCTTCGTGCTGGCTTAACAGATCTTTCAGACCGATAACCGGCTTGTCTACGGAACGGGTCGCAATGATACCCAGCGCATAAGGGATCTGAATCGCGAAATGGTTTGTCTGTGCGTCCTGGTCCGGAATACCAAACAGGGTAAAGGCAGCCGGAGCCGGCTGGGTTTCCCATTCGGCTTCGATGGCCGCAAGTTTAGTTTTCTGCACGTCGCCCATTTCGTAACCGGATTCATCGCCGAGCACGATAACGGAGAGAATCGCCGCCATACCGAAGCTGGCAGCAATGGCAAAGGAACGTTTAGCGAAGGCGAAGTCGCGGCCGCGCAACATATAGTAGGAACTGATACCCAGAACGAACATCGCGCCGCAGACGTAGCCGGATGCGACGGTATGCACAAATTTCACCTGAGCAACCGGGTTCAGAACCAGTTCAGAGAAACTGACCATCTCCATACGCATGGTTTCAAAGTTGAAATCCGAGGCGATCGGGTTTTGCATCCAGCCGTTAGCCACGAGGATCCACAGTGCAGACAAGTTGGAACCCAGTGCCACCAGCCAGGTTACCGCCATGTGCTGAACTTTGCCCAGACGATCCCAACCGAAGAAGAACAGACCTACAAAGGTAGATTCGAGGAAGAAGGCCATCAGACCTTCAATGGCCAGAGGCGCACCGAAGATATCGCCCACGTAGTGAGAGTAATAAGACCAGTTTGTCCCGAACTGGAACTCCATGGTCAACCCGGTTGCTACACCCAGCGCAAAGTTGATACCAAACAACTTGCCCCAGAATTTGGTCATATCTTTATAAATCTGTTTGCCGGAGAGGACGTAAACCGTTTCCATGATGGCCAGCAGGAACGCCATACCGAGCGTCAGTGGCACAAAAAGGAAGTGGTACATCGCGGTCAAGGCAAACTGTAAGCGCGACAGTTCGACTATATCTAACATCATGACTCCTTGCTCATCGCATGAAGACTCCGAGAATGAACCCTGCACATCTGATTCATACGCATGCCCCAATACAAAATAACTTGCTTCCCGCTTCGTTACCGTTTCGTCACCAGACGAAACAGCTCCTCGCAAAGGTTACAAATACGTTAACGAAAAACCCAATTGATTCCCCAATATATTACGCCGCAATAACCTTACAATAAACAGGATTTTATTGAATCAGTTTTACATTTACGACAGTGATCAATATATAGCGAAAATGCCTGACTTAAGCCAATTTGATTGGCGACAATTTAACGTTTTTTTATGGATTTTTCCAAGCTTTAAACATTGATATAAATCAATTTTTCTCACTCATGTTAATTATGTATCCCAACAAAGAATAATGGTGAAAGTAATGTTAAATATATGTTTAATGCATGCCAATAATGGTTACTAAAAAGAGAGATATGAGAAGTATAGGTAATATGATTTAACTTTAAGCCGCGTGGCGTGAAAAAAAATAGCGACCCGATTAATGTTAGACGCTTCACAGTATTTTTCCTGATAGACAGCATCAATTAAATCATCATTTTTATCTTTTCATTTTCTGGCAAGAAATAGCACTGAGTATCATTCCCTCCCCTGCCGAAAAATATCTTATTTTTATTTATAAAAAACAGGTTTTAAATCAATACAATAGAAGTGGTTTTTCTGAACGGTTCGGCCGTGGCGCAGTAAAACTGCGCCACCAGCCGCCCTGAAGCGCCAGGAAAGACAGGCATAAAAAAGGCCACCTGGACGGTGGCCAACCATGTCGAAATCGGACATTGTTCTGCTGCGCAGGAGCAGAGAGGGTTTACTTAATGATGGATTTCAGCGCTTCGCCGATATCCGCCAGGCTACGCACGGTTTTTACGCCCGCGGCTTCCAGCGCAGCAAATTTCTCATCAGCCGTGCCTTTCCCGCCTGCGATAATGGCGCCCGCGTGGCCCATACGCTTGCCTTTCGGCGCGGTAACGCCCGCGATGTAACCGACAACCGGTTTGGTGACGTGATCTTTGATGTAGGCAGCCGCTTCTTCTTCTGCGCTACCGCCGATCTCACCTATCATCACGATAGCCTCGGTCTGCGGATCTTCCTGGAACAGCTTCAGGATGTCGATAAAGTTAGAGCCCGGGATCGGGTCGCCGCCGATACCCACACAGGTAGACTGGCCAAAGCCATAGTCGGTAGTCTGCTTAACGGCTTCATAGGTCAGCGTACCGGAACGGGAAACGATGCCCACTTTGCCCGGCTGGTGAATGTGGCCCGGCATAATGCCGATTTTGCAAGCGCCAGGAGTGATAACGCCCGGGCAGTTCGGGCCTATCATGCGCACACCGGCTTCATCCAGCTTCACTTTCACCGTCAGCATATCCAGCGTCGGGATACCTTCGGTGATGGTAATGATAAGCTTAATGCCTGCGTCGATAGCTTCCAGAATAGAGTCTTTACAGAACGGGGCCGGAACGTAGATAACGGTCGCGGTCGCGCCGGTCGCTTCAACAGCCTCACGCACGGTGTTGAACACCGGCAGACCCAGGTGAGTAGTGCCGCCTTTGCCCGGCGTAACGCCGCCGACCATTTGGGTGCCGTAAGCAATCGCTTGTTCAGAGTGGAAAGTCCCCTGGCTACCGGTAAAGCCCTGGCAGATAACCTTGGTGTTTTTATCAATTAAAATGGACATTATTTCCCCTCCACTGCGGCAACAACCTGCTGTGCTGCGTCCGTCAGACTTTTCGCTGCAATAATATTCAGGCCGCTGTCAGCCAGTTTTTTCGCACCCAGTTCGGCGTTGTTCCCTTCCAGACGAACGACAACCGGTACGTTCACGCCCACTTCCGCTACCGCGCCGATGATGCCGTCAGCAATCAGGTCGCAACGCACGATACCGCCGAAGATGTTAACCAGTACGGCTTTAACATTGCTGTCGGAAAGAATGATTTTGAACGCTTCGGTCACGCGCTCTTTGGTTGCGCCGCCGCCAACGTCGAGGAAGTTAGCCGGTTCGCCGCCGTGCAGTTTAACGATGTCCATGGTGCCCATTGCCAGGCCCGCGCCGTTAACCATACAACCGATGTTGCCGTCCAGCGCAACGTAGTTCAGTTCCCACTGCGCAGCCTGCGCTTCACGCGGGTCTTCCTGCGACTGGTCACGCATTTCACGCAGATCCGGCTGGCGGAACAGCGCATTGCCATCGGCGCCCAGTTTGCCGTCGAGGCAGATCAGGTCGCCCTGTTTGGTGATAACCAACGGGTTGATTTCGATCAGCGCCAGGTCGCGCTCCAGGAAGATAGTCGCCAGACCCATAAAGATTTTGGTGAACTGCTGAACCTGTTTACCTTCCAGACCCAGTTTGAACGCCAGCTCGCGTCCCTGGTAAGGCATCGGGCCTGCCAGCGGATCGATAGCAATTTTGTGGATCAGGTGCGGGGTTTCTTCCGCCACTTTTTCGATTTCCACGCCGCCTTCGGTGGAGGCCATGAACACCACGCGACGGGAGCTACGGTCAACAACCGCACCCAGATACAGCTCTTTAGCGATATCTGTCGCTGCTTCAACCAGAATCTGGTTAACCGGCTGGCCGTTGGCGTCTGTCTGGTAGGTCACAAGGCGTTTGCCCAGCCAGTGCTCAGCAAAAGCGCGAATGTCTTCTTTACTGTTAACTACTTTCACACCGCCCGCTTTACCGCGGCCACCAGCGTGAACCTGACATTTCACTACCCACGGACCCGCGCCGATTTTTGATGCGGCTTCTTCTGCTTCGCGCGGAGTAGTACAGGCATAACCCACCGGCGCCGGTAAACCATAGCGGGCAAACAGTTGTTTTGCCTGATATTCATGTAAGTTCATGTGTTCAGTCCATCCTTCAGGGAATAATTATCTTTAAACCTGTAGGCCTGAAAAACGCGCTAGCGCCGCCATCAGGCATCTCATCAACGCCGGATGGCGGCGTAACGCTTTATCCGGCCTACGGTAGGTAATACTCTTGCTGACTACACGTCCAGCAGCAGACGTGTCGGGTCTTCCAGCAGCTCTTTGATAGCGACCAGGAAGCCTACCGACTCACGTCCATCGATCAGACGGTGGTCGTAAGAGAGCGCCAGGTACATCATCGGCAGAATTTCTACCTTGCCATTGACCGCCATCGGTCTGTCTTTAATGGCATGCATACCCAGAATGGCGCTCTGCGGTGGGTTGATGATTGGCGTGGACATCAGAGAACCGAATACGCCGCCGTTGGTAATGGTGAAGTTACCGCCGGTCAGGTCATCTACGGTCAGCTTGCCGTCACGGCCTTTCACTGCCAGCTCTTTAATATTCTTTTCGATATCCGCCATGCCCAGCAGGTCCACATCACGCAGAACCGGCGTCACCAGACCGCGCGGGGTAGAGACCGCCATGCTGACATCGAAGTAGTTGTGATACACCACGTCATCGCCATCGATGGAGGCATTCACTTCCGGATAGCGTTTCAGCGCTTCAACCACGGCTTTCACATAGAAGGACATAAAGCCCAGACGGATACCGTGACGTTTTTCGAAGGCATCGCCGTACTGCTTACGCAGATCCATAATCGGCTTCATGTTGACTTCGTTAAAGGTCGTCAGCATGGCGGTGGAGTTCTTCGCTTCCAGCAGACGCTCGGCAACGCGTTTGCGCAGGCGGGTCATCGGCACGCGTTTTTCAGAACGGTGGCCCAGTTGCGCAACCGGTGCTGGCGCTGCGGCAGGCGCTTTGGCTTCGGTTTTAGCCGGAGCCGCCGCCAGATGTTTCTCAACATCTTCACGGGTCAGGCGGCCGCCGACGCCGGTGCCTTTAATGGCAGCGGCATCGAGGTTGTGTTCAGCCAGCAGACGACGAATCGCCGGGCTGAGCGCATCATTGCTCTGCTCTTCCAGAGACGCCTGCTGACGCTGAGCCGGGGTGGACTCTTTGGCGTCGGCTTTCGCCGCAGACTCTTTGCCCGCGCTGTTGCCTTCACGCAGGCGACCGAGAATCTGGCGAGAAAGTACGGTTGCACCTTCGTCTTCCAGCACTGCGTCCAGAATGCCGTCCGCTGAAGCCGGTACTTCCAGTACCACTTTGTCAGTTTCGATTTCCACCAGCACTTCATCACGCTGGACGCTATCGCCCGGTTTTTTATGCCAGGTCGCAACCGTCGCGTCAGCTACGGACTCAGGCAGATCGGGAACCAGAATATCTACGCTACTCATTATGTATCCTTTAATTAATCGACGTTCAGCGCGTCATTGACCAGATCTTGTTGCTGTTTCTGGTGAACGGACATATACCCTACCGCCGGAGAGGCGGAGGCCGGGCGGCCTGCGTAACGCAGAGAGGCCCCAAACGGAATCACTTCGCGGAAGTGATGCTGACTGCAGTACCACGCACCCTGGTTGAGCGGCTCTTCCTGGCACCAGACAAAGTCATGCACGTGAGCGTAAGGCTTCAGCGCTTCCTGTACCGCCTGATGCGGGAACGGATAGAGCTGCTCTACGCGCACGATAGCGACATCTTTTTGGTCGTTCTTACGGCGTTGTTCCAGCAGATCGTAATAAACCTTACCAGAGCACAGGACAACACGCTTCACTGCTTTCGGGTCGAGGTCATCAATTTCACCGATAGCCGGCAGGAAAGTGCCGTTCGCCAGTTCGTCGAGGCTGGAGACCGCCAGCGGATGACGCAGCAGAGATTTCGGCGACATCACCACCAGCGGGCGACGCATACCGCGCAGCGCCTGACGACGCAGCATGTGGTACACCTGAGCCGGAGTCGATGGCACGCAAACCTGCATATTCTGTTCAGCGCACAGCTGCAGATAGCGTTCCAGACGCGCGGAGGAGTGCTCCGGACCCTGGCCTTCGTAGCCGTGCGGCAACAGCATCACCAGACCGCACATCCGGCCCCATTTCTGCTCGCCGGAACTGATGAACTGGTCGATAACCACCTGAGCGCCGTTAGCAAAGTCGCCAAACTGCGCTTCCCAGATGGTCAGCGTGCGCGGTTCGGCAGTGGCGTAGCCGTATTCGAACGCCAGCACCGCTTCTTCAGAAAGCACCGAGTCCCAGACTTTGAAATGCTCCTGACCGTTATGCACATGCTGCAGCGGGGTGTAGGTTGAACCGTTCACCTGGTTATGAATCACGGAGTGGCGGTGGAAGAACGTACCGCGACCGGAGTCTTCACCGGACAGACGGATCGGAATACCTTCATCAACCAGCGTAGCGTAAGCCAGGTTTTCTGCCGCGCCCCAGTCGAACAGCTTCTCGCCGGCCGCCATCGCCTGGCGATCGCCATAAATCTTCGCCACACGGGACTGCATCTCAATGCTGTCCGGCACGGTGCTGATGCGTTTAGCCAGCTCCTGCAGACGTTTCATCTCGACTTTACTCGGGTAGCTCTCATCCCACTCGTGGTTGAGGTACGGCGACCAGGTAAAGGAGTGCAGATTCATCGGACGCCACTCCTCAACCACGCATTCGCCGGCATCCAGCGCATCACGATAGAGGTTAACCAGTTCGGTCGCATCTTCCAGGGTCGACACTTTGTCGTGCTCAAGTTTGTCGGCGTAGATTTTGCGCGGGGTCGGATGTTTTTTGATTTTCTGATACATCAGCGGCTGAGTTGCGCTCGGCTCGTCGGCTTCGTTATGGCCGTGACGGCGGTAGCACACCAGGTCGATAAAGACATCGCGTTTGAAGGTATTACGGAAATCCAGCGCCAGGCGGGTGACGAAAGCAACGGCTTCCGGATCGTCCGCGTTGACGTGGAAGATAGGCGCCTGAACCATTTTACCGATATCGGTGCAGTACGGCGTAGAGCGCGCATCCAGCGGGTTCGAGGTAGTAAAGCCCACCTGGTTGTTAATAACGATACGTACGGTACCGCCCACTTCGTAGCCGCGCGCCTTGGACATGTTCAGGGTTTCCTGAACCACGCCCTGACCGGTCACTGCGGCGTCGCCGTGGATAGTAATCGGCAGCACTTTATTGCTGCTCGGCTCGTCGAGGCGATCGAGACGCGCGCGAACCGATCCGATAACCACCGGGCTGACGATTTCGAGGTGCGATGGGTTAAACGCCAGCGCCAGATGCACCAGGCCGCCTTCGGTTTCCATGTCGGAAGAGAAGCCCATATGGTACTTCACGTCGCCGGTGCCAAGGTGTTCTTTATGCTTACCCGCAAACTCGTCGAACAGGTCCTGCGGTTTTTTACCCAGAACGTTCACCAGCACGTTCAGACGACCGCGGTGCGCCATGCCGAGCACCACTTCACGGGTGCCGCTTTTACCTGCGTGCCGGATCATCTCTTTGAGCATCGGGATCAGCGCATCGCCGCCTTCCAGCGAGAAGCGTTTGGCGCCCGGGAATTTCGCGCCGAGGTAACGTTCCAGGCCTTCGGCTGCCGTCAGCTCGGTCAGGAAACGTTTTTTCTCGTCAGCGGTAAAGCTGGCTTTGCCTGCTACCGACTCAATACGCTGCTGAATCCAGCGTTTTTCTTCGGTAGAGGTGATGTGCATGTATTCCGCGCCGATAGCGCCGCAGTAGGTTTGTTTGAGCGCGGCAATCAGCTCGCCCAGTTTCATCGTATCTTTGCCGATGGCGAATGAACCTACGTTATAGCTTTCCTGGAAATCGGCCTCGGTCAGATCGTGGTATGCAGGATCGAGATCCGCCACTCTCTCTTGCTTCCACAGTCCCAGCGGATCGAGATTCGCATGCTGGTGACCACGGAAGCGATATGCGTTGATGAGCTGCAGGACTTTAACCTGCTTCACATTGGTATCAGGGTCGGAAATCGAAGAAGTGTAACGTGAGGCATCCTTCGCCAGTCGACGGAAATAATCACGCGTTTTCGAGTGAAATTGATCCGGTTTGACTCCGGTGCCAGGTAACTGCTGGAACATAGAACGCCAGTTGGCGTCAACAGAGTCAGGATCGGTTAAGAAGTCTTCATAGAGCTGTTCTATCCAGCTCTGGTTCGAACCAGAGAGGTAAGAAGAGTCCAGCCAGGCTTTCATTGCGCCGTTCTGCATCGTGATCCCTTAAGCATTTATATGCTTATTTCGCCGTAGAAACTACCACGCACAGCAATTGTACGTGCCGGGGTTCACTCTTTACGGACGAGTTGTGGCTTCTGCGTCCGCGAAGGAACCTTTAAAAACTGCCTAATAATCTTCTTTGTTCAGGCTGCGACTGTGTTGCGACCCTCACTCACTCCGGTCACATAGTTCACTATGCTCCCGGAGATTCGTTCTGCTCGCGCCTTGTCTCGCGCTGAACATCTCGATTATTACTATTCATGTGGCAGTTTTTAGAGGTTTCCTGCTATATCCCCCGGCGGCGCGAACGCTTGCCGGGGCTACTGCTTCGGGTAGCCCGGATAAGCGATAGCGCCATCCGGGACAGACCGGGTTGCTTACGCACTGCGCTGCAGCAGCATCGACTTAATATGGCCGATGGCGCGCGTCGGGTTAAGCCCTTTCGGACAGACACTGACGCAGTTCATGATGCTGTGACAGCGGAATACGCTGAAAGCATCGCTTAGCCCTTCGAGACGGCTGTCGGTTTCGGTATCGCGACTGTCAATCAGGAAACGATACGCAGCCAGCAGACCGGCCGGGCCGATAAACTTGTCCGGGTTCCACCAGAACGACGGGCAAGAGGTTGAGCAACATGCGCAAAGAATACACTCGTACAGACCATCAAGCTTCTCACGCTGCTCCGGAGACTGCAGGTGCTCACGAGCCGGAGGATTTTGCCCATTATTCAACAAGTAAGGCTTAATCTTCTCATATTGTGCATAGAATTGCCCCATGTCCACCACCAAATCACGGATAACCGGCAAACCGGGCAGCGGACGGATGACAATTTTCTTACCCGCCTGATTCAGCGCGGAGATCGGCGTGATGCACGCCAGACCGTTTTTGCCGTTCATGTTCAGACCGTCGGAGCCACACACCCCTTCACGGCAGGAACGACGAAATGAGAGTGACGGGTCTTTTTCTTTCAGCTGCATCAGGGCATCCAGCAGCATCATGTCACGACCTTCTTCCGCTTCGAGGGTGTAATCCTGCATGCGCGGAGCATCGTCAACGTCCGGGTTATAACGATAAATTGAAAACTCGAGTTTCATTTTCCTGTCTCCGCATTAATAAGTACGAATCTTCGGCGGGAATGCCGGACGCAGTTTCGGTTCCATATTGACGCTACGACGCGTCATGGATTCCGACTCTGGCAGATACAGGGAATGGCACAGCCAGTTTTCGTCATCACGATCCGGGAAGTCGAAGCGACTATGCGCGCCGCGGCTTTCGGTACGGAAGTTTGCCGACACCGCAGTGGCGTAGGCCGTTTCCATCAGGTTATCCAGCTCCAGACACTCAACGCGCTGGGTGTTGAATTCACTGGAGGTGTCATCCAGGCGCGCATTTTTCAGGCGCTCGCGGATAGCTTTCAGCTGCTCAAGCCCTTTGGCCATCGCATCGCCTTCGCGGAAGACCGAGAAGTTATGCTGCATGCACTCTTGCAGCGCTTTACGGATTTCCACCGGATCTTCGCCGTTACGGTTGCCGTTCCAGCGGTTCAGACGCTCAAGGGAGGCATCGATTTCAGCTTCGGTCGCGTCAAGCAGATCGCCCTGCTCGGCAATCGACTCCTGCAGATGCAGACCGACCGCACGACCAAACACCACCAGGTCAAGCAGAGAGTTACCGCCCAGACGGTTCGCGCCGTGGACCGATACGCAGGCAATTTCGCCGACGGCGAACAGGCCAGGAATCACCACGTCTTCGCCCTGCTCGTTTACGGTCAGCGCCTGGCCGGTCACTTTGGTCGGAATACCGCCCATCATGTAGTGGCAGGTCGGGATAACCGGAATCGGCTCTTTCACCGGGTCGACGTGGGCGAAGGTACGAGAAAGCTCCAGAATGCCCGGCAGACGGGATTCCAGAACCTCTTTGCCCAGATGGTCCAGTTTCAGTTTTGCATGCGGGCCCCACGGGCCGTCACAGCCGCGACCTTCGCGGATTTCGATCATGATGGAACGCGCCACCACATCACGACCCGCCAGGTCTTTCGCATTCGGGGCGTAACGCTCCATAAAGCGCTCGCCGTGTTTGTTCAGCAGATAACCGCCTTCACCGCGGCAGCCTTCCGTCACCAGAACCCCGGCCCCGGCGATACCGGTCGGGTGGAACTGCCACATTTCCATATCCTGCACCGGCACGCCGGCGCGAATCGCCATCCCGACACCGTCACCGGTGTTGATGTGGGCGTTAGTGGTGGACTGGTAGATACGGCCCGCGCCGCCGGTTGCCAGCACGGTCGCCCGCGCTTTGAAGTAAACCACTTCCCCGGTTTCAATGCACAGCGCGGTACAACCCACCACCGCGCCATCGGCGTTTTTCACCAGATCCAGCGCATACCACTCGGAGAAAATGGTGGTGTGGTTTTTCAGGTTTTGCTGATAAAGGGTATGCAGCAGTGCGTGACCGGTACGGTCAGCCGCAGCCGCGGTACGTGCCGCCTGTTCGCCGCCGAAGTTTTTCGACTGGCCGCCAAACGGACGTTGATAAATGGTGCCATTCTCCAGACGGGAGAACGGCAGCCCCATATGGTCAAGCTCCAGAATCGCTTCCGGGCCGGTCTTACACATATATTCGATGGCATCCTGGTCGCCGATATAATCGGAACCTTTCACCGTGTCATACATATGCCATTCCCAGTTATCTTCATGGGTATTACCGAGCGCCACGGTGATGCCACCCTGCGCGGAAACGGTATGGGAACGGGTAGGGAACACTTTAGAGAGCAGCGCACAGGTCTGGCCGCTCTGGGAAATTTGCAGCGCCGCGCGCATACCTGCGCCACCGGCACCAATCACAACTGCATCAAATTCTCTGACAGGCAATTTCATCACACACCCCACACCACAACAAATCCATAAAGAACGTAAGCCACCAGCGCAACAACGATAACCAGTTGCAGAATTAAGCGTACAGCCAGCGGTTTAACGTAGTCCGTCAACACCTGCCACATCCCGATCCAGGCATGAATCAGAATGGAGACGAGGGCTAACAGGGTGAAGACTTTAGTGAATGCGGAGGAGAAAAAACCCGTCCAGACTTCCCAGGAAATTTCACCGGTGGTGGCGAAAAAGCCGACCATATAGATGATGTAAAGGGTCAGAACGATGGCGGTAGCACGAACCAGAATGAAGTCATGTACGCCGTTGCGTCCCAGTGCTGAGGCGTTGCTTACCATACGAGGACTCCTGCGAGAAGTGAAAGCACGACAGTAATAACAAAAGAAATCTTAGCGGAGCGTGTCCCTACTTCGAGGGTTTCTTCCAGGTAGCCAAAATCCATCAACAGGTGGCGGATACCGACAACGGCGTGGTATGCCAGCGCGGTCAGGATGCCCCACATGATGAACTTCACAAAGAAGCTATCCATGATGGAAGACGCAACGAGGAAACCTTCTGGAGAGGAAAGGCTGGTGCCCAGCAACCAAAGCAGAATCCCGACCGCCACGAAGGTGATCACACCGGAAACGCGATGGAGAATGGACGCTATCGCTGTGATTGGGAACCGGATCGTTTGCAGATCCAGATTGACAGGTCTTTGTTTTTTCACATTTCTTACCATGAATAACGCCCACATGCTGTTCTTATTGTTTCCTTCCTCCGGTCTGCTTGCGGGTCAGACAGCGTCCTTTCTATAACCAGTGGTCATGATAAAACCCCTTTTCAAGAGCTAAAACGTGACCAGACAACGCTGGGTGGCTCGGGATTGCAGGGTGTTCCGGAGACCTGGCGGCAGTATAGGCCGTTCACAAAATCATTACAATTAACCTACATATAGTTTGTCGGGTTTTGTCCCGAACAGTGATCGAGGTCACGATAACAACATTATTTTAAATTTTAATCACCTGATTTGACAAATATTAAACATTCTTGTTACAACCATTACCAGATAAATGCAATAATGCGCAAAAGTTATGGGGTCACTCTTTCACCTGAGAATAAGTTATGCAACAGTGTGATGGTATTGACCGATGTAATCAGGACAGTTATTAGTGGTATACAGATTTTTAAATTCGGACTGCTAAAACGCTGATTTGCTGCTGTTTCGTCGTAGGCTGAAGACGTACCATCAAGCGCCTTTGCTCTGTACCCTGCCATTTCCGCTGACGCAGAGCTGTGTGCAACATAACAAACTGGTAACGTAATCAGACACGGGCCGAAGGCAAATCCACACCCGGCAGTCTTACGCAATAAAGGCGCTAAGGAGACCATAAATGTCTGATGCTAAAGCAAAAATCACCCTAGGCGGTGATACTGCTATTGAACTGGATGTGCTAAAGGGCACGCTCGGTCAGGATGTTATTGATATTCGTAGTCTTGGATCAAAAGGCGTATTCACCTTTGACCCTGGTTTCACTTCCACCGCATCATGTGAATCTAAAATCACGTTTATCGATGGTGATGAAGGTATCCTGCTCCACCGCGGTTTCCCGATCGATCAGTTAGCGACCGAGTCCAACTACCTCGAAGTGTGTTACATCCTGCTGAACGGTGAAAAACCGAACCAGGAACAGTACAACGAATTCAAGACCATCGTTACCCGCCACACCATGATCCACGAGCAGATTACCCGTCTGTTCCACGCGTTTCGCCGCGACTCCCACCCGATGGCGGTGATGTGCGGTATCACCGGCGCGCTGGCCGCGTTCTATCACGACTCTCTGGATGTCAACAATCCGCGCCACCGTGAAATCGCCGCCTACCGCCTGCTGTCCAAAATGCCGACAATGGCAGCCATGTGTTACAAATATTCAATCGGCCAGCCTTTCGTTTATCCGCGCAACGACCTCTCTTACGCGGGCAACTTCCTGAATATGATGTTCTCCACACCGTGTGAAACCTACGAGGTTAACCCGGTACTGGAACGCGCTATGGACCGTATCCTGATCCTGCACGCCGACCACGAACAGAACGCATCCACCTCCACCGTCCGTACCGCAGGTTCTTCTGGCGCGAATCCGTTCGCCTGTATCGCTGCGGGCATCGCCTCCCTGTGGGGACCGGCGCACGGTGGCGCCAACGAAGCTGCGCTGAAGATGCTGGAAGAGATCAGTTCCGTTGAGCACATTCCGGAATTTGTCCGTCGCGCGAAAGACAAAAACGACTCTTTCCGTCTGATGGGCTTTGGCCACCGCGTGTACAAAAACTACGACCCGCGCGCCACCGTGATGCGTGAAACCTGTCATGAAGTGCTGAAAGAACTGGGCACCAAAGACGATCTGCTGGAAGTGGCCATGGAACTTGAGCACATCGCGCTCAACGACCCGTACTTTATCGAGAAGAAACTCTACCCGAACGTCGATTTCTACTCCGGTATCATTCTGAAAGCGATGGGCATTCCGTCCTCCATGTTTACCGTTATCTTCGCGATGGCGCGTACCGTTGGCTGGATTGCTCACTGGAACGAAATGCACAGCGACGGCATGAAAATCGCGCGTCCGCGTCAGCTGTATACCGGCTACGAAAAACGCGACTTCAAATCCGACGTGGTCAAAGGCTAAGTGCGATTCTGAAGAGCAAAAACGCGCCTGCGGGCGCGTTTTTTTATTGTTAACAAAGTGCGTTCTGGCGGCATTGCCCGGCGGCGCTTCGCTTGCGCGGGCCGACAAAAGCAGGTCGATAGCGCAGGCCGCTTGCGTGGGCCTACCCCAACCGGTAGATACCGTGGGCCGGGTCAGGCGCATGCCATACCGGCACGCTATCTAAAAGAGCGAGCAACGTATCGCTAACGCTGGCATCCCGGACACCAGTAAAACGGCCGCGACGCGAGCATCGTTTTCTCGATAATCCCGCCGCAGCGCTCGCAAATTTCGCCATCGCGATGGAAAACCTTAAAGTGGAACAGCGCGCCGTGATGTTTATTCTCATCCACCCTACCGCGGGTACGATACGACAGGCGCGGAATATCCAGCAGCGCATGGGCCAGGGCATCGAGCTGCTTATCATCGAGCGCCGATGCGTTATGCCGCCCGCTCAACCCCACCTGCCAGAGAATCTCCACGCGTAAATAGTTTCCCAGCCCGGCCAGAAACGCCTGATCCAACAGCAAAGCGGAAAACTGCCGCCGACGGAATCTGGCCGACAGCAGGCGGGCTTTGACCGATTCCGCGGTCAGCGTCATATCCAGCACATCCGGTCCCACCCGCAATAAAAACGGATGGCTGGCCAGCTGCTCCGGCGTCAGAATAGCGATATCCGACGCGCTATAGAGCAAAATCGCCTTCTCCGCTGTCTGCAGTCTGACCCGCAGCACCCTATTGCTGACCGGCTGTTCGCCCGCCGCCACCACGCGCCAGACGCCGTACAGCTGATTATGACTGTAGAGCGTCAGGCCGCCGGAGAAATGGGTCAGCAGAGCTTTGCCGCGGGTTTCTATATGGGTTATCCGCTGGCCTACCAGTTGAGCTTGATACACCTGTAGCGGCGGAAAAGCGAACCAGACATCGGTAAGAGGTTCGCCTTTGACCGCCGCCTCCAGGCTATCCGCCGCGCGGCGGATCTCCGGACCTTCTGGCATAGTAGCGTCCTTGTGTTAGTGCGTGGCCCCGCCGACGATTTTCACATCGCCTTCCTGGCGCAAGGAGACGGCAATCGCCGTCTCCAGCGCCGCACGGACCGTTGGTAGCGCCATACTCGCCTCACCCGGATGGGCGGCCGCCTGCTCCGGGAGGTACGGAATATGGATAAAACCGCCTTTCGCTCCGCTTCTCCCGTTTAATGCCTGCAGCAGGCCATACATCACATGGTTGCAGACGAATGTCCCCGCCGTTTGCGACACCGATGCCGGTATGCCCTGTCCGCGCAGCGCCGCGACAATCGCTTTCACCGGCAGGCTGCTGAACCAGGCCGCCGGACCGCCGGCCACCACCGGCACGTCAACCGGCTGCTGGCCTTTATTATCGGCAATACGCGCATCATCGACGTTTATCGCGATGCGTTCGACGGTAATATCGACACGCCCCCCCGCCTGCCCGACCGCTATCGTTAACACCGGCTGATACTCATCCAGCGCCGCATACAGCGTCGTCAGGGCCTCGCCAAATACACAGGGCAGCTGTCGTGCGACCACGCGCTCGCCGCCAACGATCGCGCCGTCAAGCTGCTTAACCACTTCCCACGAAGGGTTCACCGCCTCGCCGCCAAAGGGTTCAAATCCAGTAATCAATACGCCAGCCACGATCCCTCCTTACAAGAACAGCAGGAAACAGAGCAAAAAAACGTTCACGATGGCTAATATCAAGCCAATGATGGTTTTATTCTTCTGTTTCCGCGCTGACCTGAATATTGCGTCCGGCAAAAGCCGCACGCAAACGGCGCGCAAAATCCAGCGCATGCTCGCCGTCGCCGTGAAGACACACGGTGTCGGCGATAACGTGCGCCCATTCACCGGTGAGACTGCGTACCCGATTGTGTTGCACCATTTCCAGCGTCTGCGCCAACGCCTGCTCTTCGCTGTCGATAAGCGACCCGGGCTGTGAACGCGGCACCAGACTACCGTCAGCCAGATACCCGCGATCGGCGAACACCTCCTGCCGCGTAGCCAGCTTGTAATGTTGTCCGGCGCGAATTAATTCACTGCCTGCCAGCCCGACCAGGATCAGCGCAGGATCGAAATCCCGCACCGCCCGGGCAATCGCATCGGCCAGCGGCGCCTCTTTTGCCGCCTGGTTGTAGAGCATACCGTGCGGCTTCACGTGCCTGAGTTCACCGCCTTCCGCGCGCACGATCGCCGCCAGCGCGCCAATCTGATACAGCATCTGGGCATAGACCGTCTCCGGCGGCAGCTGCATTGCGGTGCGGCCAAAATTTTCCCGATCGGGAAAGCTGGGATGCGCCCCGACGGCCACGCCGTTTTTCAACGCCTCACGCACGCATTTATGCATCAGTAACGCATCGCCGGCGTGAAAACCGCAGGCGATATTGGCGGAGGAGACCAGCTGTAACAACGCGCTATCGCTCGCGCAGCCTTCCCCCAGATCGGCATTTAAATCAATGATCATCGCTCAGTCTCCATGCCAGTTGTTCCAGATAACGCTGCTGATCCGCACGCGCTTTCAACGCCTCTTCCAGCGTGCACGGAACAAAGTGAATCGGCTGGCCCAGCGGAATTTGCGCCAGCTGGTACATATCAGCGTCGATAATACAGGCAATACGCGGGTAGCCGCCGGTGGTCTGCGCGTCGTTCATCAGAACAATCGGCTGGCCGCTATGCGGGACCTGCACCACGCCCGGCAGCAGGCCGTGCGAGAACATTTCGCGATCGGTGGTGCGGGTAAGCGGTTGGCCCTGCAGGCGATATCCCATCCGGTTACTCTGGGCGCTAAGCTGCCAGGGGGAACGCCAGAACGCCCCCTGCGAAGCCCGATCAAATTCATGGTACTCCGGCCCCGGTAACGCGCGGATGCGGTTCCCGACCGGCAGTGACTTAATGCCACGCGACGCGCTGAATCGCCGGGACGCTTTCCCCAGTTTCAGCCGATCGCCATCCTGTAGTCGCCGCCCTTCAAGGCCGCCAATGCCGACTTTCAGATCGGTACAGCGCGAGCCAAGCACCTGCGGGACATCAATGCCTCCGGCCACCGCCAGATAGCTGCGGATCCCGTACTGCGGGTTTTTAAGCACCAGATGCTGCCCGGCCTTCGCCGCCATTCGCCAGCCAACCCATACCGGCTTGTCGTCCAGCATGGCTTCACAGGCGGCACCGGTCAGCGCAAACCAGCAATCGCGTTCAAACTGAATATCCACCTGGCCGAGCGTAATCTCCAGCGCGGCGGCATTCGCCGCGTTGCCGACCAGCAGGTTGGCAATCACCAGCGAAGGTTTATCCAGCGCGCCGCAGAGACTGATCCCCGACTGCCGCTGTCCTTCACGCCCGCCATCCTGTACCGAGGAGTACATTCCGGCGCGGATCATCTTCAGCATATCCCCTCCTTTTGCGGCACAAAGCGAACGCGATCGCCGGCACGCAGCAGCACGGGCTCCTGACGCATGGGATCAAAAAGCGCCAGCGGCGTGCGGCCCAGCAGTTGCCATCCGCCCGGCGTCGCCAGCGGATACACGCCGGTTTGCGCGCCGCCGATGCCGACAGAGCCGGCGGGGACCCGCAGACGCGGTTCCGCATGTCGCGGCATCGCTAAACGTTCCGGCAGTCCGCCGAGATAGGGAAATCCCGGCTGGAAACCAAGAAACCACACCACGTACTCGACGGAGGCGTGCAGTTCAACGACCTGCTTTTCCGTCAGCCCGCTGTGGAGCGCCACGTTTGCCAGATCGGGGCCATCTTCACCACCGTAGATAACCGGAATGGTCATCAGCCGCGACTGCGGCTCAAGCGCCTCACTCTCCTCCCACCAGCGCTGCAACTGCTCAATCGCATCCCATGCCATCGTCTGCGGATGGCGCAGGACCACGGTAATATTGTTCATCCCCGGTATCGCATCCAGGGCCTCTTCATGATCCGCCAGTCTTTGGGCCAGCCGCCAGATACGCTTTTGACTCTCCAGCGTCAGCGGGGGATCGAGCTCCAGAACCACGGCGGTTTCGCCTAACATGTAACAACGCGCTCGCTGCACTTTTTTTCTCTCATCAGGCCGGGTTAGGAATATCAATAAAGGTCACATCCAGATCGGTATTTTCCGTCAGCCATTCGCTCAACGCGCGAATACCGCCGCGTTCAGTGGCATGGTGCCCGGCGGCATAAAAATGCAGGGACTGCTCGCGCGCGGAGTGGATGGTTTGCTCCGAGACCTCGCCGGTAATAAACGCATCGACGCCGAAGCGAGCGGCGCTGTCAATAAAGCTCTGACCACCGCCGGTACACCAGGCGACACGGGCCACTTTTTCTGGCCCGGTATCCCCGCACCATAGCGGTTTGCGTCCCAGGCGCGCCTCAATCCACGAGGCCAGCTCGAGCCCGGAAACCGGCATCGACAGCTCTCCCCACGGGAGCAGCGGCTCAATTTCGCCCTTGATAGTCATTCCGAGCAGTTGCGCCAGCTGGGCGTTATTCCCCAGCTCCGGGTGGGCATCCAGCGGCAGATGCCAGCCATAGAGATTGATATCATTCGCCAGCAGCGTCTTCAGACGCTGGCGCTTAATGCCGCGAATCACCGGCGATTCGCCTTTCCAGAAATAACCATGATGAACAATCACCGCATCTGCCTGCAGGCGCACGGCTTCATCCAACAGCGCCTGACTGGCGGTGACGCCGGTGATAATTTTTTGCACCGTTTCACGCCCTTCCACCTGTAGGCCATTTGGCGCGTAGTCGCTGAATGTCGCGCTATTGAGCTTTTCGTTAATCAGTTGTTCCAGTTCACTATTTTTCATTGCCGCTCCATCAGGTCATCATTTTGTGCACAGGCATAACATAGCGGTATCCGCGTAGATCGTCGATAGCCTCTCGGCGAGAGCCTATCATTTGACTTTTAGCTTAATCCCGCAATTTGTCTACCCACCCCATAATGCATTCGTGTATATTTATGCACTATTAAAGCATATTAAATAACCAGAAAGCCTTTAAGACCATGAATATCACTACCAAACCGCTATTCATGCAGAAAGATCGACTTTCGTATTACGGCAGGAACCAGGCGTTACATGAACAGACAATCCTCGCAGCCGCGCGCAATCTATTACGTCGTGGCGCTGCAAATTTGGGAATACTTTAGTTTTTACGGGATGCGGGCGCTGCTGATTTTGTATCTCACCAATCAGCTTAAGTATGACGATAGCCACGCCTACGCCCTCTTCAGCGCCTACTGCTCTCTGGTGTACGTCACGCCGATTCTCGGCGGTTTCCTGGCCGATAAACTCCTCGGCAACCGAATGGCGGTGATGCTCGGCGCGTTGTTGATGGCCATTGGCCACCTGGTGTTGGGCGCCAGCGAAATTGCGCCGACCTTCCTCTATCTGTCGCTCGCAATCATCGTCTGCGGCTACGGATTGTTTAAATCCAACGTTAGCTGCCTGTTGGGAGAGCTGTACGAGCCCACCGATCCACGTCGCGACGGCGGCTTCTCGCTGATGTATGCGGCGGGAAATATCGGTTCGATCGTCGCCCCCATCGCCTGCGGATATGTGCAGGAAGAGTACAGCTGGGCCATGGGCTTCGCCCTCGCCGCCGTCGGGATGATTGCCGGGCTGGTGATTTTCCTCTGCGGCAGTCGCCATTTCCGCCACACCTCGGGCGTCAACCGCGAAGCGCTCTGCGCGCGCCGCTTTATGCTGCCCACCTGGGGCTGGCTGCTGGTTCTGCTGATCGCGGCCCCGCTGCTGATCGGCGTACTGTTCTGGCAAGAGTGGTCGGTCTATGCGCTGATCGTGGCAACGATTGTCGGCCTGGTGGTACTGGCCAGAATTTATCGGCGGGCAGAGACGGCCAGACAACGTCGAGACCTGCGGCTCATTATCGTCCTGACCGGGTTCAGCCTGCTGTTCTGGGCTTTCGCGCAACAGGGCGGCAGCTCCATCAGCCTGTATATCGACCGCTTCGTGAACCGGCATATCCTGCGTTATGAGGTCCCGACCGCGATGTTCCAGTCGGTGAACGCCTTTGCGGTCATGTTCTGCGGAATGGTGCTGGCCTGGCTGGTGAAAGAGAATATCAACGGCAACCGTACCGTGCGGATCTGGGGGAAATTTGCGCTGGGTCTGGGGCTGATGAGCGCCGGCTTCTGCATTCTGACCCTGAGCGCGCGCTGGTCAGCCGCTTACGGACAATCGTCGATGCCGCTGATGGTGCTGGGCCTCGCGGTGATGGGCTTTGCCGAGCTGTTTATCGATCCGGTGGCGATGGCGCAAATCACCCGCATCGCAATCCCCGGCGTGACCGGCGTGCTGACCGGCATCTATATGCTGCTCTCCGGCGCCATCGCCAACTATCTGGCCGGCGTGATTGCCGACCAGACGGCGCAGGGCGCGTTCGATGAAGCCGGTGCGACCAACTACGCCATTGATGCCTATATTAACGTGTTCAGCCAAATCACCTGGGGGTCTTTAGCCTGCGTCGGCCTGGTGCTGATCATCTGGCTGTATCACGCCCTGCGGGTCAGGAGCCGCGCCCTGGCCGTGGAGTAAGGCTTTTACTGGCAGCCTCCCAGGCCGCCAGCGTCTCCAGCCGCGCCTGCTTATGATCGACCAGCGGGCGCGGATAGTTCAGGGTCACCCCCTGCTTATCGGCCCACCGCCACGGCTGATGCAGCGCGTTATCAGGAACGTCCGCCAGCTCAGGCAGCCATTGCCGAATAAACGCCCCCGCTTTATCAAACTTCTCGCCCTGGGTGGTTGGATTAAATATACGAAAATAAGGGGCGGCGTCGGTGCCTGTCGAGGCGGCCCACTGCCACCCGCCGTTATTGGCCGCCAGGTCGCCATCAATCAGCTGGTTGATAAAATAGCGTTCGCCCGCGCGCCAGTCGATGCGCAGATCCTTGACCAGAAAACTGGCGGCAATCATCCGCAGCCGGTTATGCATCCAGCCCGTGGCATTGAGCTGGCGCATCGCGGCATCGACAATCGGAAAACCCGTCTTCCCGGCTTGCCACGCCTCTAATCCTTGCTCATCGTCCCGCCATGCCACGTTATCGGTCCAGGCAATAAACGGACGCCCCTTGCATAACTGCGGGTAGAACACCATCAAATGCCGGTAAAATTCCCGCCAGATAAGTTCGTTCAGCCAGACGGAACCTGCTTCGCCGTCGAGCGCTGCGGGCTGCTCAGCCAGCAGTCGATGCAGGCACTGACGTGGGGAAAGTACGCCCACGGCCAGACATGGCGACAGTCGGCTGGTGCCTTCCGTGGCGGGAAAATCACGCTGCAGATCATAACCGGCGGCTTTTTGCTGGCAGAAATGACGCAGCCTGGCGATAGCCGTTTTCTCATCGTCGGCAAAAAGGTGTGGGTCGAAAGCCTCCTGCGGATAGCGAATCTCCGGCAGCGGCGCTGGCGCCAGGGGGCCGTGGCTGCGTACCGTCGGCGCGGCGACGCACTCCGGCAGCGCCTCGCGCAATCGACGGAGAAAAGCGTTTTTAAAGGGCGTAAACACTTTATACATTTCGTGATTACCGGTCAGCACGCTGCCGGGAGACAGTAACAGCGCATCGTCAAACCCGTGACACACCACGCCGCTCAGCCGTTTTTCCACCGCCGCATCGCGCTGACGCTCGTTAATTTCGTACTGGTAGTTATAAAACAGGTGGCTGACCTGCTGCTGCGCGCAATAGTCCGTCAGTAGCTGGACGCTGGCCGAAAAATCCTCCGCCTCCGCCACCAGCAGCGCTATCCCCCGCTCGGCAAGAGCTGACTGCAGGCTACGCAGATGGCGGACGATAAAAGCCGCCTGCCGCGGCGCCATACCGTGCTGACGCCACTGGCCCGGCGTGGCGATAAACAGCGCCAGCACGCGGGCATGCGGATCGCGACAGGCGGCGGCAAGCGCCAGGTTGTCATGGATACGTAGGTCAGCGCGAAACCAAACCAGATGAGTGGCCATAAAACTCCTGCAATCAGTCACATTCATGGATTCGATATCTCCCGTCCGGGTACGTAGCCCGCGAGGGAAGCATCAGGAAATTCAGATATAGAGTGTTGCAGGAGGCGCGCAGGCGCAAGCAGAGCTCGTCTGAGCGGGCAAAAAAAAACCGCCGGAGAACCGGCGGTTATGCAGTCGGGCGATGGCTGTCAGTAAAAATCGGCGGCGGCTTTTTCAGCCTGCGCCATCCACACCGGCTGTTCGCTGGTTTTTGCCCATACCCGGTGCAGCCAGCTGTAATAGCGGGCCCGGTCTTTCCACAACAGCATCACCGGAAGTGCTGCCACGCCAGCCACGACGGCGAAAGCACGACGTAAAAAGATAACGTGAGTCGGATAAGTTTTATACAACGCCATAATTTCTCTCCCTTAGTCAGGCCGGCAAGCGACGCCGGTAAAGTGTCAATGTCTTTCTGGCTAAAATAATACCGCTTTGGCTGTAATTTTACTACTCATCCGACCACTAAAAGCGGCCCGTTTTGCCTTTATTTACATTCACCCGGTAATTTAGTTACAAAAAAGTTAAATTAATACTAACCATTGGTTAATTTGTGGTTTTAGTGATTTTTATACTTTTTTTACACCCCCCGTTCTGATTTTTGCAAAATCTTTGCACGCGAATTTCTATCCTCCAGGTAAATCGTAAAGACACCCGGAGGTGGATTGTGAGTGCAGGCGTAATTGCTGGCGTGGCGCTGGTATTCCTGTTGCTGGCCTATTTGGTCTATGCCCTGATAAACGCGGAGGCATTCTGATGGCCGCACAAGGATTCTTACTTATCGCCAGTTTTCTGCTGCTGCTGATGGTGCTGGCTCGCCTGACGGGGACGTTGCTGGCCAGAATGATCGCCGATACCCCGCTACCGGGGCTTGCCGGCATTGAACGCGGCATCTGGCGGATCTCGGGGATTCGTACCCAGGAGATGAACTGGCGCCAGTATCTGCTCGCCATTCTGCTGTTTAATGGCGTGGGACTGGTGGTGCTGTTCGCCCTGCTGATGTCTCAGGGCGCACTGCCGCTCAACCCTCAGCATCTTCCCGGCCTGTCATGGGATCTGGCGCTGAATACGGCGGTGAGTTTCGTCAGCAACACCAACTGGCAGGCCTATGCCGGAGAAAGTACCCTCAGCTACCTCAGCCAGATGGCCGGTCTGACGGTGCAAAACTTCCTCTCGGCGGCCACCGGTATCGCGGTGATTTTTGCCTTCACCCGCGCCTGGTCTCGCCAGCAGGTCAGCACTCTGGGTAACGCCTGGGTCGATCTCACCCGCATTACCCTATGGCTGCTGCTGCCGGTGTCACTGCTGATCGCGGTGTTCTTTATTCAGCAAGGCGTGCCGCAAAACTTTCTGCCGTATCAGGCCTTCACCTCGCTGGAAGGGGTGCATCAGTCGCTGCCAATGGGGCCGGTCGCCTCGCAGGAAGCCGTCAAAATGCTCGGTACCAACGGCGGTGGGTTCTTTAACGCCAACTCCGCGCACCCGTTTGAAAACCCGACGGCGCTGAGCAACATGGTGCAAATGCTGGCGATGTTTTTGATCCCGGCCGCACTGTGCTTTGCCTTTGGCGACGTCGTCGGTGACCGCCGCCAGGGACACGCCATCCTGTGGGCAATGACGCTGATCTTTATCGTCTGCGTGGCGGTGGTGATGTGGGCAGAAACCCACGGTAACCCGCACCTGTTGCAACTGGGGGCGGACAGCAGCCGGAATATGGAAGGCAAAGAGAGTCGCTTTGGCATTCTGACCAGCAGTCTGTTCGCGGTTATCACCACCGCCGCCTCCTGCGGCGCGGTCAATGCCATGCACGACTCCTTTACTGCGCTGGGCGGCATGGTTCCCATGTGGCTGATGCAAATAGGCGAAGTGGTCTTCGGCGGCGTGGGCTCGGGTCTGTACGGCATGCTGCTGTTTGTCATGCTGGCGGTCTTTATCGCCGGGCTGATGATTGGCCGGACGCCGGAATATCTCGGTAAGAAGATAGATGTACGCGAAATGAAAATGATCGCCCTCGCCATCCTCGTGACGCCCACTCTGGTGCTGCTGGGTACCGCGCTGGCGATGATGACCGAGGCCGGACGCGCGGGGATGTTTAATCCGGGAGCGCACGGCTTTAGCGAAGTGCTGTATGCCGTCACCTCCGCCGCCAATAACAACGGCAGCGCCTTCGCCGGCCTCAATGCGGCCACGCCATTCTGGAACCTGCTGCTGGCGTTTTGCATGCTGCTCGGCCGTTTTGCGGTCATCGTGCCGGTAATGGCTATCGCCGGTTCTCTGGTGAGTAAAAAGATCCAGCCGACCAGTTCCGGCACCCTTGCCACCCATGATGTGCTGTTTATCGGTCTGCTGATCGGTACCGTGCTGCTGGTTGGCGCCCTGACCTTTATTCCTGCCCTGGCGCTCGGCCCGTTGGCGGAACACTTCTCCTTACTTTAAGTGATGCGGAGCACCCTGTTATGAGTCGCAAACAATTAGCCCTGCTCGAACCGACGCTGGTGCGCCAGGCGCTGCTGGATGCCGTGAAAAAACTGAGCCCGACGGTGCAGTGGCGCAACCCGGTGATGTTCATCGTCTGGATCGGTAGCCTGATAACCACGCTGCTGGCCGTGGCGATGGCCAGCGGGCATCTCGCCGGCAGCGCCGCTTTTACCGCCGCCGTGAGTATCTGGTTGTGGTTTACCGTGCTGTTCGCCAACTTCGCCGAAGCCATGGCAGAAGGCCGCAGCAAAGCGCAGGCCAACAGTCTGAAAGGGGTGAAAAAAACCGCTTTTGCTCGCAAGCTGCGCGCGCCGCAGCATGATGCGCCTGTCGACCATATTCCGGCCGAGGATTTACGCAAAGGCGATGTGGTGCTGGTGGAAGCTGGCGATATCATTCCCTGCGACGGGGAAGTTATTGAAGGCGGTGCCTCGGTGGACGAAAGCGCCATCACCGGTGAATCGGCGCCGGTGATCCGCGAATCCGGCGGCGACTTTGCATCGGTGACCGGCGGGACGCGCATTCTTTCTGACTGGCTGGTGATCCGCTGTAGCGTCAACCCTGGGGAAACCTTCCTTGATCGGATGATCGCCATGGTCGAAGGCGCCCAGCGCCGCAAAACGCCAAATGAAATTGCGCTGACGATCCTGCTCATCGCCCTCACGCTGGTGTTCCTGCTGGCGACCGCCACCATCTGGCCATTCTCCGCCTGGAGCGGCAATGCGGTCAGCGTGACGGTACTGGTGGCGCTGCTGGTATGCCTGATTCCGACCACCATCGGCGGGCTGCTGTCGGCGATCGGCGTCGCCGGGATGAGCCGCATGCTGGGCGCCAACGTTATCGCCACCAGCGGACGCGCGGTAGAAGCCGCGGGCGACGTTGACGTCTTACTGCTGGATAAAACCGGTACGATTACCCTCGGTAACCGCCAGGCCTCGGCGTTTTTACCGGCGGAAGGCGTCGAAGAAAAAACCCTTGCCGATGCCGCCCAGCTCTCATCTCTGGCCGATGAAACGCCGGAAGGCCGCAGCATCGTGGTGCTGGCAAAACAGCGCTTCAACCTGCGCGAGCGGGATCTGCAGTCGCTGCATGCGACCTTCGTTCCCTTCACCGCCCAGACGCGCATGAGCGGGATTAATATCGATCGGCGAATGATCCGCAAAGGCTCCGTCGACGCGATTCGTCGCCATGTCGAGGCCAACGGCGGCCACTTCCCGGCGGACGTCGACAAACAGGTGGAAGATGTCGCCCGCCAGGGGGCGACGCCGCTGGTGGTCGCGGAAGGCAAACGCGTGCTGGGGATCATTTCGCTGAAAGATATTGTTAAAGGCGGAATTAAGGAGCGCTTCGCTCAGCTGCGTAAGATGGGCATTAAAACGGTCATGATTACCGGCGATAACCGCCTGACCGCGGCGGCGATTGCCGCCGAAGCGGGCGTCGATGATTTCCTTGCCGAAGCGACGCCGGAAGCCAAACTGGCGCTGATCCGTCAGTACCAGTCCGAAGGTCGTCTGGTGGCGATGACCGGCGACGGTACCAACGATGCCCCGGCGCTGGCTCAGGCCGATGTCGCGGTGGCGATGAACTCCGGTACCCAGGCGGCAAAAGAGGCGGGCAACATGGTGGACCTCGACTCCAACCCGACCAAACTGATCGAAGTGGTGCATATCGGTAAGCAGATGCTGATGACCCGTGGGTCGTTGACCACCTTCAGTATTGCCAACGATGTGGCGAAGTACTTTGCCATTATTCCGGCCGCCTTTGCCGCCGTTTACCCGCAGCTGGCGATGCTCAACGTCATGCACCTGCACTCGCCTGCCTCGGCGATTCTGAGCGCGGTTATCTTTAACGCGCTGATCATCATCTTCCTGATCCCGCTGGCGCTGAAGGGCGTGAGCTATCGCCCGCTGTCGGCTTCAGCCATGCTGCGCCGTAATCTGTGGGTTTATGGCCTGGGCGGGCTGCTGGTGCCGTTTATCGGCATTAAAGCTATCGATCTGTTACTGACCCTGACCGGGTTGCTGTGAGGAACATACCATGTCATTCATTCGACCGGCACTTGTGCTATTTATTCTGTTAACGCTCCTCACCGGCGGCGTCTATCCGCTGCTGACGACGGCGCTTGGGCAGTGGTGGTTCCCGCAGCAGGCAAACGGCTCACTGATCCGCATCGCCGGCGAAGTCCGCGGTTCCAGCCTGATTGGCCAGAATTTTACCGCGGCGGGCTATTTCCAGGGGCGCCCTTCGGCGACCGCTGACACGCCGTACAATCCGCTCGCCTCCGGCGGCAGTAATCTGGCCGTCAGCAACCCGGCGCTGGATAAGGCCGTCAGCGAACGCGTGCAGGCGCTACGTCTCGCCAACCCGGAAGCGAATCCGCGCGTTCCGGTTGAGCTGGTGACAACCTCGGCAAGCGGGCTGGATAATAACCTCACGCCGACGGCAGCGCTCTGGCAGGTGCCGCGCGTCGCGAAGGCCCGTAATCTGAGTATTGCGCAAGTCACCCGCCTGGTGAATGACGCGACGCAAACGCCGCTGGTCAGTTTTCTCGGCCAGCCTGTGGTAAATATAGTGCAACTGAATATGGCGCTGGATGCCCTGAAGGATAAGTAAAATGAGTGACGAGCCGCTGCGCCCGGACCCGGACCGCCTGTTGCAACATACCGGCGAGCCGCATCGCGGCAAGCTAAAAGTGTTCTTTGGCGCCTGCGCGGGCGTCGGTAAAACCTGGGCCATGTTGGCGGAAGCGCAGCGGCTGCGCGCCCAGGGGCTGGATATTCTGATTGGCGTGGCGGAAACCCACGGTCGCAAAGAGACCGCGGCGATGCTGGACGGGCTCAGCACCCTCCCCCAGCGCCGCTTCTCTCATCGCGGACGCTATGTCCATGAGTTCGATCTCGACGCCGCGCTGGCGCGCCGACCAGCGCTGATTCTGGTGGATGAGCTGGCGCACAGCAACGCGCCAGGCTCGCGCCACCCCAAACGCTGGCAGGATGTCGAAGAGCTTCTCGATGCCGGTATCGACGTGTTTACCACCGTGAACGTCCAGCACCTCGAAAGCCTGAACGATGTCGTCAGCGGGATTACCGGCGTGCAGGTGCGCGAAACCGTCCCCGATCCCTTTTTTGACGCCGCCGACGACGTGGTGCTGGTCGACCTGCCTCCTGACGATCTCCGTCAGCGCCTGAATGAGGGTAAGGTCTATATCGGCGGTCAGGCGGAGCGGGCCATCGAAAACTTTTTCCGCAAGGGAAACCTGATTGCTCTGCGTGAACTGGCTCTGCGTCGGACCGCCGATCGGGTCGATGAACAGATGCGCGCCTGGCGCGACCGTCAGGGGCAGGAGAAAGTCTGGCATACCCGCGACACCCTGCTGCTGTGCATCGGCCATAATACCGGCAGTGAAAAACTGGTGCGCGCCGCCGCGCGCCTGGCCGCGCGATTCGGCAGCATCTGGCATGCAGTTTACGTCGAAACCCCCTCCCTGCACCGCCTGCCGGAAGCCAAACGGCGCGCTATCCTGGCCGCCCTGCGGCTCGCTCAGGAGTTAGGGGCGGAAACGGCCACGCTCTCCGACCCGTCAGAAGAGAAAGCCGTACTGCACTACGCCCGCGAGCATAATCTGGGCAAAATCGTCATCGGCCGCCAGGGAAAACGCCGCTGGTGGAGCCGCAGCGGATTCGCCGATCGCCTGGCGCGCGACGCGCCCGACCTCGATCTGGTGGTTATCGCCCTTGATGAAAAAAGCGCACCGCTGCCCACGCGGGCCAGCGATAGCCGTACCGCCATCGAGAAGTGGCGCTTGCAAATCCAGGGCTGCTTCGTGGCGCTGGCGCTCTGCGCGGTCATTACGCTGGTGGCGATGCAGTGGCTGGTGGCCTTTGAAGCCGCCAACCTGGTGATGCTCTACCTGCTTGGCGTGGTGATTATCGCGCTGCTATACGGCCGCTGGCCGTCGGTGCTGGCGACGGTTATCAACGTGGTCAGCTTCGACCTGTTCTTTGTGTCACCGCGCGGTACGCTGGCGGTTTCCGACGTACAATACCTGCTGACCTTTGGCGTCATGCTGACCGTCGGTCTGCTGATCGGGAATCTCACCGCCGGCGTCCGCTATCAGGCCCGCGTGGCGCGCTATCGCGAGCAACGCACCCGCCATCTGTATGAGATGTCAAAAGCGCTGGCGGTCGGGCGCAGCGAGGATGACATTGCCGCGACCAGCGAGCGCTTTATCGCCTCCACATTCCAGGCCCGCGGGCAGCTGCTGCTCCCCGACAGTAGCGGTAAACTGCACCCGCTCACCCACCAGCCGGGACTGACCTCGTGGGACGATGCCATCGCCCGCTGGAGCTTCGATAAGGGCCAGCCCGCTGGCGCCGGTACCGATACGCTGCCGGGCGTCCCCTATCAAATCTTACCGCTGAAAAGCGCCGCCCGGACCTGGGGGCTGCTGATAGTGGAACCCGAAAACCTGCGTCAGCTGATGATTCCGGAACAGCAGCGCCTGCTGGAAACCTTTACGCTACTGGTCGCCAGCGCGCTGGAGCGGCTGACCCTCACCGCCAGCGAAGAGCAGGCCCGGCTCAACAGCGAGCGGGAAAGTCTGCGCAACTCGCTGCTGGCGGCGCTCTCCCATGATTTGCGCACGCCGTTGACCGTGCTCTTCGGGCAGGCGGAAATTCTGACGCTCGACCTGGCCAGCGAAGGCTCGAAGCATGCTCCGCAGGCCAATGAAATTCGCCAGCACGTGCTGAATACGACCCGGCTGGTTAATAATCTGCTGGATATGGCGCGTATTCAGTCCGGCGGATTTAACTTGCATAAAGAGTGGCTGACGCTCGAAGAGGTGATCGGCAGCGCCCTGCGGATGCTGGAACCGGGCCTCGGCGGGCAGCATATTCAGCTGACGCTGCCCGATCCGCTGCTGCTGGTTCACGTCGACGGCCCGCTGTTTGAGCGGGTGCTGATTAATCTGCTGGAGAATGCGCTGAAGTATGCCGGTTCGCAGGCGCAGATCGGTATTGCGGCGCAGGCAGATGAGCGGCAGCTGCGCTTAGAGGTGTGGGATAATGGCCCCGGGATCCCGGCAGGCCAGGAACAGGCTATCTTTGATAAATTCGCCCGCGGGCATAAAGAGTCGGCGATCCCTGGCGTCGGGCTGGGTCTGGCCATCTGTCGCGCGATCGTTGAAGTGCACGGCGGTACGATCGGCGCCCATACGCGACCGGAAGGCGGTGCCTGCTTCCGTGTTACACTCCCCAGGGAAACGGCCCCGGAACTGGATGAATGGAGCGGAGCGGCATAACGCCGCCCCGGCGAAATGCCCCGAGACGCGCAGCTACACGCCAGCCCAGGCTGGCGCCAGAGTCTGCGGTTGAGGCGTCAGCCGCGTTCCGGACGTTTGTGAAGGAGAGTGTCCTATCTGTCTGAACGGGAAGAACGGGTGATAAACGTACTGATTATTGAAGATGAACATGCTATCCGCCGCTTTCTGCGCACCGCGCTGGAAGCCGACGGCATGCGCGTATTTGAAGCCGATACCCTGCAGCGGGGTCTTATTGAAGCCGCAACCCGCAAACCTGATGTGGTCATCCTCGATCTCGGGCTACCCGATGGTGACGGCAATGAGTTTATTCGCGATGTGCGCCAGTGGAGTCAGATGCCGATTATCGTGCTGTCGGCCCGCACCGAGGAGCACGATAAAATTGCCGCGCTTGACGCCGGTGCCGATGACTATCTCAGTAAACCCTTTGGTATTGGCGAACTGCAGGCGCGATTGCGCGTCGCGATGCGCCGACATGCTGGCGCGCAGGCTGACGAACCGCTGGTGCGCTTCGCCGATATTGAAGTCGATATTCCCGCCCGCCGCATCGTACGCGGCGACGATGAGCTCCACCTGACGCCGATTGAATTTCGTCTGCTGGTGGTGCTGTTAAATAATCCCGGTAAGGTCCTCACCCAGCGCCAGTTGCTCAATCAGGTGTGGGGGCCCAATGCGGTGGAACACAGCCATTATTTACGCATTTATATGGGGCACCTGCGGCAAAAGCTGGAGGCCGATCCGGCGCGCCCGCAGCATTTACTGACCGAAACGGGGATCGGCTATCGGTTTATGCCGTAGCGCGACGCCTGTCGCCATCCTGCTGACTCTGCAGATATCAGAAGGAAGACAGCAGCGAATGGATGAATGCCGCAATAAAAAAGGGCTCCATGCTGGCATGGAGCCCTTTTCGCTACTCTACAGGCTCAACCGCGCCTGAAAGGGGCGATAATCACCTGAGAATGGCTGTCCGTTTTACCGGACTCAGGCGTTTTTCAGCACTTCGCTGACGATTTCCACCGCTTCTTTCTCGATCTGCTTACGATGTTCTTCCCCCAGGAAGCTCTCGCAGTAGATCTTGTAAGCGTCTTCCGTACCTGACGGACGCGCGGCGAACCAGCCGTTGTCGGTCATCACTTTCAGGCCGCCAATCGATGCGCCGTTGCCCGGCGCGGCGGTCAGACGTGCGGTGATCGGATCGCCGGCAAGCTGGCTGGCGCTGACCATTTCCGGCGACAGCTTAGACAGCGCCGCTTTCTGTGCGGAAGTCGCCGAAGCCTGCAGACGGTTATAGCTCGGCGCGCCGAAGCGGGCAGCCAGTTCGTCGTAGTGCTGCTGCGGGTTTTTACCGGTGACGGCGGTGATTTCTGCCGCCAGCAGGCACATGATGATACCGTCTTTGTCGGTCGACCACGGGGTGCCGTCAAAACGCAGGAACGAGGCGCCCGCGCTCTCTTCGCCGCCAAAACCGAAGCTGCCGTCGAACAGGCCGTCAACAAACCATTTAAAGCCCACCGGCACTTCCACCAGCTTGCGGCCCAGGTCGTTAACCACGCGATCGATCATCGCGGAGGAGACCAGCGTCTTACCAACGGCGACATCCTGGCCCCACTGCGGACGATGCTGGAACAGGTAGTTAATCGCCACCGCCAGATAGTGGTTCGGGTTCATCAGCCCCACCGGAGTGACGATACCGTGGCGGTCATAATCCGGATCGTTAGCAAAAGCCAGATCGAACTTATCGCGCAGCGCCAGCAACCCTGCCATCGCACACTCAGATGAGCAGTCCATGCGAATGGCGCCGTCTTTATCGAGGTGCATAAAGCGGAAGGTTTGATCGACGTGATCGTTGACGATAGTCAGATCGAGTTTGTAGTACTCGGCAATGCGTTTCCAGTATTCGATACCGGCCCCCCCCAACGGATCGACGCCGAGCTTCAGGCCGGCTTTCTGAATCGCCGCCATGTCGACGATATCCGCCAGCCCTTCGATAAACGGCTGCACCAGATCCTGTTCTTTGACATGACCGGATGCCAGCGCCGCATCGAGGGAGATGCGCTTGACGCCCTGCAGACCCGAGGCCAGCAGTTCGTTGGCACGGTTCTCAACCACTTTGGTGACGTTGGTATCAGCCGGGCCGCCGTTCGGCGGGTTGTACTTGATACCGCCATCTTCCGGCGGGTTGTGGGACGGTGTAATCACGATGCCGTCCGCCAGCGGACCGCCTTTTTTGTTGTGCACCAGGATGGCATTGGAAATGGCCGGCGTCGGGGTAAAACCGTTGTTTTCCTGCACGATAACATCAACGCCGTTGGCTGCCAGCACTTCCAGAACCGAAATAAAGGCCGGCTCGGAGAGCGCATGGGTATCTTTACCCACGTAGCAAGGGCCGGTAATCCCGTTCTTCGCGCGGTCTTCAGCAATCGCCTGAGCGATTGCCAGAATATGCTGCTCATTGAAGTTATGGCGCCCTGCACTGCCACGATGGCCAGAGGTGCCAAACTTCACCGCATGCTCCGCGTTGCTCGCTTCCGGCTTCAGTACATAGTACTGTGCAGTCAGCTGAGCGACGTTAATCAAATCACTCTGTTGTGCAGGCTGACCCGCACGCTTATCGATTGCCATTGCCTGATCCTTCTGATGCAAGGTGAATAAAACTAGATAGTGCCGCAGACCTTCTCAATTAATTCCGCTGGGAACTGCATTGACTGCATGATGTGTTCGATCATGCTGCACTTACGACCGGTATTGGTATTGGTGATAACCCACCACGGCGTACCAGGAACCTGTTTTGGTTTGGTCTGGTTACCACTTTTTAGCAGAATCCGTGAATCTTCGGCAAAATAAACGCGAGTGCGCCCGTGCAGAGACTCGGTGGCCTCAGCAAATGCTTTGTTATCTAAGGAGTACAGCGTAGTCAGGACCAGCATAAAGCGGTTCACCGCGCGTTTTTGTTCGGCGTATTCATCAGATAACAGCAGTTCGCGCATCGCGCGGACTTTATCTTTCGCCGGATTCGCGGGCTTCGCTTCGACAGCAGGTGCCGCCGGTGCCGGAGCGGCTTTTACGACCGGTGCGGCAGTCTGGGAAACGGCGGAAAATTTCAGCATGCGCCGTAAAATGTCGGATGCACTCTCGCCAATATGCTGGGTGTGGCTGGCAATATAGCGATAGAGATCATCATCAACTTCAATTGTTTTCATCTTAATCCAGTGCGATATCTTATTCTGAATACAAGTTGTCAGGATTATAAGGACAAATCCTGACCGCGGATAGCGTCAAACCAGGATGGCGGTAAAACTCAGAGAGCTCTGGGTCTTGCAGCCGGATGGCAGAATGTCCAACATAATACCCTAACCCGACGAAGCGAAAAAAAGAACTTTGCCATGAAATTAAATAGCCGCACGCAATCTGCACAAAATCCGCACAATAATTCCCCTGTTGTCCTGGTTCACGGTCTGTTTGGTAGTCTCGACAACCTGGGCATCCTCGCCCGCGACCTGGTGGCCGACTACGATATTCTGCAGGTTGATATGCGTAACCACGGTCTCTCTCCCCGTTCGCCGGAAATGACCTACGCGGCGATGGCGCAGGATCTGGTCGATACGCTTGACGATCGGCAGATAGAGAAAGCCACTTTTATCGGTCATTCGATGGGGGGAAAAGCGGTCATGGCGCTCACCGCGCTGGCGCCGGAGCGCATCGCTGGTCTGGTCGCCATTGATATTGCCCCAGTGGACTACCACGTGCGCCGTCATGATGAAATTTTCAACGCCATCAATGCCGTCACCGACGCCGGCGCCGCGTCCCGTCAGCAGGCCGCCGCGGTGATGCGTGAACATCTACAGGAAGAAGGCGTGATTCAGTTTCTGCTGAAATCTTTTGTTGACGGCCAGTGGCGCTTTAATGTGCCGGTATTATGGGATCAATATCCGCACATCGTGGGCTGGCACACTGTTCCCGCCTGGCCCCATCCGACCCTGTTCATTCCGGGGGGCAACTCTCCCTACGTCACCGATGACTACCGCGATCCCCTGCTCGCCCAGTTCCCGCAGGCGCGGGCGCACGTCATTGCCGGCGCCGGTCACTGGGTGCACGCGGAGAAACCGGAAGCCGTCCTGCGCGCCATTCGTCGCTATCTGACCGCTTTACAGGCTTAACTGGCTAAAAACTGCCCGACCGCGCTGCAGAATGCCCGCGGTCGTTGGCGCAGCGGTTCGCCTGATGTATTATGGCGCGCTATCTGTGTCGGCTATAGCCCGGCAACTTGTTTCCCCGAAGTCACTCTGAATCATGGCAAAAGAACAAACGGACCGTACGACATTAGATTTGTTCGCAACCGAGCGTCGCCCGGGTAGACCAAAGACCAATCCGCTTTCGCGCGATGAACAACTGCGCATAAACAAACGCAATCAGCTCAAACGCGACAAAGTTCGCGGCCTGAAGCGTGTGGAGTTAAAACTCAACGCTGAGGCGGTTGATGCGCTCAACGAACTGGCGGAAGCTCGCAATATGAACCGCAGCGATTTGATCGAAGAGATGCTGATGAACCAGCTGGCAACTCTGCACGGCGGTGATAAAGCCTGAAAATCCTCAAAAAAACACTTTCATGTAGCAGAGTGTGCAGTCGGGCGTGATTGCTGTTTCCGCGCCCTCCCCTGTTCTGCTATGATTGCCGTTATCTGCGGGCATTACGCCACTACCACATCATTAAGTTTCAAGAGGTTATTTTACTCATGGCAATCATCGGCATCTTTTTTGGCAGCGACACGGGCAACACCGAGAATATTGCAAAAATGATTCAGAAGCAGCTTGGTAAAGATGTTGCTGATGTTCACGACATTGCCAAGAGCAGCAAAGAAGATCTGCAAGCCTACGACATCCTGCTGCTCGGCATTCCGACCTGGTACTACGGTGAAGCTCAGTGCGACTGGGATGATTTTTTCCCGACGCTGGAAGAGGTCGACTTTAACGGTAAACTGGTTGCGCTGTTTGGCTGCGGCGATCAGGAAGACTACGCGGAATACTTCTGCGACGCGCTGGGCACCATTCGCGATATCGTTGAGCCGCGCGGCGCCACCATCGTAGGCCACTGGCCGACTGCGGGCTATCATTTTGAAGCCTCTAAAGGCCTGGTGGATGACGATCACTTCGTCGGTCTGGCTATCGATGAAGACCGCCAGCCGGAACTGACCAACGAACGCGTAAGCCAGTGGGTTAAGCAGGTCTCTGAAGAACTGCACCTCGAAGAAATTAAAAACGCCTGATGATTGTGCGGCGTTACCGTAAAGTTTCGCCGCATTAATAGATAGAAGCAATCAAACAAATAGCTACAAGTTTTTAACTTTTAATCACATATCTGTACAATGTCCTCTGATTTAACGAGGTCAGGTGACGCAGTTTGTAGCTGGGGCCTCGTTTTTGACAGCATACAAGGCCCGATACTTGCAGTTTTCATTTGACGACAGCAGTTCTATAATGAGACGCATTGCATCGGGTGATTCTCTGTATTACTTCCGCTGATGGAAGTAGATCGTTTAGCAACAGGACAGATTCCGCATGACTGACAACAATACCGCATTAAAGAAGGCTGGCCTGAAAGTCACACTTCCTCGATTAAAAATCCTGGAAGTCCTGCAGGAACCGGATAACCATCACGTCAGTGCGGAAGATTTATACAAGCGCCTGATCGACATGGGTGAAGAGATCGGTCTCGCTACTGTTTATCGCGTGCTGAACCAGTTTGATGATGCGGGCATTGTGACTCGTCACAACTTCGAAGGCGGTAAATCTGTTTTCGAACTGACCCAGCAGCATCATCACGATCACCTTATTTGCCTCGATTGTGGCAAAGTGATCGAATTCAGCGATGAGTCTATCGAAGCGCGTCAGCGTGAAATCGCCCACCGTCATGGCATCCGTTTGACCAACCACAGTCTGTACCTTTACGGTCACTGTGCGGAAGGCGACTGCCGCGAAGATGAACATGCACACGACGCGCTGGAAAAGTAATTTCCCACCGCGTGAACCGCAAAAAGCCAACCTGACAGTTGGCTTTTTTTATGCGTGGAATCTGCCGCTCGACCTTCCCTCCCGGGCGATGTTGCTTTACTGTGAAATTCCTTTCCGTCTTACCCGAGAATCGACATGGAACTTCGTCAGCTACGTTACTTCGTCCGGATTGTGGAAACCGGCAGCATGGGCAGCGCTGCGCTCGATCTCAATATTGGCGTCTCGGCGCTCAGCCAGCAAATGACACGCCTGGAAAATGAACTCTCCATTCGCCTGCTGCAGCGCACCTCACGCGGCGTCACTCCCACCAATGCTGGCCTGGCCTTTTACTCTCAGGCGCAGCTGGCGCTACGCCATGCTGATGATGCGATCCTTGCTGCCCGGGAAGCTCGCCTGTCCGGGCACGTCAGCGTCGGCATGGCTCCCAGCACCGCATCAATACTGGGGATGCCTTTTATTAATGCGATGCGGGAAAGCTATGCCGATGTTCGCCTGCACGTCGTGGAAAGTCTCTCCGGCAATCTGGAACGAATGATCAACACCCGCCAAATTGATTTAGCCGTCGTTTTCCAGAAAGAGAAAATCCTGCGCTGGAGCGCCAGACCCATCCTCGAAGAACGGCTATTTTTGATTGGAACCTACGCCGTACTGACCGAGATTGCTGACGACACCATTTCCCCCTCGCAGCTGGCGAATATTCCCCTGATTATGCCCAGTCAGGGTCACGGCCTGCGCGGCAGGCTAGAGGCTATCAGCCAGGAACATGCCCTGAAGCTGGACATTGCCGCCGAAATTGATGGTCTGACCCTACTGATGCGCGCCGTGCGCAGCGGTCTTGGAGCGACACTGCAGCCCGGGGCTGCAATTTCCCACCTTGATAAAGAGGCATTAAGAGTGATCGGCGTCCATAACCCGATACTCAGTCGCCCCAACTTTTTAGTGAGCCTGTCTGACGATGAGCTCACTCCGGCAGGCCTCGCCGCCCGCGTGGTGCTCAGCAAAGTCATGCGCCAGCTGGTGGAAACTGGCCACTGGCCTGGGGCCACTCTTTACGCCAACTAAAGAGGTCTTTAGCCGAGCAGCATAGCGCCCACACAACTCCTGCGTATACATTTCAATTACAGATTTAACAATTGGTTAAAGAGTAATGGAGTCTACGATGGTTGATGTACTGGTGATTGGCGGAGGCAATGCCGCGTTATGTGCCGCCTTAACCGCCCGCGAAGCAGGAGCGTCGGTGCTGTTGCTTGAGGCTGCCCCACGCGAATGGCGCGGGGGAAACTCCCAGCATACCCGCAATTTACGCTGCATGCACGATGCGCCGCAGGATGTGCTGGTGGACAGCTATACCGAAGAGGAATTCTGGCAGGATCTCTGGCGAGTCACCGAAGGCAATACCAATGAAGCGCTGGCGCGTCTGGTGATCCGCACCTCGTCGCAATGTCGCGACTGGATGCGCCAGCACGGCGTTAACTTTCAGCCTCCCCTCTCCGGGGCACTGCACGTGGCGCGGACCAATGCGTTCTTCATGGGTGGCGGCAAAGCCCTGGTGAATGCCTACTACCGGAGCGCGGAAAAGCTGGGCGTACAAATTCGTTACAATACGCCGGTGCAGGCGCTTGAGCTACGCAACGGCACGTTTGTCGCAGCCATCGCGGGAGAGGAGCGCATTGCCGCCAAATCCTGCGTACTTGCTGCCGGTGGTTTCGAATCCAACCGCCAATGGCTCCGTGAAGCCTGGGGGGAAAACGCGCGCGGCGAGTGGCCTGCCGATAACTTTCTCATTCGCGGCACCCGCTTTAATCAGGGGGTACTGCTCAAATTTATGATCGATGCTGGTGCAGATATTATCGGCGATCCCTCTCAGTCGCACTGCGTGGCGATTGATGCCAGAGCACCGCTGTATGACGGTGGTATCTGTACCCGCGTGGACTGTGTCTCGTTAGGGGTGGTGGTTAACCGTGACGCGGATCGCTTTTATGATGAAGGCGAAGATTTCTGGCCGAAGCGTTACGCCATCTGGGGACGTCTTGTTGCCCACCAGCCGGGGCAAATTGGTTATTCCATTATCGACAGTAAAGCGATCGGCCACTTTATGCCGCCGGTTTTCCCTGGCGCGCAGGCTAATACGCTGGAAGAACTGGCCCGCCAGCTAGGCCTGGATGCTATGCGCTTTACCCACACGGTGAATCAATACAATCAGGCCTGCCAGCCGGGACAATTCGATCATACCACCCTTGATAACTGCGTAACGGCCGGTCTGACGCCGCCGAAAACTCACTGGGCACGCCCGATCGATACCCCGCCTTACTACGGATATGCCCTGAGACCGGGGATAACTTTCACCTATCTGGGGCTGAAAGTGAATGAACATGCGGCGGTTCACTTCGCCGGACAGCCAAGCCGCAATCTGTTCGTTGCTGGCGAGATGATGGCCGGCAACGTGCTTGGTAAAGGCTATACCGCAGGCGTTGGCATGTCTATCGGCACGACCTTTGGGCGTATAGCCGGCAAAGAGGCCGCCCTGGCCGCAGGTAAGGAGGCGCACCATGAAGCCGCTTGAGAAATTAATCATCGAGGCTCAAATTCTTAGCGAGCCGGAAGCAGAAGTCGAACGCGTCATGCAGGTCTGTAATGCCTGTCGCTATTGTGAAGGCTTTTGCGCGGTGTTCCCGGCGATGACCCAGCGCCTTGAATTCGGTAAAGCAGATATTAATTATCTGGCGAACCTGTGCCATAACTGCGGCGCCTGTCTGCATGCCTGTCAGTACGCGCCGCCGCATGAATTTGCGATTAACGTGCCGAAGGCGATGGCAGAAGTCAGGCTGGAAACGTATCAACATTATGCCCAACCAGCCGCTTTCGGCGCGCTGTATCGCCGGGCGGGCGTGACCGTTACGCTGACGCTGGTCTTTGGCCTGATTCTCTTTTTACTCCTCGCTATGGGGTTGAAAGGCTCGCTGATTCATCCCCCTTTAGCGGGCGATTTCTACCAAATCTTCCCGCACAGTCTGCTGGCGTGGATGTTTGGTTCGGTGTTTATTGTGGCGATCGGTTTGCTCATGGCGGGCGTTATCCGCTTCTGGCGAGAGATCTCTCCCGGCACGCCGCGCTCCGCAGACATTGCCGAGGCCTCACACAACGCGTTGACGCTGAAATATCTTGATGGCGGACACGGCAAGGGCTGTAACGAAGCGGATGATGCCTTTACGTTAATGCGCCGTCGCTTTCACCACTTCACCTTCTACGGTTTTATGCTCTGTTTCACGGCTACCCTGGTTGCGACGGGATATCACTACTTCGCCGGTTGGGAAGCGCCCTACCCGTTTTTCAGCGTTCCGGTGCTCCTCGGCACGCTGGGCGGTATTGGTCTTGTTGTCGGCCCAGCGGGCCTGCTGTGGCTTAATCTGAAACGCTCAGCGCTGCATGGCGACCCGCGGCAGAAGCCGATGGATCGCGGCTTTATATTGCTGCTGTTGCTGACCAGTCTGACTGGCCTGGGACTACTGGCGGGGAGAGAAACATCGTGGATGGGTATTCTGCTCGCCATCCATCTCGGCGTGGTCATGGCACTCTTTTTGACTATCCCTTACGGAAAATTTGCCCACGGATTTTACCGCTGCGCTTCTTTACTCAAATGGGCGATAGAGAAGCGCCGTGGAAAGCAAACGGGGGTCGCTGGCGACTAACCCACACACTCTTACCTCTATAAATACAAGATAAAGACAATGGAGAGCAAACCCTATGACTCAATCCACATCGCGCGCCGGAACCTTCGGCGCAATACTGCGTGTGACCAGCGGTAATTTCCTCGAACAGTTCGACTTTTTTCTGTTCGGTTTTTACGCTACCTATATCGCAAAGACCTTCTTCCCGGCGGAGAGTGAGTTCGCCGCATTAATGTTGACCTTTGCCGTTTTTGGCTCCGGTTTTTTGATGCGCCCTATCGGGGCTATTGTGCTGGGCGCCTATATCGACAGAATCGGTCGACGCAAAGGGCTAATGGTGACCCTGGCGATCATGGGCTGTGGCACGCTGCTGATCGCCCTGGTTCCCGGTTATCAAACCATCGGCATCCTGGCGCCAGTGTTGGTTTTACTGGGGCGGTTGCTACAGGGGTTTTCCGCTGGCGTGGAGTTAGGCGGGGTTTCCGTTTATCTCTCTGAGATCGCCACGCCAGGAAATAAAGGCTTCTATACCAGCTGGCAGTCTGCCAGCCAGCAGGTGGCGATCGTCTTTGCTGCGCTGATTGGCTACGCTCTGAACGCCACGCTGGGGCACGATGAGATTTCCGAATGGGGCTGGCGGATCCCCTTCTTTATTGGCTGTATGATTATTCCGCTAATTTTTGTTTTACGCCGCTCGCTCCAGGAAACGGAAGCCTTTTTACATCGGACCCATCGTCCTGACACCCAGGAGATTTTCACCACGATGGCTAAAAACTGGCGCATCATCGGCGCTGGCACTCTGCTGGTGGCGATGACGACAACCACATTTTATTTTATAACCGTCTATACCCCGACCTATGGAAGAACGGTTTTGCACCTCAGCGCGCGGGATAGCCTGATTGTCACGATGCTGGTTGGCATTTCCAACTTTATCTGGTTACCAATCGGCGGCGCAATTTCCGATCGCATCGGGCGTCGCCCGGTGCTAATGGGCATTACCATACTTGCTCTGCTCACCACATGGCCAATGATGAACTGGCTTACCGCCGCGCCGGATTTCACGCGTATGACGCTGGTGCTGCTCTGGTTCTCGTTCTTTTTTGGTATGTACAACGGCGCAATGGTTGCTGCACTCACCGAGGTGATGCCTGTGTATGTGCGCACCGTGGGCTTTTCGCTCGCGTTCAGCCTCGCCACCGCCATTTTCGGCGGCCTGACGCCAGCTGTCTCTACCGCACTGGTTCAGATGACTGGCGATAAGAGTTCACCGGGATGGTGGTTGATGTGCGCCGCACTGTGCGGACTCGCTGCTACCGCGATGCTGTTTGGTCGTCTAAGCCGCACTTATCAACCGGCGGAATATCAACGCTGAAACGACAACGGGCGGAGATAATGCTCCGCCCGTTTTCACTCTGTCGTCCGTTTTATTTCGTCGTGTTGTTGCTGCGAATCTCTTTCCAGATGCGATCGCAACGCGCTTTCACCGCCTGGTCGTTACCGGTACGGGTTGCCTGAATACACTGTTGGTAATCGAGAACGCGCACGCTTTCCTGGTTGGCAAACGCCTGATGCTGTTTCTCTTCTTTCAGCACGTCCAGAACGCTCTGGCAGGCCTGAACCTTGTCCGGGTTGCCTTCTGCCGTATTGATACAGGCGCTATAAGCCTCTTTTAGTTTCGAATCTTCCTTCGGCGCGGGAGCCTGCGTGCAGGCAACCAGACCCGATGCCATAACCGCGATGAGCAATAGCTTCTTCATAATTAACCTCTCAGGTTTGCGGCAGGTTTACATCTGCCGCAGCGGCATCAGAAAATAGTAAACGGAGCAATAACTATGAACTTCACGTCACGCTCATCCTGGAAGATGTTGCCATAGCCACCGCTCCAGCTCGGGATATCGGAGTGGTTGTCGTATTGGGTAAAGTGCAGTTTAAACAGCGTTCCTTTTGCCCGGCCGTCCTGTACGGTGTACATGGCATCGAGGCTATACGCGGACTCTTCCAGACGTTTGTCCGGATTGTAGTAGGCGTCCGGCGTGGACATTCTGCCCGGTTTGGCATCCCATGCGTAGACGTAAGACGCGCCAAATGCCCAGCCCGGCATATTCCAGTTTTTCATGTCATACATCGCGCCGAAGAAGACCGCTTTTTCACCGTTGGCGTTGAAGTCAGAACGGTTATCCCACCATATATCAAGGCGACCGTTAGAAGAGGCATAGGTCGGGGTCATACGTTGCAGGAAGTAGCCCTGCTGGCCTTCAGCTTTCACCCAGGTGCCTTCCAGACGCAGATCGAGGACGTCAGCGACCTTGTAGCCAAAGGTCAGCGCCTGCAGCCAGGCAGTACCGTCGTAGATATCGTTCACACCGCCGTTACTGACTTTGTCACGCGTGCCGTAGAACTGGTAGCTGGTGTTTAACGGCGTACCCGCGATATCAAATTTGTAGCTGGCCTTGGCAAAATACTGGTCAATATAGCCTTCAGCCTGACCAAACGCCGCTTCCAGCACGAGGTCATTTTTAAAATCGTATTTGGCGCCCAGTGAGTGTAGATAATCGACTTTGGTTTTCTTGTCGTTCTGGTAGAAATTATCCATCTCGATGTGCCATGGCGCTTTGTATTCGTTGGTCCACATATAGGAGAAACTCAACGCGCCGGCGTCACCGTAATCAAAGTTAGCCCCGGCTTCAGCCCCCTGGTAAGTGCCCGGCATAAAGCTCCAGTGCGGAGCCAGCAGCGTTTGCCCGGTTGGCTGGATATAACCGCCGCGAGCCCATACCGGGCCATATTTAAATTTCGCCGCCGCTTTATACAGGCTGATCCCGCTCTTATCGCCAGAGTAATCTTCGTCGTAGGCTTTATTCTTCGAGGAGAAGGCAATTTCGTTCGGGTGAGCGCTTTCGCTGCTTTCCGCCATTTCAATCGCGGTGAAGGCAGCCACGTCAATACCAAACATATCAGCGGCATAGCCGGACTGGAAATCCAGATTGGCGTTCCAGGTCGAATGGGAAAGGTTGGTTTTGTATTTATCGCCGTCGGTCACATCCTTCCGGTCGCGCTCACGCTGCCAGTAGTAGATGCCGCCGGTTAAAGTGGAATCATCAATAAAACCTGCTGCGCTGGCCTGCGGAACAGCGATCCAGCCCGACATCGCGGTGACGGCGGCAATAGCCAACACCAGCGTACTACGTTTGCCACTAAACGTACGCATGTGCATATCCTCTTTGACGTTTTAAAAATGCGGTGCCAAAGGCAAGCCGCGAAAAAATAAATAAGACTGCGAAAAGTGGAGCGGTAAAAACCGCATAACCACTGTTGATAGACTATTTTTCGTGACGCGAATTATCAATCTCTTTCGCCGATCAAAACTTAAGATTATGACAAAGCGCACATATTCTATTTCTTTTTGTAACAACACTTCCCCTCATACTCTTTCATCGTAAGTAATTACTAAATAGAAAGAAAATTGAGAATGAAAGCGCTTACAGCCGTTTTATGTCGCGGGGGGAGGCGTGGCGGGTCTGGCAGAGATGACACACAGCAAACAAGATTAATTCGCATCGCGAAAATAACCAACTTAATCCACTGATTTCAGGATAAAAAAAACGCCGCGAAATGCGGCGTTTTACTCAGAAACGACGGCCGGGCCGCGACGAAAAAGTTACTCGCCGGCTTTAGCCCAGGTATCACGCAGGCCAACGGTGCGGTTAAACACCAGATGCGTTGCGGTTGCATAGCGGCTATCGAGACAAAAATAACCTTCACGCTCAAACTGATAGGCCTTGCTGGCCTCCGCAGCGGCCAGGCTCGGCTCGGCGAAGCCCTGCTTGATCACCAACGATTCAGGGTTCATCACCGCCAGGAAGTCTTCTTCTGCCCCCGGATTCGGCACGCTGAACAGACGATCGTAAAGACGGATTTCAACCGGCAGCGCGTGTGCTGCGCTCACCCAGTGAATCACGCCCTTCACCTTGCGGCCATCGGCAGGATCTTTGCTCAGCGTATCGGCATCATAGGTACAGAAGATGGTGGTGATAGTACCTTCTGCATCCTTCTCTACGCGCTCGGCCTTGATCACGTAGGCGTTACGCAGGCGCACTTCTTTACCCAGCACCAGACGCTTGTACTGCTTATTCGCCTCTTCACGGAAGTCGGCGCGGTCAATCCAGATCTCAGCACTAAACGGTACTTCGCGGCTACCCATCTCCGGTTTATTCGGGTGATTCGGCATCGTCACCCTTTCGCTTTCGCCCTGCGGGTAGTTTTCGATGACCAGCTTAACCGGGTCGATAACGGCCATGGCGCGCGGCGCGTTTTCATTGAGATCTTCGCGGATGCAGGATTCCAGCGATGCCATCTCAATGGTATTGTCCTGCTTGGTCACGCCAATGCGCTTGCAGAACTCGCGGATGGACTCAGCGGTATAGCCACGACGACGCAAACCGGAAATGGTCGGCATACGCGGATCATCCCAGCCTTCCACGTGCTTCTCGGTAACCAGTTGATTCAGCTTACGCTTGGACATCACGGTATATTCGAGATTCAGACGCGAGAATTCGTACTGACGCGGGTGAACCGGGATGCTGATGTTGTCCAGCACCCAGTCATACAGACGGCGGTTATCCTGGAACTCCAGGGTACACAGGGAGTGCGTAATGCCTTCCAGCGCATCGCTAATGCAGTGCGTGAAGTCGTACATCGGATAGATGCACCACTTGCTGCCGGTCTGATGATGATCGGCAAATTTAATGCGGTACAGCACCGGATCGCGCATGACGATAAACGGCGAAGCCATATCGATTTTGGCGCGCAGGCAGGCTTTACCCTCTTCAAAACCACCGGCACGCATTTTTTCAAACAGCGCCAGGTTCTCTTCCACGCTGCGATCGCGATACGGGCTGTTTTTACCCGGCGCTTTCAGCGAACCGCGGTATTCGCGAATTTCATCCGCCGACAGTTCGTCAACATAGGCCAGGCCTTTGTTGATCAGCTCAACGGCATACTGGTGCAGTTGGTCAAAATAATCAGACGAGTAGCAAACATCCCCGGACCAGTGGAAACCTAACCACTGCACGTCGTTTTTAATCGACTCTACGTATTCGATATCTTCTTTCACCGGGTTGGTGTCATCGAAACGCAGGTTGCATTGGCCCTGGTAATCCTGAGCAATACCAAAATTCAGGCAAATAGACTTCGCATGGCCAATGTGCAGATAACCGTTCGGTTCCGGCGGGAAGCGAGTATGAACGGTGGTGTGCTTACCAGTAGCCAGATCTTCATCGATGATCTGACGAATAAAGTTAGTCGGGCGGGCTTCTGCCTCACTCATCGTGGGTTCCTCAAAGCTTAAACAACGTATAACGGCACATGATCTTACAAGCGGGGCGTTGAGACAACTATTAGTTACTGAAAATACGTATCTGAAGAAGCTTATGGGGTCAGATGCGCCAAAAAAAAGCGGCGGAGGTTTCCCCCGCCGCTCAGGCATAAACGTGACTCAGGAGCCTTATTTACCTTTAATCTCATACAGCGGCGTCTGGCCTGCCACAACCTTACCGGTTGCCTGAATCACCAGCGCACTGTAATCGTCGCTGTTGCTGCACACGACCGGACTGATCATTGAACGGGCATTGGCATTCAGGAATTTCAGATCCATTTCCAGAATCGGCTGACCGGCTTGCACTTCTGCGCCTTCTTCAACCAGACGTTTGAAGCCCTGGCCGTTCAGCGCCACGGTGTCGATACCCATATGGACGACGATTTCCGCGCCATTTTCGGTTTCCAGACAGAACGCGTGGTTGGTATTGAAGATCTTCACGACGGTACCCGCAGCCGGAGCCACGACGGTTTTGTCGGTCGGTTTCACCGCCACGCCATCGCCGACCGCTTTGCTGGCGAAGGCTTCATCAGGCACCTGCTCCAGCGCAACGATATCACCGGTAATCGGCGAAACCAGCGCCGCGATGGTTTTGGCGTTAGCCACGGCCTGCGGTTTTGCCGTCGGAGCGGCGGCGGGCGCAGCGTGACCTTCTGCCGCGGCTACCGGCCCCGTCGTTTTCATCGCGTTAGCGATTTTTTCCGCCACGAAGCCGACAATAATCTGTACGCTCGTTTTGTTCAGGCGAATCACGCCAGATGCGCCCAGACGTTTCGCCAGCGCTTCGTTCACCAGAGAAGAGTCCTTAACGTTCAGACGCAAACGGGTGATGCACGCATCGATACCGGTCAGGTTGTCAGAACCGCCGACGGCGGCGATGTACTGACGTGCCAGACCCGTCACATCCTGCTCTTTGCCACTGCTGACATTCACATCCTGACCATCCGCTTCACTACCGGCAACGGCCAGTTCGCGCCCCGGGGTCATCAGGTTGAATTTGGTAATGGTGAAGCGGAAGATCACGTAGTAAATAACGAAGAAGACCAGACCCTGTGGGATCAGCATATACCAGTGGACCGCCAGCGGGTTACGGGACGACAGTACCATATCCACCAGACCGGCGCTGAAGCCGAAACCGGCAATCCAGTGCATGCTGGCAGCGATGAAGACCGAAATACCGGTCAGCACGGCGTGAATGACATACAGCACCGGGGCAACGAACATGAAGGAGAATTCCAGCGGTTCGGTGATCCCGGTAAAGAAGGCAGCAAAAGCACCCGCCATCATAATACCCAGCACTTTCGCCTTGTTCTCAGGACGCGCGCAGTGGTAAATAGCCAGCGCCGCCCCCGGCAGACCAAACATCATGATCGGGAAGAAGCCCGCCTGGTAACGACCGGTGATACCCACAACCGCTTTGCCTGCTTCGATAGACTGCGCGCCGCCGAGGAAGTTAGGAATATCGTTGATACCGGCAACGTCAAACCAGAACACCGAGTTGAGCGCGTGGTGCAAACCGACCGGAATGAGCAGACGGTTGAAGAACGCATACACACCCGCACCGACAGAACCCAGCTTCTGGATATGCTCACCGAAGTTCACCAGACCGTCGAAGATAACCGGCCAGATGTACATCATGATGAACGCGACAGCGATCATCACAAAGGAGGTGAGAATCGGCACCAGACGGCGACCGCTAAAGAAGGAGAGCGCTTTTGGCAGCTCAACACCGCTGAAGCGGTTATACAGCTCTGCGGAAATGATCCCCACGAGGATGCCCACGAACTGGTTGCTGATCTTACCGAATGCCGCAGGAACCTGATCCGCCGGAATCTTCTGGATCATGGAAACCGCAGCCGGAGAGCAGAGCGTGGTCAACACGAGGAAGCCCACAAAACCGGTTAGCGCCGCAGCGCCGTCTTTATCCTTAGACATACCATAAGCCACACCAATGGCGAATAGTACGGACATATTGTCGATGATCGCGGAACCGGATTTAATGAAGAACGCTGCCAGCGCGTTGCTTCCACCCCAGCCTACCGGGTCAATCCAGTAACCGACACCCATTAATATCGCTGCCGCCGGCAGCGTGGCGACCGGCACCATAAGCGCGCGGCCAACCTTTTGCAGATAACCTAGAATGCTCACTTTATTCCCCCTATGAGACCCCGATAAGGCTCATTCAAAGCCACTTTTTTATTGTGTAACCAGGTTGGTTTTTTAACTTACTTGCAAAGTGTGTGGAAAATTAATTCGTATCGCAAATTAAATGCGTACTTTTTGTGACCATAATCACCAAATATCGTATTAACCCCTCCCTTCGGCTGGCTAACATCGAAAACTTATTTTATCATTCAAAAAATCAACACGGATTGACCCCGCTGGTCGTAGTCACTGTAATACTCTTAATGGTATGCCGGCGCCAATCCGCCAGGTTCTAATTTAACTATAGAGGTGAAGAATGAGACTGATCCCCCTGGTAACCGCTGAACAAGTCGGCAAATGGGCCGCTCGCCACATCGTTAACCGCATTAACGCGTTCAAACCGACAGCGGACCGTCCGTTTGTCCTGGGTCTGCCTACCGGTGGTACGCCTCTGACCGCTTACAAAGCGTTGGTTGAAATGCACAAATCAGGCCAGGTTAGCTTTAAACATGTTGTGACCTTCAACATGGACGAATACGTTGGCCTGCCGAAAGAGCATCCGGAAAGCTATCATAGCTTCATGCATCGTAACTTCTTTGATCACGTTGATATTCCGGCAGAAAACATTAACCTGCTGAACGGCAATGCGCCAGATATTGATGCAGAATGTCGTCGTTACGAAGAAAAAATCCGCTCCTACGGTAAAATCAACCTGTTTATGGGCGGCGTCGGCAACGACGGGCATATCGCGTTCAACGAACCCGCCTCTTCACTGGCCTCCCGCACCCGTATTAAAACCCTGACTCATGAAACCCGCGTGGCAAACTCACGCTTCTTCGACGGCGACGTGGATCTGGTGCCGAAATATGCGCTGACCGTGGGCGTGGGCACCCTGCTGGATGCGGAAGAAGTGATGATTCTGGTACTGGGTCACCAGAAAGCGCTGGCGCTGCAGGCGGCGGTTGAAGGCAACGTCAACCATATGTGGACCATTACCTGTCTGCAGCTGCACCCGAAAGCAGTTATCGTCTGCGACGAGCCGTCCACCATGGAACTGAAAGTGAAGACATTGAAATACTTCAATGAATTAGAAGCCGAAAACGTCAAAGGGCTGTAAGGTAGTCTCGTCCTGCGGCCTCTCCGCGGGACATTTCATTTTTTTGCTACACCAGCTCTGCCAGGCGGCATCAGATCAACCCTGTAGAAGCCAGCCTGCCGCAGAGCGTGTGTGAACCGGGGGTCGTAATGTATGCATTAACCCAAGGCCGGATTTATACCGGTCATGAAATTCTGGATGACCATGCGATTATCATCGCTGATGGCCTTATCGAACGTATCTGTTCACTGGCTGATTTGCCGTCTGAGATTGAGCAACGCTCGGTCAATGGCGCCGTTCTTGCCCCCGGTTTTATCGACGTGCAGCTGAACGGCTGTGGCGGCGTGCAGTTTAACGACAGCCCTGACGCCGTCACCGTCGAAACGCTGGAAATTATGCAGAAGGCCAACGAACGTTCTGGCTGCACCAGCTATCTGCCGACGCTGATTACCTCCAGCGATGATTTGATGAAACAGGGCGTGCGCGTCATGCGCGAGTACCTGCAAAAACATCCGAACCAGGCGCTGGGTCTGCACCTTGAAGGCCCGTGGCTGAACATGGTGAAAAAAGGCACGCACAACCCGGACTACGTTCGCCTGCCGGACGCGGCGCTGGTCGATTTTCTGTGTGAAAATGCCGATGTGATAACCAAAGTGACGCTCGCCCCTGAGCGCGTCAGTAGCGAGGTGATTCGTAAACTGGTGGCTGCCGGGATCGTGGTTTCCGCAGGCCACTCCAACGCCACGCTGAAAGAAGCGAAAATCGGTTTTCGCGCGGGCATCACCTTCGCCACCCATCTGTACAACGCCATGCCGTATATTACCGGGCGTGAGCCGGGCCTGGCTGGTGCGATTTTCGACGAGCCGGATGTTTACTGCGGTATTATCGTCGACGGTATGCACGTTGATTATGCTAACGTGCGCAATGCAAAACGCCTGAAAGGCGACAAGCTGTGCCTCGTCACTGACGCCACCGCTCCGGCGGGCGCGCATATTGACCAGTTCATTTTTGCCGGTAAAACAATATACTACCGGAACGGGCTGTGCGTGGATGAAAATGGTACCCTCAGCGGTTCTTCGCTGACCATGATTGAAGGTGTCCGCAATCTCGTCGAACATTGCGGTATCGCGCTGGACGAAGTGTTGCGTATGGCAACCCTCTACCCCGCGCGCGCCATTGGCGTAGAGAAACAGCTCGGCAGCATCGCACCGGGAATGGTCGCTAACCTGACCGCCTTCACCCGCGATTATAAAATCATCAAGACCATCGTTAATGGTAACGAGGTCGTCACTGAGTAAGTAAAGAATGACAGCAGGCGGACATGCTCAAATTGGTAACGTTGATCTCGTAAAACAGCTGAACAGCGCGGCCGTGTATCGGCTCATTGACCAGCACGGCCCCATTTCACGCATTCAGATTGCGGAACAAAGCCAGCTTGCCCCTGCCAGCGTGACGAAAATCACGCGTCAACTGATTGAACGCGGGCTGATCAAAGAAGTCGATCAGCAGGCCTCTACCGGAGGCCGCCGCGCTATCTCAATTATTGCGGAAACCCGCAACTTCCATGCTATCGGCGTGCGCCTTGGCCGCTACGACGCGACCCTGACCCTGTATGATTTAAGCAGCAAGACGCTGGAAGAAGAACATTTCCCGCTGCCGGAACGTACGCAGGAGACGCTGGAACATGCGCTGCTGAACATCATTGCGACCTTTACTGAAAGCTGCCAGCGCAAGATCCGCGAACTTATCGCTATCTCGGTGATCTTACCCGGGCTCGTCGACCCGGAAAGCGGCGTGATTCGCTATATGCCGCATATTCAGGTCGAGAACTGGGGGCTGGTTGAAGCACTGGAAAAACGCTTTAAAGTCACCTGTTTTGTGGGTCACGATATTCGCAGCCTTGCGCTGGCGGAGCACTACTTTGGTGCGAGCCAGGATTGCGAAGACTCTATTCTGGTGCGCGTCCATCGCGGCACCGGCGCGGGAATCATCTCCAACGGCCGTATTTTTATCGGCCGTAACGGCAACGTCGGCGAGATAGGCCATATTCAGGTCGACCCGCTGGGTGAACGCTGTCACTGCGGCAATTTTGGCTGCCTTGAGACCGTCGCGGCCAACGCGGCCATCGAACAACGCGTGCGCCACCTTCTTGAACAGGGCTACCAAAGTAAACTGACCGCGGACGAATGCACGATCAAAGCCATCTGCAAAGCCGCCAATAAAGGCGACGCCCTGGCCTGCGAAGTCATCGAATATGTGGGGCGTCACCTCGGTAAAACCATTGCTATCGCCATTAACCTGTTTAATCCGCAAAAAGTGGTGATCGCCGGCGAAATAGTCGAAGCAGAAAAGGTCCTGCTACCCGCGATCGCTGGCTGCATTAACGCTCAGGCACTGAAGGCGTTTCGCAAGAATCTGCCGGTCGTTCGCTCCACGTTGGATCACCGCTCCGCAATCGGCGCTTTTGCGCTGGTGAAACGCGCCATGCTCAACGGTATACTGCTCCAGCGTTTGCTGGAAAGCTAACGCGGCTATATAGTTTCGCCTTTCTTCAACGATGTCGGACTGTCCATGACCATTCAAAACGTAATCTGTGATATTGACGGCGTGCTGATGCACGACAATGTGGCCGTGCCGGGCGCTGCTGAATTTATCAAACGCATTCTTGAGAAAGATATGCCGTTGGTGATGTTGACCAACTACCCTTCCCAGACCGGGCAGGACCTGGCAAACCGCTTTGCGACCGCCGGGATCGACGTGCCGGATAGCGCCTTTTATACCTCCGCGATGGCCACCGCTGATTTCCTGCGCCGTCAGGAGGGCAAGAAAGCCTATGTGGTCGGTGAAGGCGCGCTGATTCACGAGCTTTATAAAGCCGGCTTTACCATTACCGACGTCAATCCGGATTTTGTTATCGTCGGTGAAACCCGCTCCTTTAACTGGGAGATGATGCATAAAGCGGCCTTCTTTGTCGCCAACGGCGCGCGCTTTATTGCCACCAACCCAGATACTCACGGTCGCGGCTTCTATCCGGCCTGCGGCGCTCTCTGCGCCGGAATTGAGAAAATCTCCGGCCGCAAGCCGTTCTACGTGGGAAAACCCAGCCCGTGGATTATCCGCTCTGCGCTGAATAAGATGCAGGCGCACTCCGAGCAGACGGTTATCGTCGGCGACAATCTGCGTACCGATATCCTCGCGGGTTTCCAGGCCGGTCTGGAAACCATTTTGGTTCTCTCCGGCGTATCGACGCTCGACGATATCGACAGCCTGCCGTTCCGGCCGTCGTGGATCTATCCGTCGGTTGCCGAAATTGATATTTTCTGAATAAAACCACGTCCTGAGACGTGGTTTTTCATTTATCACGCCTGAAAAAAGAATCTCATCTAATAAAAACAGCCAATCACTGAACATCCATCAATAAAGCTGCTTAAAACATGCTCTTTTTTTAATATTCAGTAATCGTCATTGCGTTTTTTCTTTTACTGACCGTAAATCTCTTGCGCCCTCCTCTCCTTTACGGCATTTTCTTAGACATGCACTGAGACCTCGCGATAAGACGACGTCTGCACAACATCACAACACGACAGGGTAATGGAGAAGGTTATGTGTTCTATTTTTGGCGTACTGGATATTAAAACTGACGCAGCTGAGCTGCGTAAAAAGGCACTGGAACTTTCCCGCCTGATGCGCCACCGCGGCCCGGACTGGTCCGGCGTCTACGCCAGCGATAAAGCTATTTTGGTCCATGAGCGTCTGTCTATTGTCGACGTGAACGCCGGGGCCCAGCCGTTGTACAACGCGCAAAAAACCCACGCGCTGGCGGTAAACGGCGAAATTTATAACCACCAGGCGCTGCGTGCGGAATACGGCGACCGCTATACCTTCCAGACCGGCTCCGACTGCGAAGTCATTCTCGCCCTGTATCAGGAAAAAGGCGCGGCATTCCTCGACGATCTGCAGGGGATGTTCGCCTTCGCGCTGTACGACAGCGAACAGGACGCGTATCTGATTGGCCGCGACCATATCGGCATCATCCCGCTGTATATGGGCCACGACGAGCACGGCAACTTCTACGTCGCCTCAGAAATGAAAGCGCTGGTTCCGGTCTGCCGGACAATCAAAGAGTTCCCGGCGGGTAGCTACCTGTGGAGCAAAGACGGTGAAATCCGCCAGTACTATCAGCGCGACTGGTTTGACTATGATGCGGTAAAAGACAACGTCACGGATAAAAACGAACTGCGTCAGGCGCTGGAAGAGTCCGTCAAAAGCCACCTGATGTCTGATGTGCCTTACGGCGTGCTGCTGTCCGGTGGCCTCGACTCGTCGGTCATCTCCGCTATCACCAAAAAATTCGCCGCTCGCCGGGTTGAAGATCAGGAACGTAGCGAAGCCTGGTGGCCGCAGTTGCACTCTTTCGCCGTCGGCCTGCAAGGCTCGCCGGATCTGAAAGCCGCGCAGGAAGTCGCCAACCATCTGGGTACCGTCCACCACGAGATCCACTTCACCGTGCAGGAAGGTCTGGATGCCATCCGTGACGTTATCTATCACATCGAAACCTACGATGTGACCACCATCCGTGCATCGACGCCGATGTATTTAATGTCGCGTAAAATCAAAGCGATGGGCATCAAAATGGTGCTGTCAGGCGAAGGTTCTGATGAGGTGTTCGGCGGCTATCTCTATTTCCATAAAGCGCCAAACGCCAAAGAGCTGCATGAAGAGACCGTACGTAAGCTGCAGGCGCTGCATATGTTTGACTGCGCCCGGGCAAACAAAGCCATGTCAGCCTGGGGGGTGGAAGCGCGCGTTCCGTTCCTCGACAAACAGTTCCTTGACGTCGCGATGCGTATTAACCCGCAGGACAAAATGTGTGGTAACGGCAAAATGGAAAAACATATCCTGCGTGAATGTTTTGAATCCTATCTGCCGGCCAGCGTCGCATGGCGCCAGAAAGAGCAGTTCTCTGACGGCGTAGGCTACAGCTGGATCGATACGTTAAAAGAGGTTGCGGCGAAACAGGTCTCCGATCAGCAGCTGGAAACCGCCAGCTTCCGTTTCCCGTACAACACACCGTCGTCTAAAGAAGCGTACCTGTATCGTGAAATCTTCGAGGAGCTGTTCCCGGTACCTAGCGCGGCCGAATGCGTACCTGGCGGCCCGTCAGTAGCCTGTTCATCGGCTAAGGCGATTGAGTGGGACGAAGCGTTCAAAACCATGAACGATCCGTCAGGACGCGCCGTTGGCGTTCACCAGTCAGCTTATAAATAAACAATTTGCATCACCAACGGACCCCGAGGGGTCCGTTTTTTTATGGCTTTTTTTACCGCTGAAAAACGATAAATAACCAATAATTGCCGATTATTCCATCACGCTGTTCGCAACCTAACCAAACAGTCACATTCCGGCGATTTTCATTGAAAAAGGGGTTGACGCTCGCAGGCCCAATACGCATAATGCGCCCCGCAACGCCGATAAGGTAACGCGAAAAAAAGATGGCTACGTAGCTCAGCTGGTTAGAGCACATCACTCATAATGATGGGGTCACAGG
>NZ_PIBO01000036.1:0-60153 GCF_002806725.1 Raoultella sp. T31
AATCCCCCCCTCACCGCCATATTCGAGATGAGAGCCTGTACGCAAGTACGGGCTCTTTTCTTTTATATTCTCCATCGGGGGGATGAGAATCCCCGACCGGGGGTCGACAACTGGCGCAGCCAGTTGGACAGACCGCAAACGCAGTGAGCGGGCTGCCCCGCAGGGGCGAGCGAAGCGAGTCAATCCCCCCCTCACCGCCATATTCGAGATGAGAGCCTGTACGCAAGTACGGGCTCTTTTCTTTTATATTCTCCATCGGGGGGGGATGAGAACCCCCGACCGGGGGTCGACAACTGGCGTAGCCAGTTGGACAGACCGCAAACGCAGTGAGCGGGCTGCCCCGCCTCAAAAACGCTCAAAGCGATAGGGATGCGGGTCAATAATCGGCTCACCGCCGCACACCAGATCCGCCGCCAGCTGTCCGGCAGCCGGTGAAGTGCCAAAACCGTGGCCGGAAAAGCCCGTCGCCAAAGTCAGACCGGGCATTTTTGCCAGCGGACCAATCACCGGGTTAGAGTCCGGCGTGACGTCGATGGTGCCCGCCCAGGCCTCAGCGATTTCTGCACCGGCAAATACCGGCCAGGCCGCTTTCAGGTTGTTTAGCGCCTCCTGATTCAGCGCCGGATTGGCCGATGGATCAAGGGTGCGCACCCGCTCAAACGGCGATTTGTCGCCAGCCCCCCAGCGACGGGCCAACGCCAGATCGCTGAAAAACGGCCGCCCCAGCTTGATACGTAAAAAATCGCGCTGTGTACGTAGCTGGGGCAGATAGCGCATCCCCAGTAGCAGGTGGTCCAGCGTCAGCGAGGCATCTAGCGCCCCACGCTGAGTCACGATATAGCCGCCGTCGATATGTCGCCGGAACGAGAAGTCCGGCGCCCCCACCGCAATCTCCGTCGGCCCGGCCAACGGTTTCGTGCGCAACACCGAACAGATCAGCGGCAGAGTTGGCAGCGCTATCCCGAGATTACCGAGAAAGCGCCGCGACCATATCCCCCCGGCCAGCAGCACCTGTTCACAGCGGATCTCGCCGCGTTCGGTGATCACGCCGCTGACCCGGCCCGCCGCGGTACTCAACGTGCGCACCGCGCAGTTCTCCACGATAACGGCCCCCCGTTCCATCGCCGCGTGGGCTATTGCGCTTGAGGCCAGCGTCGGTTCCGCCCGGCCGTCCGAAGGGGTAAAAATCCCCCCGGCCCACTTCTCGCTGCCGCCTGGCACGTGGCGGGCTATTTCCTCGCGACTTAACAGACGCGAATCAAGTTGCAGATGACGAACGGATTGCAGCCAACCCTCGTACATCGCCATCTGCGCCTCGCTGCGAGCGTTAAACATGATCCCCGTCTGGCGGTAGCCGACATCCCTGCCGGTGCGCGCGGCCATTCCCGCCCACAGCCGGTCCGATGCCAGCGCCAGCGGGATATCTTCCGCCAGGCGGCTGGTTTTACGCACCCAGCCCAGATTACGCGATGACTGCTCCCCGGCGATGCGCCCCTTTTCCAGCACCACCACGGGGATCTGCCGTTCAGAGAGCGTTAGCGCCGCCGTCAGACCAACAATGCCCCCGCCAATAATCACCACCGTGGTGGCGGAGGGAAATGCACCGGATGTCGTAACCGGAGTGATTGTCGGGGCCATAGTCTGTACCTTTATAGAGTGAATAACAAAATCAAAGCGCGAGGTTAATGGTCTGTACGCTGGCTGTTGACGCCCCGCGATAGGCGGTGACCTCCAGCTCAACTTTATATACCGTGGAACCGAGCGGCGGGCAGGTCACGGTAGCGGCCGGGTCAATACCGCGAAACTTCTCGCCCACAATGGTCATCACCGCCGGCACATCGGCCGGATCCTGAATAAACACCCGAGAACTCACTACATCGGCCAGCGTGGCATCTACCGCCGCCAGCGCTTGTTCGATATTGGCAAACACCTGGAGGGTCTGTTCGGCAATATCGGTCGGGATCACTTTGGTCTGCGGATGACGCCCGGCGGTGTTGGAAACGAAAATCCAGTTATCTACCGCCACAATGCGCGAGTAGCTGCCCTTCTCTTCATAAATCGAACCGGTTTTAACTTTAGTAATGTTGCTCATAGCGCTCTCTGTTTTGATGAAATCGTTAACGTATCTTCGCGTTCAGCCTGGCATCAGCTGAGTTCCGGGGTGTCCCAGAGGTTCAGCTTCACGCCGATCCCCTGCGCCAGCGCATTGCGGTAAACCACCGTGCCCCACGCCACATCCTCAACCGGCATGCCGCCGACCGACATAATGATGATCTCTTCCTCGTTCTGGCGGCCCGGCGCATCGCCAGCGACGATTTTGCCAATATCTTCCAGCTGGTCCGCGCTCAGTTGCCCGGCGGCCAGCATGTCCATAAAGCGCACGCCGATCAGCGGTATGTGGTTGTGGGCAGGCTTGGGCACTTCGGTGTACCAGGCCTCATACAGGCCGGTATTATCGAGCACCTTGCGCACATCAGGCCGCTCCATCCCTTCATCGATAGCGCACAGCGTCGGCATGGCGAGGAAGGCGCCGGGCTTGACCCACTCACGCTTAACCAGCGGGTAAGTCGCCGGATCGCCCACCTCGCCGGAACTGCAGTAGGTAACGATATCGGCACCGCGCACCACCTCTTCGAGGGTGTCGACAATCTCAATCGTGGTGACCTGCGGGTAGGTCGCGGTCAGCCAGGTAATAAAGCCATCGAGGCTTGCCTGCCCGCGTCCCTTGATCTTGATAGTGTCAATCAGCGGACAGACGGCAATAAACGCCGCCACCACGGTTTTACCCATCACCCCCGGCCCCATCAGGCCAATCACCCGCGAGTCTTTACGCGCCAGATGGCGTGCGCCCACCCCCGGAATCGCGCCGGTGCGGTAGGCCGAAAGCAGGTTGGCGGACATGTGCGCCAGCGGCGCGCCAGTGTCGACGTCATTGAGGGTAAACATCAGGATCGAACGCGGCAGGCCCTTCTGGCGGTTGGCGATATTCGAGCCATACCACTTCACCCCGGCGGTGCCGAAACTGCCGCCCAGGTAGGCGGGCATCGCCATCATGCGACGGTCGGCAGTCGGTTTTGGCATGGTCGGGAACGGCGAATGTTCCGGGAAGGTCACCATCGCGCCATGGGAGTCATTATTGGCGCCCGCCATTCGGTAATCCCCCCGATACAGCAGGCCGAACATCTCTTCCATCGTGTCCACGCAAGCGGGCATATCGGTCACCCCGGCCCTGATCATGTCCTGCTCGGAGAGGTAGATGAAGTCAATCTTTGTCTGGTTAGTCATTGCGGTCAGCCTTTGCGGTTGAGTGAATGACTCTATCAATACCTTTCCCCGTGGAGGCTGTATTGAATATTTGCGACATGGGAAATTCAGCATGGCATCCGGATTGCATTAGCCAGGCGTTATCTTCATGACTACGAGGACAGCCTGTGTCACACGCTCTTATTTCTGGCTATGCCGATGCTATCTATCCTGAACAACCCTGGTTTGTCCTGAGCGCAGCGCAGCACTACTCGATCATGGCTTCCGCCAATCCGGCGATATCGCATTTCTACACTTTTGATGTGTCGTCGGCGGCGGATGTCACCATGGCTATCCCGGACGGCTGCGTGGATATTGTTTTCGACTGTGATACCGCGCGGCCAACGGCGCGAGTGTGCGGCACGCCGCTGGAGGCGCACAGCGTAGAGCTGATCAACGGCCATCGTTACTTCGGCGTACGCTTTGCGCCGGGCATCATGCCCGACTTTCTGGACCTGATGGCGGAGGAGCTGACCAACCGCGAATACGACTTCACTGAAGTAGTGCCGGGGGCGCGGCGCGCCTGTGAGCAAATCCTGCGCAGCGCGCAGTTCTCCCAGCAGGTCACGCTGTTCGATCGTTACTTTACCCCGCGTCTGGCGCGCCGCACGTCGAGTGTGACCACCTGCATTATTCACACCATTCAACAGCTGAAAGGCAATATCCGCATTGAACAGCTGGAGACGCTGACCGGCTATACATGCCGCACCATTCAACGCCAGTTCCGCCAGGATACCGGCATGTCGCCAAAGATATTCGGCCGTATTATGCGCTGCCAGACAGCGCTGAATACCCTGTATAAACCGGGCAGGCATTCATTTACCACTCTGGCGCTGGATCTGGGCTTCAGCGATCAGTCGCACTTCCTGCGGGAATTTAAGAAACTGGTCAGCGCCACCCCGCTGGAATTTCAGCGCCGGGCCCTCGGCGAGGCGTGGGATGAACGGCTACGCTACCATTGAGTATCAGCATGGATGTTAAAATTAGGTAAGCACCATGTTGAATGCAAGTAGCACTAAAATAGTGCATCTGTTGCACTTTGGGGTTGTCCGATTTTTTCTATCTCTGCCGCCAGCGTTGGTCAATGATGCCCGATAGTTACCTGACCACTCAGCAGGAAAAAGATTTGCTGAGTCTGGCTTCACTATCCAATAAGGGCGCTGGCGATGAGCAACTCTACCGGTTTACGAAAAAATACGTTGGGACTCACCTCCCTGGTCTTCTTTGTGGTCGCCGCAGCGTCCCCCCTTACTGGGGTGGTGGGCGGGCTACCGGTGGCCATTTTTACCGGCAATGGCGGCGGCATTCCGGTTATCTATATTGTCGCCTGTCTGATCCTGATGCTCTTCTCGGTGGGCTACCTCACCATGAGCCGCTATGTCACCGATGCCGGAGCCTTCTATACGTATATATCAAAAGGGCTGGGTAACAACGCGGGCGCGGCCGCATCGGTACTGGCGCTGGTCGCCTACGTCTCAATACAGACGGCAATAATGGCCATGCTGGGTTTCTTCAGCGAACAGTTTCTACAACAGCACCTGGCACTCAATATTCCGTGGTGGGTGCTGAGCATGCTGTTTACCCTGACCGCCTGGATGTTGGGCATCAAACGCGTAGAGATCGGCGGCAAGCTGCTGGGCGTGCTGATGCTGGCAGAGGTCGGCATCGTCCTGCTGACCGACGTGATGATCCTGCTGAAAAAGAGCGGTCCGCTCACCTTCAGCTCATTTGAACCGTCGGTGTTTATGCACGGCAATCTGGGTATTGCGCTGGTGTTCTCCGTGGCCGCCTTTATCGGTTTTGAATCCACCGCCATCTACGCCGAAGAGTGTCGCGATCCGCAAAAAACAATCCCCCGCGCTACCCTCTGTGCACTGATAATCATCACCGCATTCTTCTGCTTTACCAGCTGGTCGTTCGTGCAGGTCTACGGCTTTGATCAGATAGCGGAAATCGCCAGTAAAGATCCCGGCAACTTTGTCTTCACCATCACACGTGAGTACGTAGGTCAATGGGCGGTAGATACCATGTCGGTGCTGCTGATCACCAGCCTGTTTGCCGCCACGCTGGCGTTTCACAATAATATCTCGCGCTATATCTACAGCATCAGCCGCGACGGGTTGATCTGGAAGGAGCTGTCGGCCACGCACCCCACCAACGGTACGCCGCACAAGGCCAGCCATCTGCACAGCGTGTTACTGTTGCTACTACTGGCGGGAATGGGCGGCAGCAATATGGATCCCATGGTGCATATCTTCGCCTTTGGCTCGGCCATTGCCACGCTGTCAATCCTGATGCTTCAGGTCGGGGTCTCTGCGGCGGTGGTGATGTTCTTCCGCCGTCTGCCCGGGCATAACAACAGCCGCTGGCGGGTGCTGTGGTCACCGCTGATGTCCATCGCCTGCATGCTGATGGCGATTATTCTGGTGATTAATAACCTGCAGCTGATAAGCGGCAGCGACTCGCCGCTGATACGCTTTATTCCCTGGTTTATTGCCTGCTGCGCTTGCGCGGGATATATCATGTCGGCGAAACGCAAGTCGGCGGTAAAAACCGCGTAGCGGGAAAATGTTAAACTGCGCCGCTCAATCTCCCCGAGCCTTATTGCAAAAGCCACCTTAACCGGTGGTTTTGTTATTTACGCGTGTCGGCACATACCTCACGGGGAATATCTCAGACCAAACGTGAAACCGCGCAGTCGGTGATGAAATTCCTGGTTTGATAAGCCCGACTAAAGCATGCAATAAATGCATGCGTAGCGGCTTGCCCGCCGCGAGACCGTCCAGCCTCACAAACCGTGCCGATCCCGGTGCAACAGGGTGCTGGGCGAGACGCCGAAGGCTTTACGGAAGGCATGGCTAAAATGGGAGAAGTCGGAGAAGCCGAAATCCAGCGCCGCCTGGGAGACGCTATTCACCCTCCCGCGCTCGATGGCCTCGCGACTCGCCCGCAGCCTTTCCTGCCAGATCACGGCCATCGGCGTTTTTTTGTGCCGGGCGAAAGCGCGCGTCACGGTGCGGACGGAGACGTAGTGCGCCCGTGCCAGACTCTCGATATTCAAATCAGGATCGACAAGTTGCCGGCGAATGTAATTCATCATGCGGGCGTACAGATCGCTCTCAGCGCTCACGTTATCCAGATCCTGCAACTCCAGACTCAGCACCAGCAGATCCAGCAGCGTCTGGGAGAAGCGGCCGGAAATATCCGGGTTGTCCAGACAGCCGGGCATTGCCGCCGCCTGACGCAGCATTTCGCGCAGCGGAATCACGCCGGGGCGGCGATCGTCGAGCGCCACCGCGGTGAGACTTTCCAGCCCAGGCAAACGACCGCTCAGCAGGTGCCGGGGGATCCGTACCAGATGGTTATCGTGCCCGCCAAGACTAAAACGGAAAGTCTGCGCCGCGTCGTAAAGCACCAGACTGTCTGCTGCCAGCGTCGCTTTGCGTCCACCCTGCTCAAGCTGACCGTAGCCACCCTGCATGTAGCCCAACCACAGATCGTCGTCGGGGCCCTGCCGCAGATAACGGGCCGTGCGATCCCAGCAGTGCAGCGGCGCGGACAGCGAACAGATATCCACCATACCGACTCCGCGTACCGCAAGCCGGGCATCGAAATCGCCCCCTGCCAGAGGCGCGCTGGCGGCCGGAATACAGTGACGTAACACCACGTCGTTCCAGTACTCGAAGCGGCGCGACTCGGCAACACCAACGGTCGAATAGTGGAGGCTGCCCGCAGACTGCATGCTCTTCATAGTGACTTACCTCGCGCCGGGGATCCCGTATCAACGACAGAAACGTTTTCGCAGGCAGCAACTATCGTGCCAACGGGCGAATACGCCCCTCCTCCCCCTCACACAGACAATATCTAAATTACTGAAAAATATCACTTAAACCTGTGCCCCCCCCTTCTTCGCCGTCGCGTCGGGTGACGAATGGGGGCGCGACGAGGTGAGATACCGCCCCCTCAGCGTGCGACGCCTGCACTATGGCGGACCATCATGCGCCGGGCGTTTTCAGCCCGCGAGCGGTTGTCCCTGCCAGCCAAACGACTGACCTTCTCAAGCAAGTACGCGGCAAATTTCTCCCTAGTATCAGTAAGCGTAAGGTCTTCCGGCCGCACCGTGCTCCGGACATAACATGACATCAGATAAGAGGGGGGAACGTTATGACTTTCAGCAACGCTACGTTTCGCATCAGCCTGAGCGCCTGCGCACTCTGGCTGGTTACCGGCCCGGCTCATGCGGTCGATCTCAACTCGCAGGACCTCATTCCTGCTCCCGCCGGCACCGATGCCGTTCTGGGGTATTTCAGCTACGCCACCCGAGACAGCTTCACCCCCACCGGGGGCGGCGAACTTAAGCGAGATACCGGGCTCGACTCCTTCGTCAGCATCTTTCGTTACGTCCACTACATGGACATCGGCGGCTTTATGGTCGCGCCGCAGGTGCTGCTGCCCTACGGACGTCTCTACAACGGCTCACTGAACGGCGTCCGGCTTGATTCAGCCAGCGGCCTGGGCGACCCTATTCTTGCCGCTCCGGTCTGGCTGGTGAACAACCCCGACACCACCTTCGCCATTGTGCCTTACCTGTACCTCCCCGCCGGCGCCTACGACGCCGGACGCACGCTTAACGTCGGTGAAAACCGCTGGAAGTTCGACCTGCAGCTTGGCGGCGTACAGCAACTCGGTAACGGTTTCGCCACCCAGCTGTCCACCGACGTGATGTGGTATGGCGTCAACGACGATGCCACGGGTATCGGCACCGGCCGCCTCAAACAAGACAACACTTATCAATTTCAGGGCTGGCTAAGCTGGACGCCACCCGCTGACAAGAGCTGGACCCTCGCTGTCGGTTATTCCCAATACTGGGGCGGCAAGCAGCGGCTCGACGACGTCGGGAACGGACAGGCGACGCGCGTCGATCAGGCGCGGCTGGAATTATCGAAATTCGTCACCCCCACGGTGCAGGTGCAGGGCCTGCTCCAGCGCGACCTCAACGTCGACGGTGGCTTTAAAGAAGATCTGCACACCACTCTGCGCGTGATGAAACTGTTCTGATGCGAATCGACACAGAGACATCCCTAGACCCACAACTCACCCGCAACGGAGAAATCCATCATGACCGATCAGCAGCAAAAACCCACCCTCTATGAACGTCTCGGTGGTTATGACGCCGTTTACGCCTTCGCTGGCGAAGTGTTGAAGACCTGCATGAAACATCCCGATATCGGCCATATCTGGGCGCACGTGTCCGAATCGTCATTCCAGAAAGAACACATCAATTTCGTCGACTTTCTCTGCAAACACTGGGGCGGCAACACCGTCTACCGGGGACGAGATATGGTCACCGCGCACCGCGGCATGGGGCTGACCGAAGTGCACTGGAAAGCGGTATTCGAGTCTATCGACGAATGCTACGAGAACTTCAACGTGGCGCAGGATATTCGGGAAGAGGTCACCGCCTTCCTGACCCAATTCAAACCCGCCGTCATCGGCAGCCCCTCGTACCGGGATGTGGTGCTCGCGCACCCTGACATGGACGTGACCAGGGGGATGGAAAGCGTCGGTATCCACTGGCCGAAAGCAGATAAACCGTCTTAATCCAGGAGGGACACCTGCGCAACCGGCGGGTGTCCATTTCAGCCAGGTGACTGACCCGCACAGCCATGTAGTGATGACGTTTCGGGCTTATGTTGAAGACAGGTTGCATTGACACACACCATATAAAGGGAAACCCATGGCTATTGAACGTCCGACCATCGAACAACTGCAAGAACTCGCCAGTCGGCTGCATATGCGACTGACGCCCGCACAGGCCGAAGAATATCTGGCGCTGATGCAGGCCAACTTCGACGCCTACGATCTCATCGACGCCCTGCCCGACGAGATCCCCGCGGAGCGCTACCCACGCGCCGCCGCTTATCGCCCTGACGGCGAAGAAAATCCGCTCAATGCCTGGTATTACAAGAGCGAAGTGCAAGGTGCCGCGACCGGCAAGCTGGCTGGCCGCACCGTGGCGCTTAAGGACAACATCGCGCTGGCCGGAGTGCCGATGATGAACGGAGCCTCGACGCTGGAAGGCTTCGTGCCCGCCTACGACGCCACCGTCGCCACCCGGCTGCTGGATGCCGGAGCGACCATTCTCGGCAAGGCCACCTGCGAACACTTCTGCCTGTCCGGCGGCAGCCACACCTCCGACCCCGCCCCCGTGCACAACCCGCTGCGTCACGGCTACTCTGCCGGTGGTTCTTCCTCCGGTAGCGCCGCGCTGGTGGCGGCGCGCGCGGTGGACATGGCTATAGGCTGCGATCAGGGGGGGTCTATCCGTATTCCTTCGGCCTTTTGCGGCACCTATGGCATGAAGCCGACCCACGGCCTGGTGCCCTACACAGGCATCATGCCGATCGAAGCGACCCTCGACCATGCGGGCCCGATTACCGCCAACGTGCGCGACAACGCTCTGATGCTGGAAGCTATCGCCGGCGGCGACGGGCTCGACCCACGCCAGTATGCCCCCACCGTAGAGGCTTACACCGCTGCGCTGGACAAGGGCGTGCGCAACCTGAAGATCGGCATTCTGACCGAAGGCTTCCAGCTGCCGAACATGGATACGCAGGTGGCGGAGAAGGTGCGCGGCGCCGTCGCTCGTTTGCAGGAGCTGGGGGCTCTCGTCGGCGAGATTTCCGTGCCGGAGCACAATCTGGCGGGCGCCCTCTGGTCCCCCATCGGCTGCGAAGGGCTCACCGCCCAGATGATGCACGGCAACGGCATGGGTTTTAACTGGGAAGGCCAGTATGACGTGGCGCTGCTGGACAAACACGCCCGGTGGCGCGACGACGCCGACGCGCTTTCCCCATCGCTCAAGATATGTATGTTCGTCGGCCAGTACGGACTGGAACGCTACCACGGCCGCTACTACGCCAGGGCGCAGAATATCGCGCGTCGCGCGCGTGCGGGCTATGACCGGGCGCTGGCGGATTTCGACCTGCTGGTGATGCCTACGGTGCCCATCGTCGCTCAGCCATTGCCGGAGCCGGGTTGCTCCATCACCGAGTATATCTCCCGCGCCTTCGAGATGATCGGCAATACCGCGCCGCAGGACATCACCGGCCACCCGGCGATGTCCATCCCCTGTGGACTGGTTGATGGACTACCGGTGGGCATGATGCTGGTGGGCCGCCACTACGCCGAAAGCACCATCTATCAGGCTGCCGCCGCTTTAGAAGCCTCAGGCGACTGGCGGATGTTTTAACCCTTAACTATCGGGAACCATAAAATGAGCCATAAACACGACCACGACCATACCGAACCACCGGCGGACATCGAATTACGTGTCCGGGCGCTGGAATCCCTGCTACTGGAGAAAGGACTAATCGACCCGGCGGCACTGGATGAGCTGATCGACACTTACGAGCATAAAGTCGGCCCCCGTAACGGCGCGCAGGTGGTCGCCAAAGCGTGGCATGACCCGGAATATAAACGCCGTCTGCTGGAAGATGCCACGGCCGCTATCGCCGAGCTGGGTTTTTCCGGGGTGCAGGGTGAAGACATGCTGGTGGTGGAGAACACACCGGACGTACACAACGTGACCGTCTGTACATTATGTTCCTGCTACCCCTGGCCGGTGCTGGGCCTGCCGCCGGTGTGGTACAAGTCGGCGCCCTATCGCTCGCGCATCGTTATCGACCCGCGCGGCGTTCTGGCCGAATTCGGATTAAACATTCCCGAAAGTAAAGAGGTGCGCGTCTGGGACAGCAGCGCCGAACTGCGCTATCTGGTCCTGCCAGAACGCCCGGCGGGCACAGACGGCTGGAGCGAAGCGCAGCTGGTCGAGCTGGTCACCCGCGATTCTATGATCGGCACCGGCGTGGTCGCCGCGCCATAACAAGGGGAGAAAACCATGAACGGGATACATGATCTGGGCGGTATGCATGGCCTCGGCCCGATCCTCAACGAGGAAAACGAGCCGTATTTTCATCATGAGTGGGAGCGCCGGGTATTTCCGCTGTTCGCCTCGCTGTTCGTCGGCGGTCATTTCAACGTGGATGAATTCCGCCACGCCATTGAACGTATGGATCCGGCCCACTACCTGGAGGCGAGCTACTACGAACACTGGCTGCATGCATTCGAAACGCTGCTGCTGGAAAAAGGGGTGATCACCGTCGACGAACTCTGGGGCGGCGCAACAGCGACTCCCTGCGCAGCGGGCACGCCCGTGCTGACGCAGGACAAGGTAGCGATGGTTGTCAGTACCGGTGGATCCGCGCGCGTCAGTCACGATGTCGCCCCCCGCTTTAAGGCAGGAGACCTGGTGCGGGCGAAAAATGTCAACCCCACCACTCACACCCGCCTGCCGCGCTACGTGCGCGGCAAAATCGGCCGTATTGCGACCGATCACGGCGTGTTCATCACGCCGGACACCGCGGCGCACGGTCTGGGCGAACATCCCCAGCACGTCTACAGCGTGAGCTTTACCGCGCTGGAACTGTGGGGGGAACCGCGCCCGGACAACGTTTACATCGATCTGTGGGACGACTATCTGGAGGAAGCATGAGCACTGCGACACTGCATGATTACGCCGCCGTCGGGCTACCCCGCGACGAGGAAGGGCCGGTGTTCGATAAGCCCTGGCAAGCGAAAGCTTTCTCCCTGATCGTCCATCTGCACCGGGCGGGGCTGTTCCCGTGGGCGGAATGGGTGCGGACATTCAGCGAAGCTATCAAGGCCGCCCCGGCGCAGCCCGGCGAAAGCGTGAACGACGCCTATTATCGCCAGTGGGCGACGGCGATGGAGAGCATGATCACCGCCCTCAACCTGACCGCATCGGATGACATTGCCCGGCGGACTCAGGAATGGCGGCAGGCATATATCAACACGCCTCATGGCCAGCCGATCCTGCTGACCAACGCCAGCTGCCCGCCTGCGCATAACCACCACCCACTGCCACTGGGTGTGCCGGTGACGGTTAGCCCGGCACAATCTTCCATCAGCACAATCAACAACGGAGTCACATCATGAGCGATATCACCCTGACCACCAACACCCTGGCCGCTCCGATACCGGTCGCAGCACTGTTGCCCTGGGCGCTGTTCACCACCCTGCTGGCGCTGCTGGCAATCTATTTCGTCGGTGCGGAACAAGGCGCGACGTCGATGTTTTCCGGCACGCAGGTGCATGAATTCTTCCACGACGCGCGCCATCTGCTGGGTTTTCCCTGCCACTGAGGAGGCGGAAATGATTGGGAAACTATTATTCAAGGGGATGATAGCCGGCATTCTGGCAGGCCTGGTGGCGTTTGCCTTTGCGCACCATTTCGGCGAGCCGCAGGTCGATCGCGCTATCGGGATTGAAGAAAGTCTGGCTGCTCATGCGCACCAACACAGCGGGTCGGCGGACGGCGGGGAAGAAGAAGAGGTCTTTAGCCGTCAAACTCAGTCCGGGGTTGGTCTGCTGGCTGGCATGGCGCTGTTTGGCGCCGCGCTGGGCGGCGGTCTGGCGCTGACGTGGGCCTTCAGCTATCAGCGCGTCGGACCGTCCAGTCCGCGCGCGCTGGCGCTATGTCTGGCGTTGGGCGGTTTTCTGGCGTTGAGCCTGATACCGGGGCTGAAATACCCGCCCAATCCGCCGGCCGTCGGCAATCCGGAGACCATCGGCTACCGCACCGGGCTGTACTTCATCATGATGCTGCTTTCCGTCGGCATCGTCGCTTCGGCCGCGTGGGTTGCGCACCGACTTAGCCCGCGCCTTGGCAATGGAAATGCGATGATGTGGGCGACGCTGTTCGGCGTAATGCTTCTGCTGGCGGTCTGCGCCCTGATGCCAACGGTGAACGAAGTGCCCGACCACTTCCCGGCCGATCTGCTCTGGCGTTTTCGAATGAGCGCCTTCGGTACGCATCTGGTGCTATGGGGCATTATCGGAGTGGCGTTCGGCGCATTAGCCGAACGTGACCCGGCGGCGCACGGACAGCGCCCTGCCTTCTGGCACGGTTGAGGTTATGGGCGCATCGCTAACGCTGATTTGTCAGGGAGAAACAGCGGCGGGCAGAGGGTCGCGTTTCCCTGACGATGAACCTCTGGAGGTACGGGCATGGCAACGGGCGCGTCAGCTACAGAGCGTGGTCGCCCGTTACCATACCGTCTGGTGCGCCCCGCAAGCTGCTGCCCGGCAGACCGCCAGGGCGCTCTCTTTACCGTTCACCCTGGCGACGGAACTGGCGGAACCCGACTATGGAATCTGGGCCGGGCAACCGCTGCGGGAAGTGATGATGCAAGACGCCGAGGCGTTCCACGCCTGGCTGGAGGGCGCGCCGCCGCCGGGCGGTGAGTCGCGCGCTCAGCTGTTGACGCGCTGCGGCCACTGGCTGACTCAGCGCGTCGATATGCAAGGCCGCCACTGCGCGATAGTTTCTGCCGCGGCGATCCGCGCCATGATCGTCGACGTTCTCGGCGCACCGCTCCAGTCATTTGAGCGCATTGATATCCACCCGCTCAGTATTACCGGGTTGCACAGCGATGGACGACGCTGGCATTTTTGCGTGGTGGGGGAACGATGTGACTGACCGATAGACAATGCCGAAGATAACTCTGCCATGCGTGGCGCAAGCGGGTCTCGTCTCGTTGCATAGCGCGGTGCTGGCATCCGGATGTCGCGCGGTCGGGATCGTCCGGATACCGCGAGGTGGGCGAAGGTGTATACCAAAGCCCTCCCGCTCTTCAGTTGCCGCCCGCTGAAGCTCAGGATGTCCTGAAGAGTAGCGAACAGCTTGATTATCCGCGTGAAAATCACCGCCCCGACGGCATCCGGCCAAAGTAGTGTTCATTGCTTGACCGAACGGTAAAGAAAGAATAAATACTGCTTGACCGTTTTAGCGCAACTCCCTATAGTAGCGCCCCGTTGCCCACCCAAGGTGAGCAGCGAAACAATATGGTGAGGTGTCCGAGTGGCTGAAGGAGCACGCCTGGAAAGTGTGTATACGGCAACGTATCGGGGGTTCGAATCCCCCCCTCACCGCCATATTCGAGATGAGAGCCTGTACGCAAGTACGGGCTCTTTTCTTTTATATTCTCCATCGGGGGGGGATGAGAATCCCCGACCGGGGGTCGACAACTGGCGTAGCCAGTTGGACAGACCGCAAACGCAGTGAGCGGGCTGCCCCGCAGGGGCGAGCGAAGCGAGTCAATCCCCCCCCTCACCGCCATATTTAAAGAAGAGCTCGTACGAAAGTACGAGCTTTTTTTTCACATATTGCATCCCGCCAGGGGGGATGAGAACCCCCGACCGGGGGCGACAACGGGCGCAGCCAGTTGGACAGACCGCAAACGCAGTGAGCGAAGCGAGTCCCCCCTCTTCCCCGGTTGAGATTAAAGCCGGAACGCACTGTTCCTGAGTGCGTCCCTGATTAGAACTCCATGATATCGGTTCTGGTTTTCTGACACCCAGCCCGGCCAGCTTTATCGGGAAAAGGCGCAGAAAATCGTCTTGATGACATCATCAGTCATAAACCATAAACAGATTTACGGTGCCGCTTACTGGCCCGGTATAATTGACGCCAGCTCGTGTGATCGTCGCTCGCTGGATATAGCGTGCCTGGAAGGTTATCGGCATAAAACTTGTGGATGACGCCGCAAAAATTTTATCCCCCGCGACAGAAGTAGCCCCCGAACCATAACTCCCAATATCGACGGCTGACCCGTTGATATCAATATGGTTACCGTTGTTCTGCAGCTCAATTTCCAGCCCATCAATTTTATTTCCGCCGGCGGCGTCGTAAAGACTGAGGTTACCCACCGGAAGTGGCGACGCGCCCGCATCTTCAAATCGCATCCGGACATTCTCCGCCATCCCGTTGCACTCCAGTTCAAGTATCACCGGCACATCCGGTCCGTATGCCGGAGCCCCAGGATGAGAAAGAGTATCTGCGTCCCATCGTCCCATAGCGACCTGATAATCGGTGGAACGCTGCGAACTGAGTTTGCAGGTTGGTCTGACAAGCGTCACTCCCGTCCCCATCAGAAAATGACTGGAAGGAGGCGGGAAAAAATTCGACAACCCCAACGGGATTAGCTCCATCCACGAGCTAAACAGATGACTGAAGGAAACTGCGCCGTAATTCGCTACATAACCGGTTTTAATCAGTTCAGCACGCAGAGAAAGCGATACTCTACGTGTCGGAATATACCAGAGAGTCGTATCATTTTCCGTACGCGACTGCAGCATACTAATGGACAGACCCGCCTGCCCTGCGCCAGGGCCAACATACGGATACTCCACACCACTGGCGGCAAATATAACAGAACTTCCAAACCCGGTCAGAGCAATAAATGCAGGGGCATTCACTGCGTTTCCGAGGTCCGGTGTATCTGACTGTACATAAAACCGCACACCGACTCCGGGAACGCTGGTGTTCAGGATCCCTGACCCCTCTAACGTCCCCGCAATATTGTATCCCAAAACGGCGTGACTACTTGCATTGGCCAAAATTCCGCCATACGGAGCAGTCATAATCGAAGTCGTACCTTCGATACCACTCCCGCTGCAACTCACCGTCAGAGGTACATTAAAGTCAGCGTAACTCCACGACGCAAGAATAGTTCCTGTCGGCACCGAGTTATCCGCAACAACCGAACGGGGAACAGAAAAAGGCTGATTATCCGGATAAGTGTAAGAACATTGTCCTGCCAGTTTATTCACATTGGGGTCACTGGCGGATGACCAGACATAACTTATGATATAGGTCGTCGCTCTCGTTACCGTTGGAGTAAACAAAAACACGACAGCCATCAGAAACAGGGACAGCCTTCTTTTGCTGACGAGCGCAACAGAGATGCCAGCAGCCATATTCATGGTATCAACTCCGCCCGATATTCTTCGCCCGCACCGCCCCAGTCATGGATCCCGCTCCAGGTCACGCTCACGCGGTCAGGATTCACGGAGGCAGGCAGATGGTAACGTTCGCTACCGAACGGCGGAGGCATACGATGACGATCCTCCAGCGTAATCCCCTTGCCAGCCCCCACGCTCAAGCGGGCAAAGCTGACATAATACGGCGTGGGATTGGTTGCTTTCAGCCAGACATCGTTACCGTCTTTCTCAAGACTCCAGCGAATTTGCTTGATCGCATCGCGGGCGCCGGCAGAGCTCAGCCCGTCAGGGCGAACGAAAACTTTGAGCCTGCTGCGTACGGCAATAACCAGCTTATTGGCGCTCCCGGCTTTAGGGGGGATTTCCTGCAGCGATAGCCAGTATGCGGACTCTCTGTCTTGCGCAATCGCCCCCCTCAGAACCACGAGCCGGAATTTCCCCTGTTTTTTACCCTCAAGCTTCATCACCGGCGGTGTCAGCACCAGCGGAAGATCGTGGTCATTCCCCCGAAGATCCTCCAGCCAGGCCTGCACCATATAGGTCTCCTGGCTGTCATTGATAACGTCTACCGCGGTTTCTCTGTCCTGCGCATACGCAACAATACGGGTCAGTTGCGGCCTGACGCCGGCTGTCGCCGAACCGACGAGGAAGACTACCGCCAGAAGGCCGGTAAAATATAGTTTTAACAATTTCATTGCGTTACTCTTTTTTTGTGCAGTTTGGTGGTGAAGAATCAGAGACACTCCGCTCTGATTTTTTTATGCCAGTTTTCTGGTTTAAGCTGCGCTTCTGTCGGTGCGGAAAGCGCAATCTGGCACTGCTCTGCGGGTCGCTGGCCCCAGATAACGTTCAGTACCTGCGCCTCGCGGGTATCCAGCCCGGTCAGCCAGGCCAGTCCTTTCTGGCCCACGATACCGGCCTCCTCTGCCTCATTGACTCCGGGAGCGCTTTCGCTGTACACCAGAGCGCCCAGCGGAATACTTTTTCGGCTGTGTATTTCCACGAGCGCTCTTCTGCCCGAGCGGGTGGCAAACCGAAGCAGCACGGCAGCGCCTTCCGAAGGGACAACTTTGCGGGAGGACTCTTGCAACTCAGCGCCATCAGATTCCCCGGTGTCGAGGTTAATCTGGTTGTAGCGATAAGGCGTCAACCAGGTCACCACTGCCCGGCCGGATGAATCGGTCCGCGCATTGTTGATACCGGAAACCCGGATGTTTTCCGCTCCGGGGGTTTCAACAATAGCCACGGTGTTACCCAATGGCGGCGACATAATCACCCCTCCGCGATAAAGCGTCACCCCTCCGGACATCCCGGCGGAGTACTGGCGGTAATCCCTTCCATGGCTAATGCTTCCGCTGATATTTGCCCTGCTGCCGTTCCAGCCCAGAGATCCTGACTGGCTGTATTCGCCCTGAGTGTCCCGCAGGAGACTGGCCGCATAGCTGAAGTCATTGCCCGCGCTGTTGCCCGCATACCCCAGCGACTGGCCGTACTGGTTGTTTTTGTTGCGGCTGAGGCCGTAACTCAGAAAGCCGGCATCGTGCCTTCCGGGGAGCAATACTGATAACGGCAGACTGAGGGAAAGAGTCAGCTGGTTATCGCTGAGACGTTCGTAACGATTGTGCATCAGTGACAGAGAGACGCTGGCCGAACCGACGGTAGTACCCACTCCGGCACTCAGCGAGGTGTTTTTATTGCCCGTGCCGTAAAAACTTTCCTGGCTGATGGTCATATACAGATTGCCGACGGAGTTCATATTCTGGTTGACGGTCATCTCTACCCGGTTACGTCGGCGTTTCTGCCAGGAGGCCGTGTCCGGAGCATAGCCGTCAATCCAGTTCTGACCCTGACGCGCAAGAAATTCGCCGGCATCCAGGAAAGATTCTGACTGATACTGGTAACCCAGCAGTTGCAGCGATGTCCCGGTAACATCAAACTGGCGGGCATACAGCAGCCTGGCGGCCGTACCTTCGCGCTGGCGGTTATCTCTCCAGGTTTCGATGTGGCGGGCATACGCCAGATCGGCAGAAAAAGCCCCAATCGCGCCAATATTCCATGCCGCCCCCGAAGAGAGCATCTGGTAATTTTCAGCCAGCACAGAGGCGCTATTCAGAGTGAAATGTTCAAAACCGTATTCCAGAGTACCGGATAACAGCGCGGGTTCGGATGTCCCGCCGTCCGGACCGCGCCAGGTGCCCGCGGCCAGACTGTAGCGGATGGCGCCGGGGCGGATCATGCCCGGCAGGGCCGTGTAGGGAACCCGGAAAGACTGAATCTGCCCGTCAGACTCCTCCACCACGACGTCGAGATCGGCCCCCACCTGAGCGGTATACAGATCATCAATTGCGAATGCGCCAGGCGTCAGCAACGTGCTGTAAATCACCGTATCACGCTGGCGTACCAGCAATCTGGCATTCGTGCGCGCCACTCCCCGGATAACCGGCGCATAGCTGTACTGGTTATCGAGTGACATGCGCTCACTGGTCGCCAGCGAGATACCCCGCAGAGGGATCGCCCCCGCCATCGTGCCGGAGGTACGGGTGTAGATTTCCCCCGCCTGCAGGCTGCTGCGCAGGAACGCAATATCGCGTGCAAGATAGGCTCTGTCGTGATTCGATTTCCACTGGCTCCTGTCGTTACGGTAAAACGAATCAATGCTGTAGAGACGCCATGGCCCGGCATTGCCTGTTGTATTCAGGCTCAGCCAGGCACTCTCGGTGGTCGTATCATTTAGCGTCCAGCCCTGGCCGGATGCCCCCTTCAGCCGTGACGAATAAAAATAGCCGCTGTAGGATGAGCGCAGGCTGGGCGTACCGTGATCCCATTCATCCGGCGAGATCATGGTAAAACGCTCGTTGTCCATGGCTTCCTGCGGTACGGTAATGTTCAGCACCTGATGTGTGTGGTCATACTGAACAAAGGCAGCAGGTATTCGCAGCGCAATATCTTCGCAGCGAGAAGGTGCGGAGGTTTCCGCTTCAGACGACCCCGCCGTATCCCCTTCGCGGGTTATCCAGCCAGAATACTGGCTGACCCTGACGCCAAAGGATTTCAACTGACGGTATGAAAGACAGGGGATAACTTTGTTTTTACCATGACTGACGAAGTCAATTTCTGTCTTCGCGCGTGCGCGATCGTTTATGACGATATCTGTCAGTTTCCTCCCGGGTATAACAGGATCCTGGTACATAAAAACATCCTGAGATACACCGTTTTTATCGCGCCGCAAAAACGCTTCCTCAAAATCGTTTCCGGCAAAAACACTGACGCTGAAACTACTGAGAAGCACCGGGAAAACCATCGACATCAGAGATAGCCGACTCTGTGGTTCTTTCGTATGAATACAGCGCAGTAAAAAACGATACATATAATGATATTCCCTGGTATAGCGCGAAAAAAACCAGATACTGTCGTTATCCGGAAAAAGCCGGTCATCCCGGCTTTAATCGCAAATAAAACAGTTATTCCGTATTATCAGAAATAGGAAATCACGTAGTCGGCAACGCCTGTAACAGGACCGGGGGTGACCGCTGTGCTGAGGGATTTGTATGCCGCCAGATAATTAAGCGTGATCGGCCCCGGAGCGCCAGCCGCCGCAGGGAGCGTGGCACCGGGGTCAAGTAATGTGCCACCGTTCAGATGAATAGGCGTACTTTGTGCCGTCAGAATCGCCACGGCCACGTCAGCTGCACCACCGGAAGTGACGGTATTGCCCATTACCGTATTGTCTCCGGCAGCCGGAGAGGCGGTAGAAAATGTTGCGCGCACGCTGTTCAGCGAACCGGCAGCCTGACATCCGGTCAGCTGGATGGTGAATGCGGTATGTCCGGCAAGCGTACCGGCCGCGGCATTCAGCGTGTCGGCTGATACCGGAGGAAGGTTAACGGTTGCGGTAGTACTAGCACTCCCTCCAGCCGGGGCCGCCCCTACAAGGGTGGAACAGGCGCTTGCGGTCACAGTCCCGTTAAAGTTGATGGTACCGTCGGCAGCGTTTGCATTGGCTGACAATCCCCCCACAATCACGAATGCGGAAATTATCGCTTTATATAAAGTATTTTTTTGCATACAGGTCCCTTTACTACATCATTATGAATAATATTCACCCGGTGACAGATGATGTTGAGATGGTGGTGCTTTAGCTTTTGTTACGTTATGCCTCCTTAATAATGTCAATATGTCTCTGCAGAGAAGGACTTCATGATCCGTCGTTCCGGTAAGACCGCACTTCTTCAGTAATGCCGTTCGCTGGTAGTAGAGCTTTTTAGCCGTCCATCCTGTCGTCGTGACCAGTTCATTAATTGTTTTACCCGACGTAAGAAATCCGATTGTTTCTATATGCTTATCGGTAATATTTCTTTTAGGATATGCGGCGGTTTCCATTCTCTTCAGGAGAATAAAGAAAGCATCTTCTGTTACAGTACTATTCAGGACCCAGGGTAATGAACCCGTAGTTTTTTCAGTCACCGTAAAAAACGGCATAAATAATATCCGGCCAAATAATACACATGACAACTTCAATACATTCTGCCGCAGAATAATATCATGCAGGGCACAAACCAGCACATCACCGGGTTTCAGATGACCATTGATATCACGCATCAGCTCCAGCGTAGACTGCTCACAGCTGTAATATATAAATGCAAACAACCCCTTCCGGTTAAATAGTCCTCTAACTCCCAGGAGAAAATATAAATTATCTGACACAATATGATATCTCATCTTCTCTCTGTATATTTAACGCATACGAAGTCAACGTGTCAGACAGACCAGACACATTCAAAATTGTTTAGTATTGTTTTCTTACACCTTTATTTAAATCATAGCACCAACATTTTTCCTAACAGTTTTTAACTCAAATCAACATGGATTTTGATAGATAAAACAAATCACTTCACAGCTTATAAACACTGTTGCATTTTCGAACAATGATTAAATATTAAGTTTTCCCCGTTATTTTTTTGAGGAAAATTCTTAAAAAGGCACAAGGCAGAGATAAGATAACTCTTTGTTTATGCAATTCATTATATAAATTACTTGATTTGAATCAATAAACAATCATTAGCAGCTTTAAATAAAATAATGACCTCCCCTGTTGTTCAGAATAAGTAATAAACCACTTTCCTGCAGATCTTCTTAGATATGATTCGCGCTGAATCTTAGAAAAAAATCTCGTCACTACAGTAAATTTCCAACGCCAGCATAGGAATATTCCCCAATTTCTGCTGGATTAATCAATGTAAAGTTAAATAAATCATCGTCAAATTATCCACCATATTTATAAATAAAGTCAGATGACAATCATATGCATCTCATACAGACAGAAACTAAACGATGCAGGAAAAATCTCAAAATCAACAAAACTATCAAAACAAACAATTCAATAGGCTAAATCTATTGAATTATACTTCACCGATCTTTTTATTAGCAGCCATGCAACATCAGAAAATTTAATAGCTATATAATTCAATGAACTTCTCTTCAGGAATAGGGTATCACCACAATGATTTACATTGTAAATTATAATGTTTGTAATATTTATTAAACAAACTAATTTATCTCCGTTTTAATTCCGTTTAAGTTATAAATCAGGTCAGATTGCCGTCTGAACGAGGCCGGATCGCAAGAAACGGCATACCCGACAGTATGAGTGAAGGCGTTCAGGCAAGGACTGTTTCATCACCGCAGAGATAAGGTCTGCTGTCTGTGCAGTACCTGAGGAGACTCAGCAAAAGGTCTACAAATGCAGAGAGCGGTATCAATGACGCAGGGAAAAAGAAGCTGATGCCGGGGCGCTGACGTTGACACTGACGCTGACGCTGAAGCGCCACAAAATAGCAGGAGTCCGGTAATGATAAAAAATCAGACCAATGATGTGCGAGTGAGGGAGTGAGGAGTATGCAATCATCGTTACTGCACCAGTAAACACGGTGAGGCTCAGACAGGCGCATCCCCTGTCCGAAGACACGATTATGCCCCCTGGCATCTCAACGTAGCCTTAGCAAACGGTTATCCCCGCAGAATAACAAGCATGACCATTCAGATTCATAAATTGAAGGTTCATAAATGAAGACCGCTAGCGCTATGCCTGCTTCTTCATCGATTCCTTATTCTCGTACTGCTTCATATCAGCACTGCGTAGTGCCTCAATAATATTGGCTCCTGCAGAAACATGATATCCCCATGAAACAGAGAATATAATATCTGAATCAAATTCCCGTAATTTATTATTAATGCGGGCAATGACTTTTTCTATCTCGATATTATCAGGATCTAAAATAAGCACACAAAACTCATCGCCTCCCAGACGGACCAATTTATCCTTATTCTTGCGAAAAACCTTAACCAGAGTTTGAGCCAGAAAGACTAATGCGCGATCTCCGGAATCATGGCCAAGTTGATCGTTAATGGTTTTAAAGTTATTGCAATCCAGTACCAGTACACCAACACGTTTATCTGAGAGACGGCTATTCGTAGTGTATAGTTCTAAGTAACGTCGGTTATAACATCCGGTCAACGGATCTGCATAGCTATCGCCCTTGAATACCACCATCATCCGGTATATATAACATCAACAGCAGTACAAGGATATAAACCACAAATGAAATTAGAAACGTCGTAATGTTATCAATCAGGATAATAGAAACGGGATATGCGTAACTCACCTCATATTTATGTGAAAAGTTAAGCCTGACGTTTGTACTAAACAGACGACTCACCCCATAAGTCATCTCTGAATTTTTGAGTCTGTCCCTGACAATCATCTTCACATGGCTACGCCACTCTGGCTTTATTCGGTCATAGATGATTCTTTTTAAATCATCCTGAACAAAATCTTTAAACACATAGCCGATTATATCCACCCCTTGTGCATCGTTAAAATTGTAAACGATACTACCGACTGAGATCACTTTCTCCCCGGTATTAAAATCATCATAAATATCCGTTCTGACATTATAAGTCCAGGATAACGTCTTATTTTTCATCAAAGATAAAAAATCTTTTGTATGGAAGTAATCAATATTTTTAAAAATGTTCGATTCAGTATAGTTTTTATTAAATACTGGAGTTGAGAAATAAATATACGCCCGGTCTTTCGGAATGAAATAGACCAGTTGATTATGCGATTCTCGCTCATCTCTACGAAACTGATAAATCTCATCAAATAAATGTAGAAAATTAAGCGTTTCGCAGCTTATCTGCTTATTTTTAGACTGTAATGTCCCATATAAGTTCGCTAAACCCTGCCGCTTGTCTACGTTAATCCCCCAGACATTTAACGCAGGATTATATTCTAAAGGAAAATAACAATCACTCTTCGCAGACCGAGGATTCCGCTGTTGATTCAAATAGCTCAAAGCCAGTGATAAATTATCATCGGTGTAGGTTTCATTAAGTATTTCCAGCCTGGCATCATAAAGATATTCTTTCATTACCTCCTGGACATTATCATACTGCATATGAAAGAAAATTACGCAAAAAGAAACATAAAACAAAGTCAACATTGCCACTATCATATATTTAATGCTAACATCATTTTTTATATTCATTTTCACACCAAAGGATCACGTATTTTCTGTCAATGAGTAAACGCCCTACCCTTTCCCGTTATCATTATAGTCCATATAGAGGGAATCAGCCTGTATTTAATTAAGCATAAGAAAATGCTGTCTCCGTTTACAGAAACAGCATTTATCTGCGACTAGTTAATAAACATTATTTGAAAACTTCAGCAATCGCATCAAAATTCGGTCCATGTTCCCGGGCGGCGATAATGACATAATATTTACCACCTTTCTCATCGGCGAGCTGCGACAGCTTTTCATGAAGATCCATCGGTGATGAAATCTGTCCGCCAGAGGCTGCTACCGTAATATTATCGATATATTCATATTTAAAGTGATGGGCTTCATCTTTAGAAATCAGCATCGCCGCCGATGCGTTCATAGAAACTAAACCTACAACAGCAATCAATCCAGCCAGGGTCTTTTTCATGGCCTACTCCTTTAGTTAAGGTACTCACATCGGTGATAGTAATGACATTTACCGGCATAAAGTTGTTGTAGATCAATAATTATCAACCACAGCCGCGTCTTTACTTTATATTTATTGTGCCAGGCAGAAAAAATATATATCTATACATATCCTGAAAAAAAACCTCACCATGCAAAAAAGAAACCTACGTAATATGAGTGATAAAAAGGAAGCAAGCCATTCCGACAAAATTAAGCGGCCATTAGTTAAAATTTCATTGCCTGTTAAATAAGTCTACGAACAGGGTAACTAACTGATATCTATCAGCTTTGAAAGCCAGTGTATGATTATGTAATGTTTGGCAAACATCATTATTTTTCATTGCCAGCCATTCAAAACCTGCAATAATCATATTCAGTTCAAAAAATACATTTGTTCACATTCATATAAGGATATTATATGGAATGGAAAGTTACCGATGTATTAGTTTTCCCCCGCAGCAAAACGTGTCTGGCCGTTTGTGTGTCGCTAAAATCATTAAAGCTCGTCCTGTGGTATCATGGAGATTATTTTTTAAACACTGGAAGTATACTAGAGATAGACAATAACGAATATATTGTCAATGGCAGGCAGCAGGAGCTGGATATTTTCAAAATTACCCCCTTTATGCCGGAGCAATGGCATCAGTATTTAAAGCCACATGGCTGTAGCGGCATGAATAAAAGTACAGAGAAATGTATACAAGTAAAAAAATGTGCTTTTATCCTGTGCCCGTTTGGGACCAGAAAATATCTCACCATCTAGTCCTGGCCATTGGATTATGTGATGCAGTAATTATCACCGGATAGCGGGTTGTCTTTTGCTGGCGTTAACCGGCGCTTTCCCTGTCGCCTGGGTTAGCCCCCCGTCAAGGGGGGCGCCCTGCCCAGGCAATAACAAAGATGAGACAAAAGCGCGTACCGTCTCATCTTCTGCGAAAGCTCGTCGCCGCCGCGTATTTTCGCCTGTTGCTCCCTCCCCCCGGCGGCAGCGCAAATGCCTTTTCCCGGGGGCGATATTCTTGCCCCGTCCGGGCTACCCTGCCCCTTTGCCCCGCTTTGCCTGTAGATTGCGGCCGCCGACAAACTTATACTTGGCGCACAATTTTCACTCTAAGGTCTGGACATGACGTTCTCTTCTCCACTTAACAAACGCGGCGTAACGCCGGCGAAAGCGATGCTCGCGGCGATCAGCGGTTACGCAATGGATGGCTTTGATCTGCTGATTCTGGGATTTATGCTCCCCGCTATCAGCGCTTCGCTGGCGCTCAGCACCTCTCAGGCCGGCTCCCTCGTCACCTGGACGCTGATTGGCGCGGTACTGGGCGGGATCTTTTTCGGCCATCTCAGCGACCGTCTGGGCCGTATTCGCGTCCTGACCTTCACGATCCTGATGTTCTCGGTCTTTACCGGCCTCTGTGCGGTTGCCCAGGGCTATTGGGATCTGCTGGCCTATCGCACCCTTGCCGGTATGGGGCTCGGCGGCGAATTCGGTATCGGCATGGCGCTGATTGCCGAAGTCTGGCCCGCCCATAAGCGCAACCGCGCCTCGGCATGGGTTGGCATCGGCTGGCAGCTTGGCGTTCTGCTTGCCGCCTTTATCACCCCTCTCCTGCTGGATATCATCGGCTGGCGCGGGATGTTCCTGGTGGGCCTGCTGCCCGCGCTGGTCTCATTTGCCATCCGCCGCGGCATGGGGGAGCCTGACGCATTTACCAAAGATATCGCGGTCACTCAGGAGGTCTCCTTTACGGCCCGGCTCAGGATGCTGTTTGCCGATCGCGCCACCTCGAAGGCCAGTATCGGGATCCTCATCCTGTGCTCGGTACAGAATTTTGGCTACTACGGCCTGATGATCTGGATGCCCAGCTATCTCTCCTCCAGCTTTGGCTTTTCACTCACCAAATCAGGACTCTGGACGGCGGTCACCGTCGTGGGCATGACTTTCGGTATCTGGTTGTTCGGCGTGCTGGCAGACCGTTTCGCACGCTGGAAGATCTTTCTGCTTTACCAGGCTGGCGCGGTGGTGATGGTCATTGTCTACGCCCAGCTGCGGGACCCGACCCTGATGCTGTTTACCGGAGCGGTAATGGGTATGTTTGTTAACGGGATGATTGGCGGCTACGGCGCGCTTATCTCTGATACTTACCCGCTACGGGTCCGAGCTACGGCGCAGAACGTGCTGTTTAACCTTGGGCGCGGCGTCGGTGGTTTTGGACCGCTGGTGATTGGGCTGTTCGTCAGCCACTGGTCGTTTACCGCCGCCATTACTCTGCTGGCCCTTCTCTACCTGCTGGACATTTTCGCCACCTTATTCTTACTGCCGAAAACACAGGGCAGCGAAGACGCGCTGGGCGCGATCGGCTGATCCCTGCGCTCCAGATAAGCAAAGCCCGGGTCTCCCCGGGCTTTGCACACCAGATAGCGATCAGTAGTAGGCTTTCAGCGTTCGTTGGCAGAGCATCGAACGGACGCAATCATCGGCGGTAAAACGCACAATACCGATCATTTCGTCTTCCTCAAAACGCGCCAGCGCATCGACCAGTCCGGACTTCACGCCAGAGGGTAAATCACACTGGGTAATGTCGCCGTTAACGATGACCGTCACGTTTTCCCCGAGGCGGGTTAAAAACATTTTCATTTGCGCAGCCGTCACGTTCTGGGCCTCGTCCAGAATCACCACGGCATTTTCAAATGTACGTCCGCGCATATAGGCGAACGGCGCGATTTCCACCTTGCCGATTTCCGGTCGCAGGCAGTACTGCATAAAGGAAGAGCCCAGTCTCTTCACCAGCACGTCGTACACCGGTCGGAAATAGGGGGCAAACTTCTCGGCGATATCTCCCGGTAAGAAGCCGAGGTCTTCGTCGGCCTGCAGAACGGGACGGGTAACAATAATCCTGTCCACATCTTTATGAATCAGGGCTTCGGCTGCCTTCGCTGCGCTAATCCAGGTTTTTCCGCACCCGGCTTCGCCCGTTGCAAAAATCAGCTGTTTATTATCGATGGCATTCAAATAATGCGCCTGAGCGTCATTGCGCGCTTCAATCGGCGATGCGTCGCGGCTATCCCGCGCCATGCCAATTGCTTCTACGCCACTCATTTGCACAAGCGATGTGACCGATTCTTCTTCGCGCTGCTTATGGCTTCGCGAATCCTGTCTCAGCACACGTTTGGCCTCACGACGAGCTCTGGTCACTGCTTTTTGTCTTCCCATGGATAGCACCTTGCGTTGTTGGTTTACATCACACGCGCCACGATCGACGCGATTATGCGCACTAACGATTGAGGTTTGGCTTCCTTGTAAGCCATTGCTTGCCTGACGAATTGGCAGAGGGTCACGGCTACGCGCACCGGTAACCTTGCCTGGGTTCGAATTTTTACTTGTGGATAGGGATAAGTCTGGGGAGCAGAAATCACGGCCGGGAGTGCGGCCCCCGTGCTGAGGAGTACGGTATGAGGTTTGACGTTTTCCGTTACAGCAATCGGGCATTCGCGATCTCCATAGTGAAACGACATCACTGCCGGGAACTACCGCGTCTGTAATAAGTACATCAAAAATAATTCTTAATGCAACTTATTTCTTACATATAGACAACAAATAGTTCTCATTGCAGCTGCAGAGAGTTTCCGACTATAAGATTACAGAAAAATGAAACAAGGCAGGAAATACAAAAAAAGAATGGAAAAACAGCAGAAACGCCCTGCCCTTTCGGGCAGGCACGTCAGGCTTCGAGCAGAGATTGCGCCAGGTAGTGCTGGCTATCGATAACGCCCGGTAACACAAAGAAGTAGCCGCCGCCGATAGGTTTGACGTACTCCTCCAGCGCTTCGCCGTTAAGGCGTTTTTGCACCGTCAGGAATCCCTTCTCCAGGTCATGCTGGTAGCAGACAAACAGCAGGCCCATATCCAGCTGCCCGGAGTTGGTCACCCCCAGCGAATAACTGTAGCCACGGCGCATCATCAGACTGGACTGCGTCTGCGGCGTACGCGGATTCGCCAGCCGAATGTGGCTGTCCAGGGCGATCATATCGCCGTCAGGATCGCGGCTGTAATCCGGCACGTCATGTTCATGCTGCATGCCCAGCGGCGCGCCGCTGTGCTTATCCCGACCAAAAATGGTCTGCTGCTCTTTCAGCGGGGTGCGATCCCAGAACTCCACGTGGAACTGGATGATACGCGCCGCCTGATAGCTGCCGCCGGTTGCCCATGCCGGCTCGCCCTGGTCGGGGGTCACCCACACCACGTCATCCATCAGCGCCTTATCGGTGCTGACCGGATTCGCGGTGCCGTCTTTAAAGCCCAGCAGGTTAACCGGCGTCTCTTTGCCTTTACTGCGCGCGGCGCTATCGGAAATAAACCCTTCGCGCTTCCAGCGCACGCTGAGCAAATCCGGCGTGTGTTTAATCACATCGCGCAGCGCATGGATAACCGTATCCTGAGTATTGGCACAGATTTGCAACAGCAGATCGCCATGACAAAGCGCCGCATCCAGCGCATCGTTGGGGAAGCGGGTCATCTTTTGCAGCTTTTTCGGCGCCTTGTCCGCTAATCCATAGCGCTCATCAAACAGCGAATGGCCCAGCGAAACGGTGACGGTCAGGTTATCCGGGGAGATCCACGGCCCGAGGATCCCCGAGTCCATCGGCGGCAGACGCGGATTTGGCGTGTCCGGCGCCGGCCCGCCTTTGGTCAGAAAGGCAATGCGCTGAGTCAGCAGGCGAAACAGCCGCTCCAGGTCAGCTTTATCGCTGGCCAGCACATCAAAGGCCACCAGCATCATCGATGCCTGCTGCGGCGTCAGCACGCCGGCCTGGTGCTGGCCGTAAAAAGGCTGCGCCTCAGCACGCGCGTCCGGCGACAGCGCCCCCGGAGAGCTGTTGCCGGACGCCGCGTGCGCCACCGGACAGCCGCCGGTGATAGCCAGCGCGCCGCCAAGCGCGCCGATCCCTTTTAATAACCGACGACGTGAAGGTTCATTCACGTCAAATTGTTTGTGTTCTGCCATCGACTTAGTCCAGTCCAAGGATCCCGCGCAGCTGAGCCAGATCTTCCGCCAGCGTGGTGATTGGCCCTTTCAACGCATTACGATCCGCATCCGTCAGCTTGTCATAGGTTTCGAAGCCGTCTTTAGTGCGGTATTTACTGAGGATCGCGTCAACTTTCTTGAAGTTAGCATCCACTTTCGCCAGCAGCGCGCTGTTCTCTTTTTGCAGCTGCGGACGCAGCAGGTCGACGATTTTCTGTGCGCCGTCGATATTAGCCTGGAAGTCCCACAGATCGGTATGACTGTAGCGATCTTCCTCACCGCTGATTTTGCTGGCCGCGACTTCTTCAATCAGGCCCGCCGCGCCGCCCACCACTTTCGACGGTGGGAACGCCAGTTCGCTGATGCGTTTTTGCAGTTCCAGCACATCGCTGTTCAACTGGTCGGCATACTTTTCCATCCCCTTGACGCTGTTATCGCCAAACAGGGCTTTTTCCAGACGGTGGAAGCCGGTGAATTTCGGGTCTTCGGCTTTTTTCTCATAATCGTCTTCACGGGCATCAATGCTGCCGTCCAGATCGGAGAACAGCTCGGCAATCGGTTCAATGCGCTCGTAGTGCTGGCGCGTCGGCGCATACAGCGCTTTCGCTTTTTCAATATCGCCCGCTTTCACCGCGTCGGTGAAGGCTTTCGTGCCGCTAACCAGCTGGGCGGTTTCCGCCGTAACGTAGGCTTTATAAGCGGTAATCGCCTCGCCAAGGCTCAACACCGCATTGGCTTTCGCCGCATCTTTGGTGGCCTCGCCGGTGACAATCAGTTTGCCTTTCGGGTTGGTCAGCAGACCGCAGGTCATGTCATATTCGCCCGGCTGCAAATTCGCCGTCAGCTTTTGCGTAAAGCCTGGCGCAATATTCTCGCGCTCTTCCACCACCATCACGCCTTTAAGAATCTCCCACTCCAGCGCTTTCTGACTGTGGTTCTGAATAATGAACTGCGTTTTCCCCGCTTTCACGGTGACGTTCATCGGCTCACACTGCTTGTCGTTAACGGTCACTTTTACCTGCGGGATATCCGCAGCCTGGGCGTAGAAAGCAGAGCTGAACAACGCTGCGACGGCAAGCTGCAGCGCATTACGGCGAAAATGAATCATCATGATCATCCCTTTCGGTAAGTATGTGGTAACCATAGTCCTGCGACGCCCTACTTAAGCGGAGCGGTACGCGAGGTTGCTGTATTGCTACGCGGCGGCAGCGCAAACAGCACCAGCGCCGGAATCAAATAGATAAAGTAGACCGCCACTTCACTGACGGTAGGCGTCTCCTGGTAACCGAAGATCCCTTCCAGCAGCGTGCCGAAAAGCGTGTGGGTCGACAGCACGCCGCTCAGATCAAACGCCACGTCCTGGAAGTGGTTCCACAGCCCGGCTTCATGGAAGGCGCGAATTGCCCCGGCAGCCAACCCGGCCGCCACCAGCAGAATGAACAGGCTGGTCCATTTGAAAAATACCCCGAGGTTAAGGCGGATCCCGCCCCAGTAAAGCAGGAAGCCGAGGACAATCGCGGTCGCCAGCCCCAGCATCGCGCCGAGCGGCGGCCAGATCCCCACATCCTGCTGGAAGGCCGCCAGCAGGAAGAACACCGACTCCAGCCCTTCCCGCGCGACGGCGAAAAAGACCATCATCACCAGCGCCCAGCCGTGATGATTACCGCGCTGTAGCGCATTATCCACCGCCTGTTCCAGCTGCTGTTTCACGTTGCGCGAGACTTTACGCATCCAGAAGACCATCCAGGTCAGGATGCATACCGCCACCAGCGCCACGATGCCTTCGAACAGCTCCTGTTCACGTTGGGGAAACTCGCCGGTGGTTTCGTTGATAAAGATCCCAAGGCCCAGGCACAGCGCCGCCGCCAGGATAACGCCAATCCACATGACGCCAATCCAGCTGCCGCGCTGGGTGCGTTTGAGATAGCTGGCAATCAGGCTGACAATCAGCGCCGCTTCCAGCCCTTCGCGTAACATAATGAGAAATGGAACAAACATGCCAACACCCTTAAATGTGAATCGCAGTCAGTGGATGCAAAGATAGGTAAATATTTCTGATAGTGATTATCATTACAATAATCAGAAACACAAGTGAAATGTAGAGAGATTAGTGACGAGTTGTAAATTAATCGCTATAAAATAATTACTTAGGGGATTATCTGTCTTCACCACGCTCAAGCGGTTTTTTCACTACAGATATTTACCCGCCAGTGCGGCTGTGGCTAAATAGCGGCCTTATTGACCTGCGAAAAGAACAACATGACACAATTCTTGCACTTCCTGCTGGCGCTGGCGGTTATCCTCGGCCTTGCCTGGCTTGCCAGCTATGACCGACAAAAAATCCGCGTTCGCTATATTATCCAGTTAATTATCATTGAAATTGCGCTGGCTTTCTTTTTTCTGCATGCCGAAAGCGGGCTGTGGATAGTTAAAAATATCTCAGGATTTTTCACTTCGCTGCTCGGCTTCGCCGCCGAAGGCACCAACTTTGTATTTGGCGGCATGAGCGAAAAAGGGATGGCGTTTATTTTCCTTGGCGTGCTGTGCCCGATTGTCTTTATTTCGGCGCTGATCGGTATTCTCCAGCACTGGCGCATCCTGCCCGTGTTCATCCGCGTGATAGGTACCCTGCTCTCCAAAGTCAACGGCATGGGGAAACTGGAGTCCTTTAACGCCGTCAGCTCGCTGATTCTCGGCCAGTCGGAGAACTTTATCGCCTACAAAGGCGTGCTGGGCGACCTCTCCTCCCGCCGGCTGTTCACCATGGCGGCGACCGCGATGTCAACGGTGTCGCTCTCCATCGTCGGCGCCTATATGAGCATGCTCGATGCAAAATATGTGGTCGCGGCGCTGATCCTTAATATGTTCAGCACCTTTATTGTGCTGTCGATTATTAACCCAACGCGCCCGGGTAGCGAGGAAGAGATTAAGCTGGAGAAGCTCCACGAATCACAAAGCTTCTTCGAGATGCTCGGGGAATATATTCTCGCCGGCTTTAAAGTGGCGATGATTATTCTGGCGATGCTGATCGGTTTTATTGCCCTGATCAGCGCCATTAATGCCCTGTTCGCCACGCTATTTGGTCTGAGCTTCCAGCAAATTCTCGGCTACGTTTTTTATCCGCTGGCCTGGCTGATTGGTATTCCGCTCAGCGATGCGTTGAACGCCGGAAGTATTATGGCCACCAAGCTGGTGGCCAATGAGTTCGTGGCGATGATTGAGCTGCAGAAAATTGCCGCCGGCATGACCCCGCGCGGACTGGGCATCCTGTCGGTCTTCCTGGTCTCTTTTGCCAACTTTGCTTCGATCGGCATTATTGCCGGGGCCATTAAAGGGCTGAACGAACAGCAGGGGAATATCGTCTCCCGCTTCGGTCTGCGTCTGGTGTTCGGCGCCACGCTGGTGAGCCTGCTCTCTGCCAGCTTCGCGGGGCTGGTGCTGTAACCGGGGAGACGCCGCTGCGTTTGTGCCGGGTAAGGCGTCAGCCGCCGCCCGGCACTTTCAGCAGAGGCAGTTTACATTAAAAATGTACGCAGACCGGTTGGTCAACGCGCATCACCGACTCCTGGGCAAAGCGCGATTTATAGAGGTGACGTAACGCCTCAATCCCCTCTTCACTGTCGCCGTCTTTACCATGAATCAGCATCAGCGCTTTACTCTGCTCGCGGGCCACGTTGCCATCATTGCCCAACCACTGGCCCCGGGCGTCAAACACCGTTAACCCCTCACGAAAGCGCGGCGTGACGTCGCGGTCAACAAACTGCTGCCACTCCTGGGCGGTGATATCTTTGCCCGCCGGGCGGCTCAAACCGAAATAGAGCGTGGTCTGCACCATCGCATTCTCTGCCGGGCATACCGCCGCGGTGGGAACCGGCGCACTCTTCTTCGCCGGCGCCACGCAACCGCCAAGCAACCCGGCCATCACCAGCACCAGCGCACCCTGTCTGAACGTCATTTTGCTATCCTCATTGTTTTTTGTGCCCCCGATATCAGCGTATTTTCATGGAATTAGCAAGAGGGGGAGCAGCGCCGCCGGGCGTTTGACCGGCTATCAGCAACCAAAAAGCCCGCTGAAACGCGGGCTGGATTGACCTGTCCTGAGTTTACTCGGCGATAGCCGGCGTCGGCGGAGCCGAATGGTAATGGGCGTCCGCTTCGGCAAAGCGTTGCTGCATCGAGGCCGACGGAGCTTTGCTCAGCAGGCTGAAGACCACGATACCGAGGCTGCCGAAGATAAAGCCAGGGATGATTTCATACAGCTCCTGCCAACCGAACTGTTTCCAGAAAATCACCGTCAGCGCGCCGATCACCATCCCGGCCAGCGCCCCGTTACGCGTCATACGCGACCACATTACCGAGAACAGAACGACCGGACCAAACGCCGCACCGAAACCGGCCCAGGCATAGCTCACCAGACCCAGCACACGGTTGTTCGGGTTGGCCGCCAGCGCAATGGCGACCAGCGCCACCACCAGGACCATCACCCGTCCGATCCACACCAGCTCTTTTTGCCCGGCGTTTTTACGCAGAAACGCTTTATACAAGTCTTCGGTAATCGCGCTGGAGCACACCAGCAGCTGGCAGCTCAGAGTGGACATCACCGCCGCCAGAATCGCCGACAGCAGGATACCGGCAATCCAAGGGTTAAACAGGATTTGCGCCAGTTCGATAAACACGCGCTCGGAGTTCTGATTTACCGCCCCGGCCAGCGCCGGGTTATTATTGAACCATGCAATACCGAAGAAACCGACCGCCACCGCGCCCGCCAGGCAGAGAATCATCCACGTCATGCTGATACGGCGAGCGTGAACAATACTGTGGTGCGAGTCCGCGGCCATAAAACGTGCCAGAATATGCGGCTGGCCAAAGTAGCCAAGGCCCCAGCCCATCAGCGAAATAATCGCTACAAAATTCAGCCCCTTGAGCATATCGACGTTTTCAATGCTCTTCTGCTTGATCACTTCCAGCGATTCGCCAAAGCCGCCAACGGAAATAATGACCATCACCGGCGTCAGAATCAGCGCGAAAATCATCAGGCTGGCCTGCACGGTATCGGTCCAGCTGACCGCGAGGAATCCGCCGACGAAGGTATAAATAATCGTCGCCGCCGCACCGGCCCACAGCGCCGTTTCATAGCTCATGCCAAAGGTGCTTTCAAACAGACGAGCGCCGGCAACAATCCCGGAGGCGCAATAAATGGTGAAGAACAGCAAAATAACCAGCGCCGAAATAATACGCAGCACGCGGCTTTTATCTTCAAAGCGGCCGGTAAAATAATCCGGCAAGGTCAGCGCGTTATTATTCACCTCGGTATGAACGCGCAGGCGGCCGGCGACCAGTTTCCAGTTAATCCATGCGCCGAGCGTCAGGCCGATGGCAATCCAGCTCTCGGAAATACCGGAGAGAAATATCGCGCCGGGTAATCCCATCAGCAGCCAGCCGCTCATATCAGAGGCCCCCGCGGAGAGCGCCGTCACAAATGGCCCGAGGCTGCGGCCGCCGAGAATATAATCATCAAAGTTCTTTGTCGATCGCCAGGCAATAAAACCGATCAATATCATGCCAAATATATAAATAGTAAAAGTCACCAACATGGGGGTGCTAATAGCCATGTAAAATCTCCAGATTATTTTGTCAACAACATCCTGCTTTGTCATTTTATTCCACTACCGGAACGGGGTAATGGCGCAATGGTTGTATTGGGCGACCGTATCCTGACGGATGCGTCGGCATTTCACAAACGATTTAACACAGCATTTACACTAATTCTTGTCCGTACCAAACTTCATTTCGTTACAGGTTGCACTCTCTCACATTTTTATTGGTTGCACCTTGTAAAACTGTTAACTGACGCATAAAAAACCGCGGTGGAGAAAGGTTAATTTTCCGTTATATCCATCACCGCAATTAACAATTTACGCCTTTCTCAGCTTGCTACACAGGTCACGATTAACAAGGTTGCACAAAGTTGCAACATAGTGGATATTTCCGCGTAACCGAAAAAAAGAACAACGATTGATAACAGGAGTGATAAGCATGGGCACCACCACCATGGGTGTTAAGCTTGACGACGCGACGCGTGAACGCATTAAGTTCGCCGCGAGCCGTATTGACCGCACGCCGCACTGGCTGATTAAACAGGCCATTTTCAACTATCTGGAAAAGCTGGAAAACGACCAGACGCTGCCCGAGCTGCCGACCCTGCTTACCGGCACCGCCAATGAAAGCGATGACGCCAGCAGCCAGGTCGATGAGCCGTGGCAGCCATTCCTCGAATTTGCCGAGCAGATCCTGCCGCAGTCCGTCACCCGGGCCTCGATTACTGCCGCTTACCGCCGGGCGGAGACCGACGCCGTCCCTATGCTGCTGGAGCAGGCGCGTCTGCCGCAGCCGCTGGCAGAACAGGCGCACAGGCTGGCTTATCAGCTAGCGGAGAAACTGCGTAATCAAAAAACCGCCAGCGGCCGCGCCGGCATGGTGCAGAGCCTGCTGCAAGAGTTTTCCCTCTCCTCGCAGGAAGGGGTGGCGCTGATGTGTCTGGCGGAGGCGCTGCTGCGTATTCCGGACAAAGCCACCCGCGATGCCCTCATCCGCGACAAAATCAGCAACGGTAACTGGCAATCGCATATCGGCCGCAGCCCGTCGCTGTTCGTCAACGCCGCCACCTGGGGCCTGCTGTTTACCGGCAAACTGGTCTCTACCCATAACGAAACCAGCCTGTCGCGCTCGCTGAACCGGATTATCGGCAAAAGCGGCGAACCGCTGATTCGCAAAGGCGTCGACATGGCGATGCGTTTAATGGGCGAGCAGTTCGTGACCGGCGAAACCATTGCCGAAGCGCTGGCCAACGCCCGCAAGCTGGAAGAGAAAGGGTTCCGTTACTCCTACGATATGCTGGGCGAAGCCGCCCTCACCGCCGCCGATGCTCAGGCCTATATGGTCTCCTACCAGCAGGCGATCCACGCGATTGGCAAAGCCTCTAACGGCCGCGGTATTTATGAAGGGCCGGGGATTTCGATCAAGCTCTCCGCGCTGCACCCGCGCTATAGCCGCGCGCAATACGATCGGGTGATGGATGAACTGTATCCGCGCCTGAAATCATTGACTCTGCTGGCACGGCAGTACGACATCGGGATTAACATCGATGCCGAAGAAGCCGATCGTCTGGAGATCTCCCTCGATCTGCTGGAAAAGCTGTGTTTTGAACCAGAGCTGGCCGGCTGGAACGGGATCGGCTTCGTCATTCAGGCCTATCAGAAACGCTGCCCGTTCGTCATTGATTCCCTGATCGATCTTGCCACCCGCAGCCGCCGTCGCCTGATGATCCGCCTGGTAAAAGGCGCCTACTGGGACAGCGAAATCAAACGCGCGCAGATGGACGGCCTCGAAGGCTACCCGGTTTACACCCGCAAAGTGTATACCGACGTCTCCTACCTCGCCTGCGCGAAAAAGCTGCTGGCGGTGCCGAGCCTGATCTACCCGCAGTTCGCCACCCACAACGCCCACACCCTGGCCGCCATTTATCAGTTGGCCGGGCAGAACTACTATCCCGGCCAGTATGAGTTCCAGTGCCTGCACGGCATGGGCGAACCGCTCTACGAGCAGGTGGTCGGCAAGGTTGCCGACGGTAAACTGAATCGTCCGTGCCGGATTTATGCGCCGGTCGGGACTCACGAAACGCTGCTGGCATACCTGGTGCGTCGCCTGCTGGAAAACGGCGCCAACACCTCCTTTGTTAATCGTATCGCGGATAGTACGCTGCCGCTGGATGAGCTGGTGGCCGACCCGGTCAGCGCCGTGGAAAAACTGGCTCAGCAGGAGGGTCAGGCCGGTCTGCCGCATCCGAAGATCCCGCTGCCGCGCGATCTGTACGGCAAAGGCCGCAGCAACTCCGCGGGCCTGGATTTGGCCAACGAACACCGTCTGGCCTCCCTCTCCTCCGCTTTGCTGAACAGCGCGTTGCACAAATGGCAGGCGCTGCCGACGCTGGAGCATCCGGTGATTGCCGGCGAACTGCAGGCGGTGATTAACCCGGCCGAGCCGAAAGATATCGTCGGCCACGTGCGTGAAGCCCGCCCGGAAGAGATTGAGCTGGCGCTGACCAGCGCGGTCAATAACGCGCCTATCTGGTTTGCCACCCCGCCACAGGAGCGTGCGGCGATCCTTGAACGCGCGGCGATACTGATGGAAGGCCAGATGCAGACGCTGATCGGCATTCTGGTCCGCGAAGCCGGTAAAACCTTCAGCAACGCCATCTCCGAAGTCCGCGAAGCCGTCGATTTCCTCCACTACTACGCCGGTCAGGTGCGCGACGATTTCGATAATGAAACCCACCGTCCGCTGGGCCCAGTGGTCTGTATTAGCCCGTGGAACTTCCCGCTGGCGATTTTCACCGGTCAGATTGCCGCCGCGCTGGCCGCCGGTAACAGCGTACTGGCGAAACCCGCCGAACAGACGCCGCTGATTGCCGCCCAGGGCGTGGCGATTCTGCTGGAAGCCGGGGTCCCGCCGGGGGTGATTCAGTTGCTGCCGGGCCGCGGGGAAACCGTCGGCGCCGCGCTGACCACCGACGATCGCGTTCGTGGCGTAATGTTTACCGGCTCCACCGAAGTCGCCACCCTGCTGCAACGCAATATCGCCAGCCGCCTGGATGCACAGGGGCGTCCGACGCCGCTTATCGCCGAAACCGGCGGGATGAACGCGATGATCGTCGACTCCTCCGCCCTCACCGAGCAAGTGGTGGTCGATGTGCTGGCTTCCGCGTTCGATAGCGCCGGGCAGCGCTGTTCCGCCCTGCGTATTCTCTGCCTGCAGGAAGAGATAGCAGACCATACGCTGACCATGCTGCGCGGTGCGATGGGCGAATGCCGGATGGGCAACCCTGGCCGCCTGACGACCGATATCGGTCCGGTCATCGATGCCGAAGCGAAAGAGAATATTGAACGCCATATTCAGAGCCTGCGCGCCAAAGGACGCACGGTATTCCAGGCAGTACGGGAAAACAGCGAGGATGCACGTGAGTGGCACAGCGGGACCTTCATTCCGCCGACCCTGATCGAGCTGGAGAGTTTTGATGAGCTGAAAAAAGAGGTCTTTGGCCCGGTTCTGCATGTGGTTCGCTACCACCGTAATGCTCTGGATCAGCTGGTCGAGCAGATTAACGCCTCCGGCTACGGTCTGACCCTCGGCGTCCATACCCGCATCGATGAGACCATCGCGCAGGTTACCGGCAGCGCGAAGGTCGGCAACCTGTACGTTAACCGCAATATGGTTGGCGCCGTGGTCGGCGTGCAGCCGTTTGGCGGCGAGGGTCTGTCGGGGACCGGACCGAAAGCCGGCGGCCCGCTGTATCTGTATCGCCTGCTCTCCAGCCGTCCGCAAAATGCCGTCGGGACCACCCTTGCCCGCCAGGATGCGCAACGCCCGCTGGATGCGCAGTTGAAAACCCTGCTGGAAAAACCGCTGAACGCGCTGCAGCAGTGGGCCGCCGGTCGTCCTGAACTGCAGGCGCTGTGCCAGCAGTATCGTGACCTGGCGCAAGCCGGTACCCAGCGTCTGCTGCCGGGGCCAACCGGCGAGCGCAATACCCTGACCTTTATCCCTCGCGACCGCGTATTGTGCGTGGCGGATAACGAGCAGGATGCGCTGATTCAGCTGGCGGCAGTCACCGCGGTCGGCTGTGAAATCCTGTGGCCGGAGAGCGCTCTGCATCGCGAACTGGCGAAGAAGCTGCCGCGCGAGGTCAGCGAACGTCTCCACTTTGCCAAACCGGAGATGTTGAGCGCTCAGGCGTTCGATGCGGTTATCTACCACGGCGACTCCGACCAGCTGCGCGAACTGTGCGAGCAGGTGGCGGCACGCGATGGTGCGATTATCTCAGTTCAGGGTTTCGCCCGCGGTGAAAGCAACCTGCTGCTGGAACGTCTGTACATTGAACGCTCGCTGAGCGTCAATACCGCGGCGGCAGGCGGCAACGCCAGCCTGATGACCATCGGCTAACGCTGTTCCCCGGAGGCGGTGCTACGCACCTGTCCGGGCTACCTGTCTTCAGCCGTCTGCCGTTCTGTAGCCCGGGTAAGGCGCCCCGCGCCGCACCCGGGAAAACCCACCGTAGCCCGGGTAAGGCGCCCCGCGCCGCCACCCGGGAAAACCCACCGTAGCTCGGGCAAGGCGCTCTGTGCCGCACCCGGGAAAACCCACCGTCGCCCGGGTAAGGCGCTCTGTGCCGCACCCGGGAAAACCCACCGTCGCCCGGGTAAGGCGCCCCGCGCCGCCCCCGGGAAAACCCGCCCGTAGCCCGGGTAAGGCGCCCCGCGCCGCACCCGGGAAAACCCACCAGGAAAATCCGCCGGGAAAAGCAGACGGCACCTACGGCAGCTAATGACACCGGACGCCGGCTGTGGTTAATTAAAGCTCCCCGACGGAAGCTTTTTTATGGGAGTGGTCCAATGAAACGAACTGTACTTGCCCTTATCGCCCTGCTGGCAAGCGGGCATGCCCTGGCGGACGAATGCGCCAGCGCCGGTAATCAGGCTGAGCTGAATCAGTGTACGGCAGCACAATATCAGGCGGCCGATAGCAAGCTGAATCAGACCTATCAGGAAGCGCTGAAGCGCGCCTCGGGTAAACAGCAGGCACTGTTGAAAAAAGCGCAGTTGGCGTGGATAGCGCTGCGCGACGCCGACTGCGCCTTCATCGCTTCCGGCGCCGAGGGCGGCAGCGTCCAGCCGATGCTCATCAATCAGTGTATGGCAGACAAAACCGTTGAGCGCGAATCGTTCCTTGCTTCGCTGCTGCAGTGTGAAGAAGGTGACCAGAGCTGTCCGCTTCCCCCCGCCAGTTAACGCACCCGGATACCTTCAATGATCAGCCGCTGGACATTCTCCACGGTTTGTTGAAAAAACGCCTCGTCACGCAGCGTTGCGCCGGTGACCGCCTCAATCTGGGTGGCAAAATCGGCGTAATGTTGCGTGGTGGCCCAGATCATAAAGATCAGATGCTGAGGGTCGACCGGCGCCAGCTTCCCGCTATCGACCCAGCCAGAAACAATCGCCGATTTCTCATCAACCAGCGCTTTCAGATCGCCGGTCAGCTCGCCCATCAGCAGCGGCGCCCCCTGCAGCATCTCCAGACAAAACAGCCTCGATGCCTGCGGATAATCGCGCGACACCTCCAGCTTGAGACGAATATATTCGCGGATAGCCACCAGCGGGCTGATATCTTCGCGAAAGGCCCGCAGCGGCGCCAGCCAGATGGTGAGAATCTGCTGCAATACGGCGACATACAGCGCCTCTTTCGACGGGTAGTAATAGAGTAAATTCGTTTTCGATACCCCGGACAGCTCAGCCACCTGCTCCAGCCGCGTACCGTGGATACCAAATTGCGAAAATGCGTCCAGCGCAGCGGCCAGGATAGCCTCTTTCTTTGCGCTCACCGCCTGCGAACGCTTCCCGGTTTTTTTTACAGCGCCCTCTGCCATCGTCATCTCCTTCTTTCAACGCCATCAGCATAGCAAAAGCCCAACCTCGACACGACCTTATGCACCCCAATTGCGCATGACTGCCGTTTTTTCGTGCACTCATTTTGACCATTCAGTCCACTTTTTCCGCCTTCATTTTTGGCAACTAACGCGCAACACATTAATAACATTGCGGTTTGCAAAACTGGCATCACCTTTGCTTTATCTTGCTGGCGAGGTGACCCAGGAGATGCAGGATGCAGCGCCGCGCGCCTTCTTCTTCAACGATTGCAGAGAGGTTCGTATGAAAATTGGTGTCTTCGTTCCGATTGGTAATAACGGCTGGTTGATATCCACCCATGCTCCGCAGTACATGCCGACGTTCGAACTGAATAAAGCGATCGTCCAGAAAGCGGAGCACTACCATTTTGACTTCGCCCTGTCGATGATCAAACTGCGCGGCTTCGGCGGCAAAACCGAGTTCTGGGATCATAACCTCGAATCCTTCACCTTGATGGCCGGTCTGGCGGCGGTGACCTCGCGGATCCAGATCTACGCCACCGCCGCGACGCTTACGCTGCCGCCGGCCATTGTCGCCCGCATGGCCTCCACCATCGACTCTATCTCCGGCGGCCGCTTCGGCGTCAATCTGGTGACCGGCTGGCAAAAACCGGAATATGAGCAGATGGGTATCTGGCCCGGCGACGATTACTTCGCCCGCCGCTATGACTATCTCACCGAATATGTGCAGGTGCTGCGCGATCTGTCGGGGACCGGGCGCAGCGACTTTAAAGGCGACTACTTCACCATGAACGACTGCCGCGTCAGCCCGCAGCCGTCGCAGCCGATGAAAGTTATCTGCGCCGGACAGAGCGATGCGGGGATGGCCTTCTCCGCGCAGTATGCCGACTACAACTTCTGCTTCGGCAAGGGGGTCAATACGCCGACCGCCTTTGCCCCGACCGCCGCGCGCATGATGCAGGCGGCGGAAAAGACCGGCCGCGACGTTGGATCCTATGTGCTGTTTATGATCATCGCCGATGAAACCGACGAAGCGGCCCGCGCCAGATGGGAGCACTACAAGGCGGGCGCCGATGACGAAGCGCTGGCCTGGCTCACCGAACAAAGCCAAAAAGACACCCGCTCCGGCAGCGATACCAACGTGCGGCAGATGGCCGATCCGACCTCGGCGGTCAATATCAATATGGGCACGCTGGTGGGCTCCTACGCCAGCGTCGCCCGTATGCTCGACGACGTCGCCTCCGTACCCGGCACCGACGGCGTCCTGCTCACGTTTGATGATTTTCTTTCCGGCATCGACGCCTTTGGCGAACGCATTCAGCCGCTGATGCGCTGCCGCGACCATATTGCCACCGTTACCCGCGAGGTTGCCTGATGATTACGCTTTCCGCCCGACCGGAATCCCTGACCTTTCCGGCGCAAAACAGCGCGCTGATCGTCGTCGATATGCAAAACGCCTATGCCAGCCAGGGAGGGTATCTCGACCTCGCCGGATTTGACGTCTCCGCCACCCGACCAGTTATCGACAACATTAACACCGCCGTCGCCGCGGCCCGTGCCGCCGGCATGCTGATCGTCTGGTTCCAGAACGGCTGGGACGAGGAGTATATGGAAGCCGGCGGCCCGGGTTCGCCGAACTACCACAAATCCAATGCCCTGAAGACCATGCGCCGCCGTCCTGAGCTACAGGGCAAACTGCTGGCTAAAGGCGGCTGGGATTATCAGTTGGTCGATGAGCTGCAGCCCCAGCCCGGCGATGTGGTGCTGCCGAAACCGCGCTACAGCGGCTTTTTCAACACGCAACTGGACAGCATTTTGCGCAGCCGCGGCATCCGTCATCTGATCTTTACCGGCATCGCCACCAACGTTTGCGTGGAATCGACCCTGCGCGACGGCTTCTTCCTCGAATACTTCGGCGTCGTGCTGGAAGACGCCACCCACCAGGCGGGCCCGGCCTTCGCCCAGCAGGCCGCGCTGTTCAATATTGAGACTTTCTTTGGCTGGGTCAGCGATGTCGCCAGCTTCTGCGATGCGCTGTCCCCGGCCGCGCCGCTCACTTTCCCGGAGGAGAAACGTTATGCCTAAACAGGTCATTATTCCGCCCGACACCACAACGCCGATCGCCCCTTTTGTCCCCGGAACGCTGGCCGATGGCGTGGTGTATGTTTCCGGCACGCTGCCGTTTGATAAGCAAAATAACGTGGTGCACATCGGCGACCCAAAGGCGCAAACCCGCCACGTTCTCGACACGATCAAAACGGTGATCGAAACGGCGGGTGGCCGCATGGAGGATGTGACGTTCAACAGCATCTTTATCACCGACTGGAAAAACTACGCCGCGATTAACGAAGTCTATGCCGAGTTTTTTCCTGGCGATAAACCGGCGCGCTTCTGCATCCAGTGCGGACTGGTCAAGCCGGAGGCGTTGGTCGAGATTGCGACCGTCGCCCATATCGGAAAAGCAGCATTATGAAACTGAATATCTCTCCGGCGCCCTTTGAGGGCGCACCGACGGTCGTGCTGAGCGCCGGCCTCGGCGGCGCGGGCAGCTACTGGCTGCCGCAGCGCGCGGCGCTGGAGCAACGGTATCAACTGGTGAGCTATGATCACAACGGCACCGGCGAAAACGCCGGACCGCTGCCGGCTGACTACAGCATGGCAACCATGGCGCAGGAACTGAAGCAGGCGCTGCAGGCGGCGGGAGTCTCCCGCTTTGCCCTGGTGGGGCACGCCCTTGGGGCGCTGATTGCCCTGCAGCTGGCGCTGGACTTTCCTGACGCGGTCAGCGGCCTGGTGCTGGTCAACGGCTGGCTGACCCTGTCTCCCCACACCCGCCGCTGTTTTCAGGTACGCGAGCGTCTGCTGCACGCGGGCGGCGCCCAGGCGTGGGTTGAGGCGCAGCCTTTGTTCCTCTACCCCGCGGAGTGGATGGCCGCACGGATGCCGCGGCTGGAAGCGGAAGATGCGCTTGCGCTCAGCCATTTCCAGGGCAAGGAGAATCTGCTCAAGCGGCTGCAGGCGTTGAAGCAGGCCGACTTTTCTCGCCGGGCGTCCGCCGTGGCGTGCCCGGCCCTGGTCGTCAGCGCCCATGACGATCTGCTGGTTCCCGCCTCCTGCTCGCGCACGCTACACGCGGCGATACCGGGTAGCCAGCGCTTCGAGATGGCCTGGGGCGGCCACGCCTGCAACGTGACCGATGCCGACACCTTCAACCCTATTTTATGCAACGGGCTGGCCGCCATGCTGGCCTGATATCAGGAGAATCTATGAGCGAAAGCATTAGCCAAAGCGCGCGCGACAGTCTGTTTACTCACGCCCGTACCCACAACGGCTGGCTGGATAAACCGGTCAGCGATAGCCTGCTGCACGAAATATACGATCTGATGAAAATGGGCCCGACCTCCGCCAACTGCTCCCCGGCGCGAATCGTTTTTGTCCGCACGCCGGAAGGCAAGGAGAAGCTGCGCCCGACGCTCTCCAGCGGCAACCGCGAAAAAACCCTGCGTGCGCCGGTGACCGCCATCGTGGCCTGGGATCGCGCCTTCTACGATCGTCTGCCGACGCTGTTTCCCCACGGCGATGCCCGCAGCTGGTTCACCTCCAGTCCGCAGCTGGCGGAAGAGACCGCGTTTCGCAACAGTTCCTTGCAGGCGGCGTACCTGATTTTCGCCTGCCGCGCGCTTGGGCTGGATACCGGCCCGATGTCGGGATTTGATCGCGACAAGGTCGATGCGGCGTTCTTTGCCGACAGCGGCTGGAAGAGCAACCTGTTGATCAATATCGGTTACGGCGACGAGACCCGGCTGTATGGCCGCCTGCCGCGCCTGCCCTTTGATGATGCCTGCCAGCTGGCGTAAGGAGCCACTATGTCCGTAGCGGATAAACAGAGTTTTCGTGACGCCATGGCCCAGGTCGGCGCGGCGGTCAATATTATTACCACCGATGGCCCGGCGGGTCGCGCCGGATTTACCGCCAGCGCGGTCTGCAGCGTAACCGATACGCCCCCCACGCTGCTGGTCTGTCTCAACCGTTCCGCCTCGGTATGGCCGACTTTCAACCAGCATCAGGCGCTGTGCGTCAACACTCTGGCGGCAGGCCAGGAGTCGCTCTCCATCGTTTTTGGCGGTAAAACGCCGATGGCGGAGCGTTTCGCCGCCGCCGAATGGCAAACCGGCCTTACTGGCTGCCCGCGCCTGGTGGATGCGCTGGTGAGTTTCGATTGTCGTATCAACCAGATAGTCAGCGTCGGCACCCACGACATTTTGTTCTGCGAAGTGGCCGCCATCGTCAGACATCCAGAGCCGCGCGGGCTGATGTGGTTCGACCGCGGTTACCACACGCTTATGCGTCCAGCCTGTTAACCTCAAACCCGGGATATCATCATGGCACTTTTCGATTTTCCTCGCTGGCAGTTGACCTCCCCTTCCGCCGCGTCCGGCGTGGTGGCCCCTGATGAACGGCTCTCCATAGGGCAAACGATGGTCATGGGCGTTCAGCACGCGGTCGCCATGTTTGGCGCCACCGTACTGATGCCGATTCTGATGGGGCTGGATCCTAACCTGGCGATTTTGCTGTCCGGGATCGGTACGCTGCTGTTTTTCGTGGTGACCGGCGGCCGGGTACCCAGCTATCTGGGTTCCAGCGCCGCCTTTATCGGCGTAGTGATTGCCGTCACCGGCTTTAATGGCCAGGGGCTCAACCCGCACCTTAGCGTCGCTCTCGGCGGCATTATCGCCTGCGGTCTGGTGTATACCCTGATTGGCGTGGTGGTGATGAAAATCGGCACCCGCTGGATTGAACGACTGATGCCGCCGGTGGTGACCGGTGCGGTGGTGATGGCCATTGGCCTCAATCTCGCGCCCATCGCCGTACACAGCGTCTCCGCCTCCGCCTTCGATGGCTGGATGGCGGTGCTGACCGTACTCTGTATCGGACTGGTGGCGGTCTTTACCCGCGGGATGATCCAGAGGCTGCTGATTCTCGTCGGCCTGATCGTCGCCTGTGGGCTGTATGCGCTGCTGGCGAATGTTTTCGGACTGGGGAAAGCGCTCGATTTTAGCTTACTGCACCAGGCGGCGTGGTTCGGGCTGCCGCACTTTACCGCCCCGACCTTTGACGGTCAGGCGATGATGTTGATAGCTCCGGTGGCGGTGATTCTGGTGGCGGAAAACCTCGGTCATCTGAAGGCGGTCGCCGGCATGACCGGACGCAATATGGACCCTTATATGGGACGGGCATTCGTTGGCGACGGGCTGGCGACGATGCTCTCCGGCGCGGTTGGCGGCAGCGGCGTAACGACCTATGCGGAAAATATCGGCGTGATGGCGGTGACCAAGGTCTACTCCACCCTGGTGTTCGTTGCCGCCGCGGCGATGGCGATTCTGCTCGGTTTTTCGCCGAAGTTTGGCGCGTTGATCCACACCATTCCCGGGCCGGTTATCGGCGGCGCGTCGATCGTGGTCTTTGGCTTGATTGCGGTCGCCGGTGCCCGTATCTGGGTCCAGAATCGGGTTGACCTGAGTCAGAACAGCAATCTGATCATGGTGGCGGTCACGCTGGTACTCGGGGCCGGAGATTTTGCTCTGTCGCTGGGCGGTTTTACCCTTGGCGGGATCGGTACGGCCACCTTCGGCGCCATTTTACTTCACGCGCTGCTTAACCGCCGCGCGCGTGAAGCGCAACAGCCCGACGTCACCCCCGTTTAAACCTCAGCGGGCAATAAAAACCGCCGGCGGATGCCGGCGGCGAGGAGGATGTGGCTGGCGCCAGGAAGCGTAAAGCCACATTGAAGACAGTCAGCCGCATGGATCAGCTATGACGATTGCCGTGACTGTTTTTTCCCCCTTTTTTACCTGCTTCCGAGGCGCGCTCGGGATCGTTTTTGAAGTTGCCCCCGCTATGCTGGCCCCCCTTACGACCTGCTTCTGATGCTCTTTCACGATCCTCAGCAAAGTTGCCGGAACCGCCACGATGGTTTGCCATCACTGACCTCCACTTGGTTAGACATCATCTTGCGCTGCGTACAATACGAGGCCGCAACCCGGCGGCATCTGGCATGACCATTTTTCGTATTGCGTACTGTTAAGCGTAGTGAATGAAACTCATTTACCAGGTAAATAGTAACATTCTGTAATATTTTGACGCCAACGACAGATTTAGCGTCGCCCGCGCCGCGCTAAGCGGCTCTTATGCCTGATGAAAAGCGGGCAGATAAAGATGTTTCTTTTTGCGACAAACGCATTCTTTGCAATTTTGTTATAAATCAAATAAATGATTGTTAGATTTGCACTCTTAGCCAGAACCCTTATCTTTAAAAGTAGCCAGTCGCTTGACTGGTCTTTAACGCAATCGAGGAGTGATGCAAATGGCTAAAATTCTGGTGCTTTATTATTCAATGTATGGACACATCGAAACCATGGCTCATGCCGTCGCCGAAGGGGCGAACAAAGTAGACGGCGTTGAGGTGGTCGTGAAGCGCGTGCCGGAAACTATGCAAGCTGAGGCATTTGCCAAAGCAGGCGGGAAAACGCAGAATGCGCCCGTCGCCACGCCGCAGGAACTGGCAGAGTATGATGCTATCATCTTTGGTACCCCCACCCGTTTCGGCAATATGTCCGGACAAATGCGCACCTTCCTCGATCAGACCGGCGGTCTGTGGGCATCGGGCGCACTGTACGGCAAACTGGCCAGCGTCTTTAGCTCTACCGGTACCGGCGGTGGACAAGAGCAGACCATTACCTCTACCTGGACAACGCTTGCCCATCACGGGATGGTGATTGTGCCTATCGGCTACGGCGCCCAGGAGCTTTTTGATGTGTCAACGGTGCGCGGCGGCACGCCGTATGGCGCAACCACTATCGCCGGCGGAGACGGTTCCCGTCAGCCAAGTCAGGAAGAGCTGGCGATCGCCCGCTATCAGGGTGAACATGTCGCAGGACTGGCAGTTAAACTACACGGCTAACCTTCAACAGGAGGATTTGCATGCTAACTCAAGAAGCGAAAGCCCACCATGTGGGCGAATGGGCAAGTTTACGAAATACCTCTTTAGAGATCGCCGAAGCGATTTTTGAATTAGCCAATTACGATGAAAAGTTAGCAGAAAAAATTTGGGAAGAAGGCAGCGATGAAGTGCTGTCTTTGGCCTTCGCGAAAACGGATAAAGACGCCCTTTTCTGGGGCGAACAGACCATCGAGCGCAAAAACGTGTAACCCGGTGTGCCCGGCGCATGGCCGGGCCAGTAAAATCATCCCCGGACCGGCCAGCCATGGCCGGTCCGTTTTTTCTATTTCGCCGCGTCGTTCATCACCTGTTTAAACGTTGCCATCGGGCAGAAGCCGTTGGCATCCACCGGGCAGCCGTTCAGCGCCAGGGTCACCCGCTGCGGCGGGGATTGCAGGGTTAAGGTTTCGGCATTGCGCAGCTGCGCCGTGCTTTGATACACATACTCAATTTTCATCAGATCGCGGTTGGCGCCGCTATCATGCCAGCGCTGGAAAACGATTTTTCCGCCGATCGGGGTACGCTCATACTGGTCATGCAGCTGATAAGGCTTGAAGTTCAACGCGGTCAACAGCGAGGCTATATTCGAATCGTGCCCGACCAGCAGCGTCACTTTCGCCGCCTGAGCGGGATCGCTGACCAGCGCTTTATCGATATATTGCACCAGCGGTTTAGCCACGTTGCGCGCCACCTCCGCCGAGGTGAACAGGCTATCCTGATAGCCGTTTTTCAGCTTCGACAGCACCTGCCACTGTTTGTCGGTTTTTATCTCGCCCCACGCCACCTGATCCAGCGGATAGCCTTCGTAATACTGCAACGTAAAGGCATCAACCAGCGAATTGCCCACCTTTAACGGCCCGGAAACGCCCGGTTCCTGCTGATATTTTGCGCTGAAGGTGTCTTTGCCATCGCTCAGAGAACACGGCTGCTTCTCTTTGCAGGAGGGAGAATTCTGATAGTCCGTCATCGCTTCAAGCAGCTTGTAGCTGTCGGTCAGTTGCATGGTCTGCCGCTCTTTTTCCATCGCCTGTACGGCTTTTTCGCTGAAAGCGGCGGAATCGTCGGTTATCACCGGATTAAACGTCGGGTCCATAGTACCCATTTGCGGCTGGTGATGCACCGTGACGCCGCAGCCGGGGAAGGCGCCAGTAATAAAGAACTGCGCGGTCGCCACCGTACGTTGCAGACTGTTGGCATAGGCGTAAACCGTATTTTCCGGCGGACACTCACCGCGGGTGACCAGCCCCTGCTGCGCCAGCCATTCACGCATATAGTGCCCCATGTAGACCTCAAGCACGCCGCCCTTGGTCGTCAGTTGACCGCCGGGCACATCCCACTCCGGCCATGATTTCGGCGTCGACTGTTCCAGCACGCTGCCGTTGTTGGCCAGCGGCGCGCGCAGGTTGTGGCGACTCATGATCAACACCTGCTGTAGCTGATAGCCCTGCGGTGCCGTCTGTTCCTCTGCCTGGGCTGCCGTCGATAACAATATGGCGCCGGCCACGACGCTGGCGAGTAGACTCTTTTGCATCCCTTAATCCTCAGTCAGTGATTATCATCGCTTACATTGTGACAAATTGATGACATTTTTCCGCACGACGGCTCGCAAACTCGCGCAACGGGAGAAACTTTTCTCCGTCCAGGGAAATAGTTTTATAATAAAACGACTGAAGCCACAGGAGCTCTCGTGAAACGTACCCGTCTGGAAAACAGCAGCTGCCCTATTGCCCGCTCACTTGACGTCATTGGCGACTGGTGGTCGCTACTCATTGTCCGCGATGCCCTGGGGGGCACCCGGCGCTTCAGCGAATTTCAAAAGCACCTCGGCATTGCTAAAAACATGCTCGCCGGACGGCTAAAAATGCTGGTGGAAGAAGGTATTCTGACGATGCAGCCCGCTTCGGACGGCAGCGCGTGGCAGGAGTATGTGCTTACCGAAAAGGGACGCGGCCTGCAAACTGTGCTGGTGGCGCTGGCGCAATGGGCTGACGAATATCTGTTGACGCCCGACGAACCCGCCACCGTGTTAATTGATAATCTCACGCGCCAGCCGCTGCGCAAACTGGTGCTGCAGGCCGCCGATGGCCGGACGCTCCAGCCCGACGACATTACCGCCCGACTTCCAGTAATAGATTGATTTTAATTATTATTAACTTTTAATCATTTCTCATAATAAAATAATCCCCCGTCAATTGGTTGCATTATTAAACTATTTAACTCATGCTGAAGTTGGTTTAATAATGAAACCTTATTACTTGAGGTAACGCCATGACGACCCCTTCTCATACCGCTTTAATTACCGGCGCATCATCCGGTATCGGCGCCCTCTATGCCGAACGTCTCGCCGCTCGCGGCTATCACCTGATTCTGGTCGCGCGCCGCGAAGAACGTTTGCAGGCCCTCGCCAAAGAGTTGCAAAGCCAGTATGGCATCCGGTCCGACGTGCTAAAGGCAGACCTGAGCGAAGAGAGCGGTATCCGCGCCGTTGAAGCGCGTCTGCAGGCAGATCCGACGATCGCGCTGGTGATTAACAACGCCGGCACGGCGAAAATGGGAGGATTGCTGACCACGGATGTGCACGAGCATCAAATGATTCATACCCTGAATACCACCGCTCTGCTGCGCCTGAGCTATGCCGCGCTGGCCGCCTTCAGCCCTCGCGGTCAGGGGACGCTTATCAATATCGCCTCAATCCTTGCGCTGCATGCGCTACCGGGCAGCGCCGTCTACAGCGCCAGCAAGGCGTGGGTGCTGAGCTTTACCCGTGCGCTTCAGGAGGAGTTTGCCGACAGCGGTTTGCGTATTCAGGCGGTACTCCCGGCGGCAACCGCGACGGACCTGTGGCCGACCTCCGGCGTCGCACTTGACGCGCTGCCCGCTGGCTCGGTGATGACCACGGAAGATCTGGTAGACGCGGCGCTCAGCGGGCTTGATCAGGGCGAAAATATCACCCTGCCGCCGGTCCACGATCTGGCGCTCTGGAGTCATTTCGACCAGGCGCGACTCGCGCTGTTTGGCAGCGCGCGCAACGGCCAGCCGGCGCCGCGCTATCGCCGGAGTTAACGTTTGGGCTGGTGGCCGTGCTGGGTCATCCACGCCCCCTTCGGCGACTGGGGCGAAGCGGAGTGGGATCGATTGATGAATATCAACCTCAAAGGCCCGTTCTTCCTGCTGCAGGCGCTGCTGCCGCGCGGTATCCGGGTGAATGGCCTGAGTCCGCGTCCCGTGCACACTCTGGCGCTGGATAAGCTGGGCCTCAGCGCCCAGGCCCTGAGCGACCTGCAGAAGGAGATCAAAAACCTGGTGCCGCCAGGACGGATGGGCACACCGCAGGAGCTGGCCAACGCCGCCCTGTATCTGGCATCGGATGAGTCCAGCTACGTACTCGGCAACGAACTGCGGGTGGATGGCGGTACGGGAAATCTCTGACCCGACGGCGGCGGGCGTTACTCCGGTAGCGGTACCGCCGCCAGCGTGCAGATGGCCTCATGTTCACCGCCGCGGCGATCGACCATCACCACTTTGTCTCCCGCTTTTTTACCTTCACAAGGTTTTAGCACCTGATCGACGATGCGTTCGCGGGTTTGTTGGCGATCGGGCTCCGCCGCGACGGCAAATGAAGCCAGGATAAGAGTCAGCCCAACCAGGCCGACGATATGTTGATTACGCATGCATTACTCTCAGACAATTCTTACTCAAATGCAGGGTATCAGCCTGCGGATCCTACGTCTGTAAAATCACTTAACGGAGTGTTACCCGCCCGACAAAACGGTGCTGCTGCGCCGGTCAGTATGATTTTATCATTCTGATTTTTTTCGATTTTAACAAAAAAGCGAGTCATATTTCGGACACATCCTGATGCTATCTTACACGTAACTTAATAGAGTTCATGGTTTTCAACTCAAGCCCAGGATCGCTTATGTCTGGTATTATTCTCATTGTTGTCGCGGTCATTTTGCTGGGAGTGGCGATTTACAGTCTGGTGTCATACGTCAAAGAACGCCGCGCCAGCCAGCTCCCGACCCATAAGAAGAAAAAATAGCCCCTCTCGATACGCCACGTTGCGCCGCCACATTGTGTCACGACGCATCACAAAAGAATAAAAGCAGGCATTATGCCTGCTTTTATTCTTTTCTTCCTGCCCGGCCTGAACGGACGACTCCCCGACCTGCTCCGCTTTGTAAGCATCGCACTGCGGCGAAAGCAACGGGTCAGCCACGCCAGATACATCAGCGCCTCACCCGGGCAACAAAACCAATAAAACCGCAGGCGACGCCGATCCGTAGCCCCGGTAAGCACCGCGCAACCGGGGGATTCTCCGCTGCGAACTACAGCTCCAGCTCGCGCTGCAATAACCCGGCGATGGCCTCGCTGCTGTCGGCGGTGACCAGCGCGTGACGAAACGTCTCATGCATAATGCGCCGCGCCAGACGAGAGAAGATACGCATATGCTGATCTCCGGCGGCATGCTTATTGAGGGTCAGCATAATCACAAATTGCGCTTCGTCATCTCCCCACGCCACCGGCCGGGCCAGACGAGCCACGCTGATGGTGGACTGCTCAATATGCTCCGACTTGCTGTGCGGAATGGCAAAGCTGAAGCCCAGCCCGGTCGAAAATACCGCTTCACGCGCCCAGAGGTCGGCCTCCAGCTTACGCGGGTAGCGGCAACGCCCCGCCAGCAGCAGATTGTCGGTCATGCCTTTCAGCACCTCTTCTTTGCTGCGCCAGTCGCTGTTTAAAGTAATGCACTGCGTGGTAATCAGCGGCGCGTCCTGCTGGGTCATGCGGAACTGGGCTAATACGTGTTCCACCTCCAGCGAGGTGCGACACTGCATGGCCTGGTTCAAAAGCTGACGGCAGGCCCGACTGTCCAGCCGCGCCAGACGCGCTTTCGTCGCCGGGATCGCCGGCGCGCTCATGCTCAGTTCATCCAGCCCAAGCCCCACCAGCAGCGGCAGCACCGAGCCTTTCGCCCCCAGTTCACCGCACAGGCCGATCCATTTCCCCTGTCGATGTACCGCCTGCACGGCGTAGTCCAGCGCGCGCAAAAAAGCCGGATTGAGGCTGTTGTAGTGGCGCTTGACCTTGCTGTTATCGCGATCCACCGCCAGCAGATACTGCGTCAGGTCGTTGCTGCCGATACTGAAAAAATCGATCTCTTCGCAACACTGGTCGATGATAAACATCACCGACGGCACTTCCAGCATGATACCCAACGGGATTTTCTCATCGAACGGAATATGTTCATCGCGCAGGGATTGCCTGGCTTCGGCCAGTCTTTCTTTCACCCACAAAACCTCCTCCATCGAGGAGATCATCGGAATCATAATTTTCAGCTGGCCGTGCGCCGAGGCACGCAGAATGGCCCTGAGCTGCGTGCGAAACAGCGTCTGGTACTCTTCGTAAATTCGCACCGCGCGATAGCCGAGGAAGGGGTTGTTTTCCTCCGGGATATTAAGATAGGCCACCGGCTTATCGCCCCCGATATCCATCGTGCGAATAATCATGCTGCGACCGTTCGCCGGTTCCAGCGCCTGGCAAAAAATATTATAAAGTTCATCTTCAGACGGCGCGCCGGGCCGGTCCATATACAGCATTTCGGTACGAAACAGGCCCACCGCCTGCGCGCCGTTGCCAAACGCTGCGGCGGCTTCAACGGAGTGGGCAATATTGGCCGCCACCTCCAGACGCAGCCCATCTTTTGTCACTCCGTCTTTATCAAGCCACGCCTGCTGCTGATGACGTAACTGCGCCGCAGCCCAGGCCTCCTGCTGGTAGTAACGCGTCACCGCTTCATCCGGGTTCACCGCCACCAGCCCGGCATTGCCGTCGATGTATACCGGTTGCCCCACCCACGGCTGCAGCGCCGCCATCTCCACGCCAACCAGAGTCGGAATATTAAAAGAACGCGCCAGAATCACGGTATGCGAGGTGGTCCCGCCGCTGCTCAGCAGCAGGCCTTTCAGCCGCGTTTTATCCAGTTCCAGAAACTGGCTGGGCGTTAACTCATCGGCAAGACAAATCGCGGGGACGGTCAGCTTACCCGGGGCCGGGAAACGGGATTCGCCGTAGATATGCTGCAGGAGCTGGAAGCAGACATCGCGTACGTCCAGCACTCGCTCCTGTAAATAGCGGTTGCCGGAGCCGCTGAACTGAGCGCAGAAGTGCTCGCCGCTGGCGACAATCGCCTGCGCGCAGCTCTGGCCGGTCAGCAGCCCGCCAAGCAGATGCTGGCGTAAAGAAGCATCCGTCGCCAGCGAACGATGCGCCTCCAGAATGGCGCCGGCGGTTCCGTCGTTATCCAGCAGCCGCAGCTCGATATTTTTGACCAGCAGCAGCAATCCTTGATCCAGCTGCGCCTGCTCGTGCTCAATACTCCCGGCAGCAGGCAACGGGCCCGGGTCGCGCAGATCGAAGGATTTCAGATGGATAAGCATGCCCCCTGCGCTCCCGGCACACACCGGCAGTCCGTGGAACAGGAGGGGATTCAGCCGCGACAGCGATTCCGGAACCGGCTGAACCTCCATGCTTTCCGCCGTCGGCAACGGCGTATCGCAGTGCGGAAATTGATCGTCAATAAATGCCGACAGCGCAGCAAACGCCCGCTGCTCATCCTCACCGCTGATCATTAACTGGCACTCATCGCCCTGTATGGTGTTGGTTGCAATAATGGCCAGCGCGCTTTTCGCATTGCCGCGCAGGTCACTGCGCGTATTCCACCAGTCAATAGCAGACACAAAGGTATTGCATAGCGTTTCCACCACACTGGCCGGACGAGCGTGGACGCCATTTGGCAAATCGCAACGAAATTTAATGACCTGGGCCATTGGCTTTCTCCTGAGCAAGACATCATGGCCTCAACGGTAAAGAAAGCACGCGGCCGGGACTACGCGAGAAAAGAGTGAATTACTGGAAAATTGTACACAGAGATCTTTTTTCTGCTCCGCATCACAAATCTCTCTTTTTGTCGTGATCTGACCCTATATCACTTAAGATTTGAGATGGATCGCAATTTCGCGCGCATCTTACAAATATCCAGTAAATGCACTTTTTCTCTACTGTTTTCTCCCCCGCCATTTTCCTACTGTTGAAGCAACAATACTGTCACGAGCGATACCGCGCTCAGGAGCAAGCAATGAACGAACTGGTGCAAATACTAAAAAATACACGCCAGCATCTCATGACCGGCGTCTCACATATGATCCCCTTTGTGGTCTCCGGGGGGATCCTGCTCGCCGTCTCGGTCATGCTGTACGGCAAGGGCGCCGTGCCCGATGGCGCGACGGATCCCAACCTGAAAAAACTGTTTGATATTGGCGTCGCCGGACTGACCCTGATGGTGCCTTTTCTGGCGGCCTATATCGGCTACTCCATTTCTGACCGCGCGGCGCTGGCGCCCTGCGCCATTGGCGCGTGGGTCGGCAACAGTTTTGGCGCCGGTTTTTTCGGTGCCCTGATCGCCGGGATGATCGGCGGTCTGGTGGTTTACTACCTGAAGAAAATCCCCGTCCACAAAGTGCTGCGCTCCGTGATGCCCATTTTTGTGATCCCCATTATCGGCACCTTTATTACGGCCGGGATCATGATGTGGGGGCTGGGAGAGCCTGTCGGCGCGCTCACCGCCAGTCTGACGACCTGGCTGCAAAGCATGCGCGAGGGCAGCATCGTGCTCCTCGCCATCATTATGGGACTGATGCTGGCCTTCGACATGGGTGGCCCGGTCAATAAAGTGGCCTACGCCTTCATGCTGATCTGCGTCTCCCAGGGCGTGTATACCGTGGTGGCTATCGCCGCCGTCGGGATCGCGGTGCCGCCGCTGGGCATGGGTCTGGCGACGCTGATCGGTCGCAAATATTTCACCCCGGAGGAGCGAGAAACGGGCAAAGCCGCCCTGGTCATGGGTTGCGTTGGCATATCGGAAGGCGCCATCCCCTTCGCGGCCGCCGACCCGCTGCGCGTTATCCCGTCGATCATGATTGGCGCCGCCAGCGGTTGCGTGACGACCGCTCTGCTCGGCGTTCAATGCTACGCCGGCTGGGGTGGACTGATTGTCCTGCCGGTGGTTCAGGGTAAAGGCGGGTTCATCATCGGCCTGCTGGTCGGGGCATTTGTCTGCGCCGCCTGCGTCATCGTGCTTAAAGCTCTCACGAAGAAGAAAGCGCCAGAAGCCAAAGCCAATGACGAACTGGATCTTGATTTCGAAATTAACTGAAACGTCAGAAGGAGTCGTTTATGACCAGCATTATCGCCGTTACCGCCTGCCCGTCCGGAGTCGCACACACTTACATGGCAGCGGAGTCGCTGGAGAGTGCCGCCAGAGCCAAAGGCTGGCAGGTCAAGGTGGAGACCCAGGGCTCCATCGGCATTGAGAATGAGCTGTCGGCAGACGATGTCGCCAGCGCCGATATCGTGATTCTGACCAAAGATATCGGCATCAAGTGTGAAGAGCGTTTTGCCGGTAAAACCATCGTTCGCGTCAATATCAGCGATGCCGTGAAGCGGGCTGACGCCATTATGAACAAAATCGACAGTCATCTTTCGCAGAAAGCCTGAATACCATCGCGCGCGGCGATGCGGCGCGCGACTCAACGCCTCGCTCCACGAGCGTCATGGTGACCGGCAGTCCGTGTGCAAAGCGCGTCGCGAATTGCCTCAAGCCGCACGTGGAGAAAGGCGTTCATATGGAGTTTGTCATGACCAATCGTACCCAACGCTTAATCGCGAGCCTGTTCGCTCACCCTCGGGAAATATCGCTCGAACGCGCCCTGCTCTATACCGAAAGCCACCAACGCACCGAGGGTGAGCCGACGATGATTCGTCGGGCGAAGGCCACCGCCTGGATCCTTGACCATGTACAGATTTCGATTCGCGATGACGAACTGATCGCCGGCAACCGGACAACCAAACCGCGTGCCGGCATCGTCTCGCCCGAGATGGACCCCTACTGGTTGCTTAACGAGCTGGATCGGTTCCCCACTCGGCCACAGGATCGCTTCGCCATCAGCGACGAAGACAAGCGCATCTACCGCGAAGCCCTGTTCCCGTACTGGGAAAAACGCTCGATGAAAGATGTCATTAACGCTCAGATGACCGATGAGGTAAAAGCGGCGGTGCGCACGCAGATTTTCAGCGTCAACCAGACCGACAAAGGCCAGGGGCACATCATTATTGACTATCCGCGTCTGCTGAATAAAGGACTGGCGGCGCTGGCGGCGGAAATGGAAAACCTGGCCCGGCAGCATCCGGAGAACGATTTTTATCGGGCGGTGGTGATTTTACTGGCGGCCTCACAGCGCCACATTTTACGTTACGCCACCCTCGCCGCTGAGATGGCCCGCCGCTGCGACGATCCGCAGCGACGCGAGGAGCTGGAGACGATTGCCGCCCATTCGCGCCATAACGCCAGGCATCGCCCGGAAAATTTCTGGCAGGCCTGTCAGCTGTTCTGGTACATGAACATCATTTTGCAGTACGAGTCCAACGCCAGTTCTATTTCGCTTGGCCGTTTTGACCAGTATATGCTGCCGTTTTATCAGGCGTCGTTAACCCGCGGCGAGGATCCCGCGTTTCTGAAAACGCTGCTGGAATCGCTGTGGGTCAAGTGCAACGATATCGTCCTGCTGCGCTCATCCAGCAGCGCCCGCTACTTTGCCGGCTTCCCGACGGGCTACACCGCCTTGCTCGGCGGCCTGAACGAGACCGGGCGCAGCGCGGTAAACGTGCTCTCCTTTCTTGCGCTGGATGCCTACCAGAACGTCCGTCTGCCGCAGCCCAATCTCGGGGTGCGCGTCAACGAACTGACTGACCGCCCGTTCCTGCACAAAACGGCGGAAACGATCCGCCTCGGCACCGGGATCCCGCAAATTTTCAACGACGAAGTGGTGATTCCGGCCTTTCTCAATCGCGGCGTCTCGCTGGAGGATGCGCGGGATTATGCCGTCGTCGGCTGCGTCGAGCTCTCTATCCCCGGGCGCACCTACGGGCTGCACGATATTGCGATGTTCAACCTGCTGAAGGTGATGGAGATCGTGATGCTGGAGAATGAAGGTAATCCCGATATCAGCTGGGACGGGCTGATTCAGCAGATCCGCGAGAAAACCCGCTACTACATCAAACTGATGGTCGAAGGCAGCAATATTTGCGACCTCGGCCACCGGAATCAGGCACCGGTTCCCCTGCTCTCCTCGTTTATTCAGGACTGCGCGCTGCATGGCAAGGACATCACCGAAGGCGGCGCACGCTACAACTTTTCCGGCGTTCAGGGAATAGGTATCGCCAATCTCAGCGACTCCCTGCATGCGCTCAAGGGGATGGTCTTCGACCAGCAGCGCATGAGCTATGACGAGCTGATTCAGGTCCTTAAGGCGAATTTCCAGACGCCGGAAGGCGAGCAAATCCGCGCCCGCCTGGTTCATCGCTTTGAAAAATATGGCAACGATATTGACGAGGTGGACAATATCAGCGCCGACCTGCTGCGCTTTTACTGTAAAGAGGTGGAGCAGTATCGCAACCCGCGCGGCGGCCATTTCACCCCCGGTTCGTACACTGTCTCGGCGCACGTTCCGCTCGGCTCGGTGGTTGGCGCGACCCCGGACGGTCGCCTGGCCGGTGAGCAGCTAGCCGATGGCGGGCTGTCGCCGATGGTCGGCCAGGATTCACAGGGGCCAACGGCGGTCCTGAAATCGGTCAGCAAGCTGGATAACTACCTGCTCTCCAACGGCACACTGCTCAACGTTAAGTTCACCCCGGCGACCCTGAGCGGAGCGAGCGGGCTCAATAAGCTGGCCGATTTCTTACAGGCTTTCACCCGTCTGAAGCTTCAGCATATCCAGTTTAACGTGGTCAACGCGCAGACGCTGCGGGAAGCGCAGCAGCGCCCTCAGGATTTCGCCGGTCTGGTGGTACGCGTCGCGGGCTACAGCGCTTTCTTTGTGGAGTTATCGAAGGAGATCCAGGATGACATTATCCACCGCACCACGCATCAACTGTGACGTTATCGAGACGCGCGCCGACCGGGCGCGCATTTTCAATCTCCAGCGCTACTCGTTGAACGATGGCCGGGGGATCAGAACCATCGTCTTTTTTAAAGGCTGCCCGCACACCTGCCCGTGGTGCGCCAACCCGGAATCCCTCTCGCCCAAAATTGAAACCGTGCGTCGGGAAAGCCGCTGCCTCCACTGCGCGCGCTGCCAGCAGGACGTCGAAGAGTGCCCTTCCGGCGCATGGGAGCAGATTGGCCGCGATGTTACTCAGGAAGCGTTGCTCAAAGAGGTCCTGAAAGATGAGGTTTTTTTTCGCGCCTCGGGCGGCGGCGTGACGCTATCGGGCGGAGAGGTGCTCATGCAGGCCGGGTTTGCCACCCGCTTCTTACGCACCTTGCGCCAGTGGGGGATCCACACGGCGATAGAAACGGCGGGCGACGCCGCCTTCAGCCGCATTTATCCTCTTGCCCAGGCGTGCGACGAAGTGCTGTTTGATCTGAAAATCATCGATCCCGGGCAGGCGAGAAAACTGCTTGCCATGGATCTCCCCCGGGTGCTGGAAAATTTCCGCCGGCTGGTGGAAAATGGCGTTCACGTCATCCCCAGGGTGCCGCTCATTCCTGGCTTTACCCTGTGTGAAAAGAACTTCAGCCAGATTCTCTCCTTCCTGGCACCGTTTGCGCTGCCTGACATTCATCTGCTGCCGTTTCATCAATATGGCGAGCCGAAATACTCGCTGCTCGGCAAGCGATGGGCGATGGCAACGGTCGAGGCGCCATCGGCAGCAGAAATTAACCGATTCACTATCATGGCTGAACAAGCTGGTTTTCGCGTAACTGTCGGCGGCTAATGCCCGGAGGATGCTATGGATCTCAATATCGTTGCGGTTACGGCCTGCGTGAGCGGTGTGGCCCATACCTATATGGCGGCGGAACGTTTACAAAAAGTCGGCCACCATGAAAAGTGGCAGATCAAAATCGAAACCCAGGGGGCGCTGGGGATTGAGAATAAAATCACCCCAGACGATATTGCCCGGGCCGATGTCGTGCTGCTGGTCACGGATATTGAAATCGACGACGCAAAGCGCTTTTGCGGCCACCGCACGATTAAAACCAGCATCAAAACGTTTTTACTCCAGCCGCAGCATATCGCTGAAGCGGTAAAAAGCATCATGAAAAAACCGATCGTCTATTTAGATATCCCCTGAGAATAAAGTGGGCTATTCCACTCCCAGGGGCGAGAACCGCTAGCCTCAGCCGCTTTGTCGCCCGAACAGCGTCGCAGCGCCATCGGGGTGACAATTGATGTCGGGCCGACAATCTGTGCCGGACCGTAACCCGGCAATGGGGTTATCCCGCCGCCCGGGAACCTTTCCCCGGTGGCGCTGCGCTTACCGGGGCTACTCGATATGGGCAACTTGATACCGGACCGACAATTGATGCCGGATGTAGCCCGGGCAAGGGGTTACCCCACCGCCCGGGAA
>NZ_PIBO01000037.1:0-60088 GCF_002806725.1 Raoultella sp. T31
AACTCGCGACCCCGACCTTGGCAAGGTCGTGCTCTACCAACTGAGCTATTCCCGCGTACTTCTTGCCATATTTCTATGGCGTCGTGATGTGCATTTCTGCTTCGTCACGGGAGGCGCATTATACGAGAATTCGATTTACCTGCAACCCCCCAGCGAACACTTTTTTGCGTTTTTTGTCTGAATGGACGTTTTATCGCCAGACACACTGCCAAATTGTACAAATAAGCATCTGACAAGGCAAAATAACTTTTTCCAGCCGGGCGAAAGGCGCAAAATCGCTCAGATTTGCGGGTCCGCTACCCGCTAACGGTCAATAACCATGACATACAGGGAAATTCAGATGACAAGAGCGCTTTCCGTCCTGCTGCTGACCACGCTGCTTGCTGCTGGGGCAGCATCCGCGACGACGCTACATTTCGGCACCACGACGGCCAATCCGCCCTTTGAAACCGTGAATGCGAAAAACCAGCCCTCGGGGTTTGATATCGATCTGGCCAAAGCACTGTGCAAACAGATGCAGGCCGAATGCAAATTTACCCCTCAGGACTTCAATACCCTGATTCCCGCGCTGCGTTTTAAAAAATTCGATGCCATCATTGCCGGCATTGAAGTTATTCCCATGCGCGAAAAGCAGGTCGCCTTTACCCAGCCCTATCGTCAGACGCTCTCCGGCGTGGTGGTGACGGCAAAAGGGGCGGCCCATCGCTTCGCCGATCTGCAGGGCAAGAAACTCGGCGTCGTGAAAGGTACCGTCCACCAGCACTATCTGCACGATACACAAAAAGGGGTCAACGTCATCGGGTACGACAATGACGCCAGCGCATTGGCCGCGTTGAAAGACGGGAGCGTGAATGCCGTGATGGGCGACCAGACGACCCTCGACCCGTGGCTGCAGGATAATCCGGATTACGCCATGATGGATGAACGCGCGACCGACCCGAAATACTACGGCAAGCAATATGCCATTGCGGTACGTAAAGACGATCCGGAGCTGCTCAATGCCATGAACGCTGCGCTGGAGGTGGTTAAGGCATCGCCTGACTTCCAGGCGATGGAACAGAGGTGGTTTAAATAAGCTAGCGACGCCGGGGCCATTGGACCCCGGCGCCGGTATTACAGCTTGATAAAGTTCTCGCGATAGTAGGCCAGCTCCGCTACCGACTCGCGGATATCATCCATCGCCTGATGGGTACCCTGCTTTTTAAAACCACTAAGGATTTCCGGCTTCCAGCGGCGCGCCAGCTCTTTCAGCGTGCTGACGTCAAGGTAGCGGTAGTGGAAATACGCTTCCAGCTCCGGCATATATTTGAACAGGAAGCGGCGATCCTGACCAATGCTATTCCCGCAAATCGGTGATTTCCCGGCAGGAACCCACTGCTTGAGGAATTCAATCGTCGCCAGTTCCGCTTCGCGATCGCCCTGGGTGCTGGCCTTAACGCGTTCGACCAGTCCGCTTCCGGTATGCGTGCGCACGTTCCACTCATCCATCAGCGCCAGCTGCGCATCGGACTGGTGAACCGCAATCGTCGGCCCTTCCGCCAGAATATTCAGGTGCGCATCGGTCACCAGAGTGGCGATTTCAATAATGCGATCGCGCTCAGGATCCAGCCCGGTCATTTCGAGATCGATCCAAATCAGGTTGTTTTCATCTGCACTCATGCTATTTTCCACCCATAATTTTACAATTCTGGCCCGTAAAACTTCAGGATGCAGGCAAAACAACGTACCAGCATCTTGCAAGATGACGGGTCGATATTCATCTTAGATAGCGTGTATCATAGAGGTTTTGCCCACTCAGGGCGACCAGGAGCCAGTTCGATTGAGTAAAAATAAACTCTCCAAAGGCCAACAGCGCCGCGTGAAGGCCAACCACCAGCGCCGCCTGAAAACGACTTCGGAGAAGGCCGATTACGATGACAACCTGTTTGGTGAAACCTCTGAAGGGATCGTCATCAGCCGCTTTGGCATGCATGCCGATGTCGAATCCGCCGATGGCAGCGTTCACCGCTGCAACATTCGCCGCACGATCCGTTCGCTGGTCACCGGCGATCGCGTCGTCTGGAGACCCGGTAAAGATGCCGCCGACGGCGTCAATGTGAAAGGGATTGTCGAAGCGGTACACGAGCGGACTTCCGTCCTGACTCGTCCGGACTTTTACGATGGCGTTAAGCCTATCGCCGCCAATATCGATCAGATAGTGATTGTTTCCGCGATCCTGCCCGAGCTGTCTCTGAACATTATCGACCGCTATCTGGTCGCCTGCGAGACGCTGGACGTTGAACCGCTGATTGTGCTCAATAAGACCGACCTGCTGGATGCCGACGGCATGGCCTTCGTGAACGAGCAGATGGATATCTACCGCGGCATCGGCTACCGCGTACTGATGGTTTCCAGCCGCACTCAGGATGGCCTCAAGCCGCTTGAGGAAGCGCTCACCGACCGTATCAGTATCTTTGCCGGGCAGTCCGGGGTGGGGAAATCCAGTCTGCTGAACGCGCTGCTGGGTCTGCATGAAGATCAGATCCTGACCAATGACGTGTCTGACAACTCAGGACTGGGCCAGCACACCACCACCGCCGCGCGCCTCTATCACTTCCCGCACGGCGGCGATGTCATTGACTCACCTGGCGTTCGCGAATTCGGCCTGTGGCACCTGGAAGCGGAACAAATTACCCGCGGCTTTGTCGAATTCCATGATTATTTAGGCCGTTGTAAATATCGCGACTGCAAGCATGATACCGATCCGGGCTGCGCCATTCGTGAAGCGGTAGAAAATGGCCACATCGCCGAGAGCCGTTTTGCAAACTATCACCGTATTCTGGAAAGCATGACTCAGGTGCAGGTAAAAACGCGTAAAAGCTTTTCATCATCCGATGACTGACATTTAAGCTGAGCATCGTTAGAATCGTCCCCTTTTTTCAGGGCCCCGCACGTTGACGGGGTCAGGAACGACAAACCATGGCCTGGAGGCTACCTTGTTAAACGATCTTAAACTTTCACTGCAATACATTCTGCCTAAACTGTGGCTCACCCGCCTCGCAGGCTGGGGTGCGAGCAAACGGGCGGGTTGGCTGACAAAGCTGGTCATCGATCTGTTCGTGAAATGCTACAAGGTCGATATGAAAGAGGCGCAAAAGCCCGATACCGCCAGCTACCGTACCTTTAACGATTTCTTCGTGCGCCCGCTGCGCGAAGATGCCCGTCCGTTGAACACGGACCCTAACGTGCTGGTCATGCCTGCCGATGGCGTTATCAGCCAGTTGGGCGCAATCGAAGACGACAAAATTTTGCAGGCCAAAGGCCACAACTACACGCTGGAAGCGCTGCTGGCGGGGAACTACCAGATGGCCGATCTGTTCCGCAACGGCACCTTCGCCACCACCTACCTGTCGCCGCGTGACTACCACCGCGTGCACATGCCGTGCAACGGTATCCTGCGTGAAATGATCTACGTTCCGGGGGATCTGTTCTCCGTTAACCACCTGACCGCACAGAACGTTCCGAATCTGTTTGCCCGTAACGAGCGCGTCATCTGCCTGTTTGATACTGAGTTTGGCCCGATGGTGCAAATTCTGGTGGGGGCGACAATTGTTGGCAGCATTGAAACCGTGTGGTCCGGTACGGTGACCCCGCCGCGTGAAGGCGTCATCAAACGCTGGACCTGGCCGGCGGGCGACAGCGAAGGTTCCGTCGCGCTGCTGAAAGGCCAGGAGATGGGCCGCTTTAAGCTCGGTTCGACGGTAATCAACCTGTTTGCCCCGGGCAAAGTGCAGCTGGTTGAACAGCTGCACAGCCTCTCCGCTACCCGACTCGGCCAGCCGCTGGCGACGGCCGTAGAGACCATGTCCGCGAGCGCAGACGACGTCAGCCCACTGAGCGACGCGACGCAAGACGAAGGTTAATTGCTGACAAAAAAAGGTTACGCCGTGCGCCTGATATATATTTTCCTGCTGGCCTGGAGCCTCAGTCTGGGGGCGTACGCAGCGACAGCCCCCGATGCGAAACAGATCGCTCAGGAACTGGAACAGGCGAAGGCGGCAAAACCCGCTCAGCCTGGTACCGTTGAAGCGTTACAATCTGCGCTGAACGCGCTTGAGGAACGCAGCGCCTCCCTTGAGCGCGCACGCCAGTATCAGCAGGTTATTGATAACTTCCCCAAGCTGTTCCAGACCCTGCGTTCGCAAATCAATAACCTGGCCGATGAACCGCGCCAGGTCTCAACCAGCCTCTCCACGGATGCGCTGAACCAGGAAATCCTGCAGGTCAGCAGTCAACTGCTCGAAGCCAGTCGCCAGGCACAGCAGGAGCAAGAACGCGCCCGCGATATCGCCGATTCGCTTAACCAGCTTCCGCAGCAGCAGAGCGACGCGCGTCGCCAGCTCAATGAGGTTGAGCGCCGCGTCGGCGCGCAAACCAGCAATACGCCGCTGGCACAGGCCCAGAATCTGGGTCTGCAGGCGGAATCTGCGCGCCTGAAAGCGCTGGTCAACGAGCTGGATCTGGCCCAGCTGTCAGCGAACAATCGTCAGGAGCTGTCGCGGATGCGCGGCGATCTGGCGCAGAAGCAGGGCAAGCTGCTCGACGGCTATCTGCAGGCGCTGCGTAATCAGCTTAATAGCCAGCGTCAGCGTGAAGCGGAAAAAGCACTGGAAAGCACCGAGCTGCTGGCGGAGAACAGTGAAAACCTGCCGCCGCAGCTGGTGGCCCAGTTTAAAGTCAACCGCGAACTCTCGCAGGCGCTGAACCAGCAGGCCCAGCGTATGGATCTGGTGGCTTCGCAGCAGCGTCAGGCGGCCAACCAGACGCTGCAGGTGCGCCAGGCGCTGAATACCCTGCGCGAGCAGTCGCAATGGCTGGGCTCCTCCAATCTGCTGGGCGAAGCCCTGCGCGCCCAGGTGGCCCGTCTGCCGGAAATACCGAAACCGCAGCAGCTGGATACCGAGATGGCGCAGCTGCGGGTGCAGCGTCTGCATTATGAGGATCTGCTTGGCAACCAGCCGCAGCTACGCCTGATTCGCCAGGCGGACGGCGAACCGCTCACCAGCGAACAAAACCGCATTCTGGAAGCGCAGCTGCGCACGCAAACTGAGTTGCTTAATTCGCTGCTGCAGGGCGGCGATACGCTGATTCTGGAACTGACCAAGCTGAAAGTCTCCAACGGCCAGCTTGAAGACGCGCTGAAAGAGATCAACGAAGCAACCCACCGCTATCTGTTCTGGACGTCGGATGTCAGCCCGATTGATTTTTCATGGCCGCTGGATATCGTCCATAATCTGCGCCGTCTGGTCTCTCTCGATACGATAAGCCAGCTGGGCAAGGCCAGCGCCATGATGTTAACCAGCAAGGAGACGCTGCTGCCGCTGTTTGGCGCGCTAATCCTGGTCGGCTTCAGCATCAGCTCGCGCCGCCACTTTACCCGCTTCCTCGAACGCTCCAGCGCCCGCGTCGGTAAAGTGACGCAGGATCACTTCTGGCTCACGCTGCGCACGGTGTTCTGGTCGATTCTGGTGGCCTCTCCCCTCCCCGTGCTGTGGATGACGCTGGGCTACGGCCTGCAATCGGCATGGCCCTACCCGCTGGCGGTCGCGATCGGCGAAAGCGTCACCGCCACGGTGCCGCTGCTGTGGGTGGTGATGGTTTGCGCCACCTTCGCGCGTCCAAACGGCCTGTTTATCGCGCATTTCGGCTGGCCACGCAGTCGCGTCAGCAAAGCCATGCGCTACTACCTGATGAGCATCGGCCTGATCGTCCCGCTGATTATCGCGCTGATCATGTTTGATAATCTCAACGACCGCGAGTTTTCCGCTTCGCTCGGCCGTCTGTGCTTCCTGCTGATTTGCGGGGCGCTGGCGCTGGTCACCCTGAGCCTGAAGCATGCCGGCATCCCGCTGTATCTCGATAAAAGCGGCAGCGGCGATAATATGGTTAACCGCATGCTGTGGAACCTGCTGCTCGGCGCGCCGTTAATCGCCATGCTGGCGGCGGCGATCGGCTATCTGGCCACCGCTCAGGCGCTGCTGGCCAGGCTGGAAACCTCCGTTGCTATCTGGTTCCTGCTGCTGGTGGTCTACCACATCATTCGCCGCTGGATGCTGATTCAGCGCCGCCGGCTGGCCTTTGACCGCGCCAAACATCGCCGGGCGGAAATCCTTGCCCAACGCGCTCGCGGTGAAGATGACGTGGTGCATTCCAGCAGTCCGGAAGGTTCTGCGGAAATCGAAGTGAGCGAAGTCGATCTTGATGCTATCAGTACGCAGTCCCTGCGCCTGGTCCGTTCGCTGCTGATGCTGGTCGCGCTGGTCTCGGTGATCGTCCTGTGGTCAGAAATTCACTCCGCCTTCGGTTTCCTCGAAAATATCTCGTTGTGGGACGTCACCTCGACGGTGCAGGGCGTTGAAAGTCTGGAGCCGATTACCCTCGGCGCCGTGCTGATTGCCATCCTGGTGCTGATTATCACCACCCAGCTGGTGCGAAACCTCCCGGCGCTGCTGGAGCTGGCTATCCTGCAACACCTCGATCTCACTCCGGGGACCGGATATGCCATCACCACCATTACCAAATATCTGCTGATGCTGATTGGTGGCCTGATGGGCTTCTCGATGATTGGGATTGAATGGGCGAAGCTGCAGTGGCTGGTCGCCGCGCTCGGCGTGGGGCTGGGCTTTGGTCTCCAGGAAATCTTCGCCAACTTTATCTCCGGCCTAATCATCCTGTTTGAAAAACCGATACGTATTGGCGATACGGTGACGATCCGCGATCTGACCGGCAGCGTCACTCGCATCAATACCCGGGCAACCACCATCAGTGACTGGGACCGTAAAGAGATTATCGTGCCTAACAAGGCCTTTATCACCGAGCAGTTTATCAACTGGTCGCTCTCTGACTCGGTCACCCGCGTGGTGTTAACCATCCCGGCACCGGCAGATGCCAGTACGGAAGAAATCACGCAGATCCTGATAGCCGCCGCCCACCGCTGTTCGCTGGTGATAGACACGCCAGCGCCGGAAGCGTTCCTCGTCGACCTGCAGCAGGGGATTCAGATTTTCGAGCTGCGTATCTACGCCGCCGAGATGGGGCATCGTATGCCGCTGCGCCACGAGCTACACCAGCTGATTCTGGCTGGCTATCGCGAACACGGTATCGATATGCCGTTCCCGCCGTTCCAGATGCGTCTGGAAAGCATCGATGGCAGAAAAAGCAGCCGCGCGCTGACCTCGGCAGGGAGATCCAGCCGCACGGCAGGGAGCATGTAAGACGAATCGCGCCGGTGCGGCGCGCTATCCGTTAACCTATCACCGCGCTTCCCTTAGCCCGTTTGCTAAGGGAAGCCGTCGGGCAAATCAGGCGCGATCGACGGTAAAGGCAATCACTTCGCTGATGCTTTCGGCGCCCAGCGCCAGCATCACCACGCGATCGACCCCCAGCGCGACGCCGGAACAGTCCGGCAGCCCGGCGGCCAGCGCACCCAGCAGATTCCGATCGATAGGCTGCTGCGGCAGACCGCGAGCGGCACGTTTGCGGTTGTCCTGCTCGAAACGCTGCTGCTGTTCACGCGCGTCGGTCAGTTCGTGGAAACCATTCGCCAGCTCAATGCCCTTGTAATAGACCTCAAAACGCTCCGCCACGCGGTGATCTTCGGTGCTGATTTGCGCCAGAGACGCCTGGCTGGCCGGGAAGTGATAGACAAAGGTCGGGCGATCTTTACCAATATGCGGCTCGACGCCCATGGTAAACAGCAGCTGCAGCAAGGTATCCCGGTCTTCTTCCGTATCGGCAATATTACTCAGATCGAGCTTCGCCGCCGCCTCGCGCAGCTGCGTCTTATCGGCCGACAGCGGATCAAGCTCAAGGTGACGCAGGAACGCCTGCTGATAAGAGAGGCTTTCCGCCGGCTGGCACTCCAGTACCTGCTGCAGCAAGTCATCGACTTCGTTAATCAGACGGTACATGTCATAGCACGGACGATACCATTCCAGCATCGTGAATTCCGGATTGTGGTGTCGCCCCATCTCTTCATTGCGGAAGCTACGACACAGCTGGAATACCGGGCCACAGCCCGCAGCCAGCAGGCGCTTCATATGGTATTCCGGGCTGGTCATCAGATAGAGATCCATCCCCTGGGAATAGCCAGGGCCGACGAAACGGGTCTGGAACGGAAACAGGTGAATATCCGTCACCGTAGCCTGACTCATGCAAGGCGTCTCCACCTCCAGCACGCCGCGATCGCTAAAGAAACGGCGAATTTCCGCCATTATCGCCGCGCGTTTCAACAGGTTGGGAATGGACGCGCTCGGCTGCCAGGTTGCCGTCTCGCTCATGTTACTTTCTCCGATTTCATACAAGGGCACGAAGTCTACTCGTAACCGTCGGGTGAAACAAATTTTGTGCGAACCGGCGCTCCTGCGGCAGACGGGAAACCTGTTGCCGAAGAGAATTCATCACCAGAGCTGATAAACCAGCGTACATATTGACAAAAAAATCGAACACATCAATTTTCCCCACCAACCCTACGGCTATACTCCTTTACCTATAAAGGAGCAGTGATACTTTTTCGCCAGTCCGGCGGCGAAATAAACAAAAACTGGAGGAATGTCGTGCAAACTTTTCAAGCCGATCTTGCTGTTATTGGCGCTGGCGGAGCGGGTCTTCGCGCCGCTATTGCCGCGGCGCAGGCAAATCCACATGCCAAAATCGCACTGATTTCAAAAGTCTATCCCATGCGCAGCCATACCGTTGCGGCCGAGGGAGGTTCTGCTGCCGTTGCACAGGATCATGACAGCTTTGAGTACCATTTTCACGATACCGTCGCCGGCGGCGACTGGCTCTGCGAGCAGGATGTCGTCGATTACTTTGTCCACCACTGCCCCACGGAAATGACCCAGCTTGAGCAGTGGGGATGTCCGTGGAGCCGCCGTCCGGATGGTAGCGTCAACGTGCGCCGCTTCGGGGGGATGAAAATCGAACGCACGTGGTTTGCCGCCGATAAGACCGGCTTCCATATGCTGCATACCCTGTTCCAGACCTCCCTCCAGTTCCCGCAAATCCAACGCTTCGATGAACACTTCGTCCTCGACATTCTGGTCGACGATGGGCAGGCCCGTGGCCTGGTGGCGATGAACATGATGGAAGGTTCGCTGGTCCAAATCCGCGCCAACGCGGTGGTGCTGGCGACCGGCGGCGCGGGACGTGTCTATCGCTACAACACCAACGGCGGCATCGTCACCGGCGACGGAATGGGGATGGCGCTGAGCCACGGCGTACCGCTGCGCGATATGGAGTTTGTCCAGTATCACCCCACCGGCCTGCCGGGTTCCGGCATTCTGATGACCGAAGGCTGCCGCGGTGAAGGCGGTATTCTGGTCAACAAAAATGGCTACCGCTATCTGCAGGATTACGGCATGGGTCCGGAAACGCCGCTGGGTGAGCCTAAAAACAAATATATGGAGCTCGGTCCGCGCGACAAAGTCTCCCAGGCCTTCTGGCACGAATGGCGTAAAGGTAACACCATCCCGACGCCGCGCGGCGACGTGGTCTATCTCGACCTGCGTCATCTCGGTGAGAAAAAGCTGCTTGAACGCCTGCCGTTTATCTGCGAGCTGGCTAAAGCCTATGTCGGCGTTGACCCGGTGAAAGAGCCGATTCCGGTCCGCCCGACCGCCCACTACACCATGGGCGGCATTGAAACCGACCAGCAGTGCGAAACGCGGATTAAAGGCCTGTTCGCGGTTGGCGAATGTTCTTCCGTCGGTCTGCATGGCGCCAACCGCCTCGGCTCCAACTCGCTGGCGGAACTGGTGGTCTTTGGTCGCCTCGCCGGTGAACAAGCCATAAAACGTGCAGCAGAAGCCGGGGAAGCCAACGCCAATGCGCTGGATGCGCAGGCTGCCGATGTAGAAAAACGTCTTAACCATCTCGTCAATCAGGAAGGTAACGAAAACTGGGCGAAAATTCGCGATGAAATGGGACTGTCGATGGAAGAAGGCTGCGGTATCTATCGCACGCCGGAGCTGATGCAGAAAACCATCGATAAGCTGGCGGAACTGCAGGAGCGCTTTAAACGCGTGCGCATTACCGACAACTCCAGCGTCTTCAACACCGACCTGCTCTACACCATCGAACTGGGCCATGGCCTGAACGTCGCTGAATGTATGGCGCACTCCGCGATTGCACGTAAAGAGTCACGCGGTGCGCACCAGCGTCTGGATGAAGGCTGCACCGAACGTGATGATGTCAATTTCCTCAAACATACGCTGGCCTTCCGCGATGCGGATGGCACTACGCGCCTGCAATACGGCGAGGTGAAAATCACCTCTCTGCCGCCGGCGAAACGCGTATATGGCGCAGAAGCGGAAGCAGCCGAGAAGAAGGAGACGGCAAATGGCTGAGATGAAAAACCTCAAAATTGAAGTGGTGCGCTACAACCCGGAAGTGGACACCGCACCGCACAGCGCGTTCTATGAAGTGCCTTATGATGAACAAACCTCGTTGCTCGACGCACTGGGTTATATCAAAGATAACCTCGCGCCGGACCTCAGCTATCGCTGGTCCTGCCGCATGGCTATCTGCGGTTCCTGTGGGATGATGGTCAATAAAGTGCCGAAGCTGGCCTGTAAAACCTTCCTGCGCGAATACACTAAGGGTATTAAGGTTGAGGCGCTGGGCAACTTCCCGATTGAGCGCGATCTGGTGGTCGATATGACCCACTTTATCGAGAGTCTGGAGGCCATTAAGCCCTATATTATTGGCAACCCGCGCACACCGGATCAAGGGCCAAACAAACAAACCCCGGCGCAGATGGCCAAATACCATCAGTTTTCTGGCTGTATCAACTGCGGCCTGTGCTACGCCGCCTGCCCGCAGTTTGGTCTTAATCCGGAGTTTATCGGCCCGGCGGCCATCACCCTCGCCCATCGCTACAACGAAGACAGTCGCGACCATGGCAAGAAGGAGCGTATGGCGCAGCTTAACGGTCAGAACGGCGTCTGGAGCTGTACCTTCGTAGGCTATTGCTCGGAAGTCTGTCCGAAGCATGTCGATCCGGCAGCCGCCATTCAGCAGGGCAAGGTAGAAAGCTCGAAAGACTTTCTTATCGCGACCCTGAAACCACGCTAAGGAGTGCATGATGACGACTAAACGCAAACCCTACGTGCGGCCGATGACGTCCACCTGGTGGAAAAAACTGCCGTTTTATCGCTTCTACATGGTGCGTGAAGGAACCGCAGTGCCAACGGTATGGTTCAGTATCGTGCTGATTTACGGTCTGTTTGCCCTGAAAAATGGCGCAGAAAGCTGGGCTGGCTATGTCGGTTTCCTGCAAAACCCGGTGGTGGTGATCCTGAATCTGATCACTCTTGGCGCCGCGCTGCTGCACACGAAAACCTGGTTTGAGCTGGCGCCGAAAGCCGCCAGTATCATTATTAAGGGTGAAAAAATGGGGCCAGAGCCGGTGATTAAAGGGCTTTGGGTGGTGACCGCGCTGGTGACCGTGGTGATCCTGTTTGTTGCCCTGTTGTGGTAAGGAGGCTGAAATGATCAATCCCAACCCGAAACGTTCCGATGAACCGGTATTCTGGGGGCTGTTTGGCGCAGGCGGTATGTGGGGCGCGATTGTCGCGCCGGTCATGGTGCTGCTGGTCGGCATTCTGCTGCCGCTAGGCCTGGCGCCAGGTGATGCATTCAGCTATGAGCGCGTGCTGGGCTTTGCCCAGAGCCTGGTGGGCCGCGCGTTTATCTTTCTGATGATTGTCCTGCCGCTGTGGTGTGGGCTACACCGCATCCATCACGCCATGCACGACCTGAAAATTCACGTTCCGAATGGTAAGTGGGTCTTCTACGGCCTGGCCGCGATCCTGACCGTGGTGACGCTGATTGGCGTGTTATTTATTTAACCTCCCTGAAGCCCGATAGCATTCTGTTATCGGGCTCTCTTTTGCAGAAAATATCCCCCGCTTTTCTCCCGACAGAATCTACACTTAGCTAAAAAACCAGCAAGGAAAATGCTATGCGTGTGCTGCCCATGATTGCGGTTGTTGCCGCCTCGTTTCTGCTTGTTGCCTGTAGCACGCCAACGCCGCCACCAGGCGTGACGGTAGTCAGTCCATTTGATACCCAGCGCTATCTTGGCACCTGGTATGAAATAGCCCGCTTCGACCATCACTTTGAAAGCGGCCTTGAAAAAGTGACCGCCACCTACAGCCTGCGCGACGATGGCGGACTGGACGTGGTGAATAAAGGCTATAACCCCGACCGGGGTGTGTGGCAGAAAACCGATGGCGTGGCCTACTTCACCGGCCAGCCGACCCGCGCAGCGCTGAAAGTCTCCTTTTTCGGCCCGTTCTACGGCGGCTACAACGTGATAGCCCTGGATAAAGATTATCGTTATGCGCTGGTCTGCGGGCCAGACCGCGATTATCTCTGGCTGCTGGCGCGCACGCCGAAAATAGCACCGGAAGTGAAACAGCAGATGCTGGACATTGCCACCCGACAGGGCTTCGACGTCAGCAAACTTATCTGGGTTAACCAGCGCTATTAGTCAGTGCGCGCTGATTTTCAGCCCGATAATACCGACAACGATGCACGCCAGGCTGGCAATACGCATGGCGCTGGCGGATTCGCCCAGCAGGACAATGCCGGCGAGCGCCGCGCCTACCGCGCCAATTCCCGTCCACACCGCATAGGCGGTGCCGACGGGCAGCGTTTTCATCGCCCATGACAGCAGCGCCATGCTAAGTACCATAGCCACAATGGTGATCACGCCTGGCAACAGGCGGCTAAAACCGTGGGTGTATTTCAGACCAACCGCCCAGACCACTTCCAGCAGACCGGCGATAAACAAAATAAACCAGGACACAGGACTCCCTCGATGGGGCCGTCCCCAAATGCGATACGCTTACAGGTCGTCCCGTAAGGTGTGGATGAAAGCACAGAGATTATAGCCAGCAGAACGAACGATGAAAAGAACGGTACGGCCAGTCACCGTACCGTCAGGGTCTATTGCTGAGCTTTTGTCGCAGCCCCAGAAATGGCACTGCCGCCTTCTGAAATATCCTGACCCACACCACGTGTTGTATTACATGCGGTCAGCACAGAAGAGAGGGCCAAAACCGTAAAGAACGCTGCAATTGCTTTTTTCACCATAATGTCATCCTTATTACCAGTTTTAGTTATCGTGCCCTATAAGCATAGACAACCTGACCCAGGATGACGGAATCTCAGCGTTTTTTAAGAGAAAAAGAGAAGATGACACGGCAGGTGTAAGCGAAACGGTACAGCGAGGTGGCCATGTAGCAAAAAGAACGGGTAAAAAGGCGCTTAGCTGACCGCACGCGAAATCGCATGTCCCAGCCCCTGGATGTCTTCACCAACGCCGCGCGCGGTATTGCATCCGGTGAGCAACATTGCGCTCAGAGAGAGCAGCAGCAGCAGTTTTATCGCGTTGTTCATCTTCCCTGCCTGCGGTTTGCTTAACGGCTTATAGCAGGCGCAGCACGCTGCTGCGCCAACCCTGTATGGCATGAATTACTTCACGCGGGATACGTATTCGCCAGAGCGGGTATCCACTTTGATGACTTCGCCAATCTGCACAAACAGCGGAACTTTAACCACTGCGCCAGTAGACAGCGTCGCCGGTTTACCGCCGGTACCTGCGGTATCACCTTTCAGGCCTGGATCGGTTTCCACGATTTCCAGCTCAACGAAGTTCGGCGGGGTGACGGAGATAGGCTGACCGTTCCACAGGGTCACGATGCACTCAGCCTGATCCAGCAGCCATTTTGCGTTATCGCCTACGGCTTTCCCATCGGCAGCCAGCTGCTCGAAAGTGGAGTTATTCATGAAGTGATAGAACTCACCGTCGTTGTACAGGTAGGTCAGGTTCATATCCACAACGTCTGCGCCTTCGGCGGAATCGGTAGATTTGAAGGTTTTCTCTACGCGAGTCCCGGTCAGCAGACGGCGCAGCTTAACGCGCGCAAAAGCCTGGCCTTTGCCTGGTTTCACGAATTCACTGGCTTCAACGGCATAAGGTTCGCCGTCCATCATGATTTTAAGACCGGCACGAAAATCGTTGCTATAGTAAGTCGCCATAAGGCCCTCTAAATTTGTTAATTGGTAGCTAAGCCACAAAATGGCGCATATTGTAACCCTAAATACCCCATCCAGAGAAGATTGGTTAACGCAACTTGCAGATGTTGTGACCAGTCCCGATGAACTGCTGCATCTTTTAAATGTAGACGCTGACGCGAACTTGCTGGCGGGACGCGAGGCAAAACGCCTCTTCGCCCTGCGCGTGCCGCGGGCATTTATCGCCCGCATGGAGCCGGGAAACCCCAACGATCCCCTGCTTCGTCAGGTACTTACCTCGCAAGATGAGTTTATTTCAGCGCCGGGGTTTTCCACCGATCCGCTGGAGGAACAGCACAGCATCGTACCCGGTCTGCTGCATAAATACCGCAACCGGGCGCTGCTGCTGGTCAAGGGCGGCTGCGCGGTAAATTGCCGCTATTGCTTCCGCAGACACTTCCCTTATGCCGAAAATCAAGGCAATAAGCGTAACTGGCAGGCGGCGCTGGCGTACATTGCCGAACATCCGCAGCTCGATGAGATCATTTTTTCCGGCGGCGATCCGCTGATGGCAAAAGATCATGAGCTGGACTGGCTGCTCACCCAACTGGAGGCGATCCCGCACATTAAGCGTCTGCGCATTCACAGTCGCCTGCCTGTGGTCATCCCGGCGCGGATTACCGATGCGCTGGCCGCTCGCTTTGCCAGCTCCTCGCTGCAGGTGCTGCTGGTCAATCATATCAACCATGCCAATGAGATCGACGCTGATTTCCGCGCCGCGATGGCGAGTTTGCGCCAGGCCGGCGTCACACTGTTGAATCAAAGCGTTCTGCTACGCGGCGTCAACGACAATGCACACACGCTGGCCGCGCTGAGCAATGCCCTGTTCGATGCGGGCGTCATGCCCTATTACCTGCATGTGCTGGATAAAGTCCAGGGCGCGGCCCATTTTATGGTCGAAGACGAAGAGGCCCGGGCGATTATGCGCGAACTGCTGACTCTGGTTTCAGGTTATATGGTGCCAAGACTGGCGCGGGAAATCGGCGGTGAGCCAAGTAAGACGCCGCTGGATTTGGGCTTAAAGCAACATGCGTGAAAAGGTCTGCCGGGGAAAGCTGGCAGACCTTCGATTCACAGACTGACTGAACGCGCGGAGATAGCCCGGGTCCCTTTTACCCTCGACGGGAGAGGCCCGGAATCAAATCAGTTCGGGCACTTATAGACCTGGCCGTTCATTTCGCTGTCGGTCGGCACAAAGCTCGACAACAGGTTCTGCGTCGGGCTGCTCACGCCATAAATCACGTTGCCGCCCATCGCCGCAGCCTGGTTGCGCAGCGCGTTTGCCGCGCCACGCATGGAGCCGCCTTCGTCACCGTTATGCCCGGACAACCAGTTGCTCTGCTTGCCCGTCGCGGTCCCCAACAGCTGGCAATCCGCACCCGGCTTATCTTCAACAAAGCGTACGCTCTGTCCGCCTGAGCTCAGTTCGTTGCTGGAACTGCAACCCGCTAACAATAATGCTGCGCCGACAATCCCTGCTAAATATCTTACCTGCATGTTATTCCCCATGATCAATGAGCTGGACGCGCTGGCCCGGATGTACACCTTATACTAAAAAGCTGAGAAAAAGAAAAACCCCCGAGCATTTCTGCCCGGGGGTTTCTCATTTTTCGCGAGATGCTGATTTAATCGAATAATTCAGGTTGCAGGCAGTCGGCAAGTCTATGATTCCCCGGAAGCTTACATGAGTAAGTGACCGGGTGAATAAACGCAGCCAACGCACCTGCGGTTTGAAGTATGAAGATTAAATTACATCATGCCGCCCATACCACCCATGCCGCCCATACCGCCAGCAGCGCCTAAGTCAGGAGCGTCGCTTTTCGGCAGGTCAGTAACCATGCACTCGGTGGTGATCATCAGACCAGCAACGGATGCGGCGTACTGCAGAGCAGAACGGGTCACTTTAGTCGGGTCGAGGATACCGAAGTCGATCATGTTGCCGTATTCTTCAGTTGCCGCGTTATAACCGTAGTTGCCTTCACCCGCTTTCACGTTGTTAGCAACCACAGACGGCTCTTCGCCGGCGTTGGACACGATCTGACGCAGCGGAGCTTCCATTGCGCGCAGCGCAACTTTGATACCGACGTTCTGATCTTCGTTCTGAGCGGTCAGGCCAGCCAGTTTAGCGGCAACGCGAACCAGCGCTACGCCACCACCCGCAACCACGCCTTCTTCTACCGCAGCACGGGTTGCGTGCAGGGCATCGTCAACGCGCGCTTTTTTCTCTTTCATTTCAACTTCGGTCGCTGCACCGACTTTGATTACCGCAACACCGCCAGCCAGTTTCGCTACGCGCTCCTGCAGTTTTTCACGGTCGTAGTCAGAAGTCGCTTCTTCGATCTGCTTACGGATCTGAGCAACGCGGCCCTGAATGGCGCCTTCTTCACCCACGCCATCGATGATGGTGGTGGTGTCTTTGTTGATGACAACGCGTTTCGCCTGACCCAGGTCTTCCAGAGTCGCTTTTTCCAGCTCCATACCGATCTCTTCAGAGATAACGGTACCGCCGGTCAGGGTCGCGATATCCTGCAGCATCGCTTTACGACGGTCGCCAAAGCCCGGTGCTTTAACAGCAGCGACTTTCACGATACCGCGCATGGTGTTGACCACCAGAGTTGCCAGCGCTTCGCCTTCAACGTCTTCAGCGATGATAACCAGCGGTTTGCCTGCTTTCGCAACGGCTTCCAGAACCGGCAGCATTTCGCGGATGTTGGAGACTTTTTTGTCAGCCAGCAGGATGAACGGGCTTTCCAGTTCAACAGCGCCAGTTTCCGGCTTGTTGATGAAGTACGGGGACAGGTAGCCGCGGTCGAACTGCATACCTTCAACCACGTCCAGTTCGTCTTCCAGACCGGTACCGTCTTCAACGGTGATCACGCCTTCTTTACCGACTTTGTCCATCGCTTCCGCGATCAGTTTACCTACGGTTTCATCGGAGTTAGCGGAGATGGTACCCACCTGGGCAATCGCTTTAGAGTCGGAGCACGGTACGGACAGAGTTTTCAGTTCTTCAACGGCAGCCACGACAGCTTTGTCGATACCGCGTTTCAGATCCATCGGGTTCATGCCAGCAGCAACGGCTTTCAGACCTTCTGCGATGATAGCCTGAGCCAGTACGGTTGCGGTGGTGGTACCGTCGCCTGCAGCGTCGTTCGCTTTAGAGGCAACTTCTTTCACCATCTGCGCACCCATGTTTTCGAACTTGTCTTCCAGCTCGATTTCACGCGCTACGGAAACACCATCTTTGGTGATGGTCGGTGCACCGAAAGATTTATCCAGAACCACGTTACGGCCTTTCGGGCCCAGGGTCACTTTCACTGCATCTGCCAGTACGTTCACGCCGCGCAGCATTTTTACACGAGCGTCATTACCGAATTTTACGTCTTTAGCTGCCATTTTTTCTATTCCTCAAATTCGTTCAGTTTCGCGCGCGAATTACGCTTCAACAATTGCCAGAATGTCGCTTTCAGACATGATCAGCACTTCTTCATTGTCGATTTTTTCAGATTTCACACCGTAGCCGTCGTTGAAAATAACGATGTCGCCAACTTTAACGTCCAGCGGCTGCACAGTGCCGTTTTCCAGGATGCGGCCCTTACCGACAGCGATGATTTCGCCACGAGTTGATTTGGCTGCCGCAGAACCGGTCAGAACGATGCCGCCTGCAGATTTGGTTTCAACTTCTTTACGTTTGACGATCACACGATCATGTAACGGACGAATACTCATTGATAGCTCTCCTTTGAGAAAGTCATTATCAGTTATGGGTGACACCGGCCCGTATACGGTTTTCCGGCTAGTGCCTGAGAGATGGGGGTGGGTTTTCGCGCTTCAAGGGGGAAAGTTAAAAAAAAATTTTTCCTTGTGCGCTGACGCACAGAAACAGCTGCGGGTCTGCCCGCCGTCATAAGCAAAAACGATTGTGATACCATCGCTTTTTTGTCAGGGCAGGATGGCATTATGAGTGGTTTAAAACAGGAGTTAGGTCTGGCTCAGGGAGTGGGGCTGCTTTCTACGTCGCTGCTCGGCACTGGCGTCTTCGCCGTTCCCGCTCTTGCCGCGCTGGTGGCGGGAGATAACAGTCTGTGGGCCTGGCCCGCGCTCATTCTGCTGGTGTTCCCGATCGCCATCGTCTTTGCCGTACTGGGCCGCCACTTCCCCAGCGCGGGCGGCGTGGCGCACTTCGTCAATATGGCGTTTGGTTCACGTATGGAACGCGTCACCGGCTGGCTATTTTTGTCGGTTATCCCGGTAGGGTTGCCCGCCGCCCTGCACATCGCCACCGGCTTCGGCCAGGCGCTATTTGGCTGGCACGACAGCCAGCTGCTGCTTGCGGAGCTGGGTACGCTGGCCATCGTCTGGTGGGTCGGGTCGCGCGGCGCAAGCTCCAGCGCCAATCTACAAACGCTGGTCGCGGCCCTCATCGTCGCGCTGATCGTCGCTATCTGGTGGCGCGGCGGGATTAGCCCGGCGCAAATTCCTTTTCCGGCGCCGGAAGACATCGATAGTTCACAGCTTTTCTCCGCCCTGTCGGTGATGTTCTGGTGTTTTGTCGGTCTTGAAGCCTTCGCCCATCTGGCAGCGGAATTTAAACGCCCGGAGCGCGATTTCCCCCGCGCATTGCTGATAGGCCTGCTGCTGGCGGGCTCCGTTTACTGGGCCTGTACCGTACTGGTCCTGCATTTTCACGCCTTCGACGACCATATGGCCGCCGCCGCATCGCTGCCTAATATCGTGGTGCGCCTGTTTGGCGTGCAGGCGCTGTGGATCGCCTGCGTCATTGGCTATCTCGCCTGCTTCGCCAGCCTCAATATCTATATCCAGAGCTTTGCCCGCCTGGTCTGGTCGCAGGCGCAGTACAAACCCGAAAGCTACCTCGCCCGCCTTTCGCCGCAGCAAATCCCACGCAATGCGCTCACCGTCGTGCTGGGCTGCTGTGTCATCAGCACGCTCGGCATCTACTGGCTGGATATCAACCTTGATGCGCTGATCGTCTATGCCAACGGCATCTTCATTATGATTTATCTGCTGTGTATGCTGGCGGGCTGCCGGTTGCTGCGGGGACGCTATCGGGTGCTGGCGCTCATCGGGAGCCTGCTCTGTCTGCTGTTGCTGGCGATGGTCGGCTGGAAAAGCCTCTACGCCCTGCTGGTTATGGCGGTGCTGTGGCTATGGCTGCCAAAGCGCCGTACGGCGGCGCTTCCCCACCATCATCGTCACTAAAACATGCCATAAAAAAAGCCGGACAGCGCAACGCAATCCGGCTCATCATTATTAGCGCCGCGTCAGCGCGGCCCGCAGGCTTAGCGGTCGTCTTTGTGATCCAGACGGTCGCGCTCTTCATCTTTGCGCTGATACTCCCCGTCAAAGGTCTCACCGCCTCCGGTTCCCGCGCTAAAACCACCACCTTGCATCCGGCTAAAGCGCAGGTGTGGCATCAGCTTCAGGGTCAGGTGTTTTTGCACCGGCGGCAGCAGGAGCAGCAGGCCGAGGAAATCGGTAAAGAACCCCGGCAGCAATAGCAGCAGGCCAGCGATAATCAGCGATACGCTTTTAATCATTTCTGCCGCCGGACTTTCACCCGCCGCCATTTTCTGCTGCATCAGCATAAAGTTTTTAAAGCCCTGGTTGCGCACCAGCGACATACCGACCACCGAGCTGAAGATAACCAGAATCAGCGTCAACAGAACGCCGAGCACGTGAGCCACCTGGATAAAGATCGATATCTCAATGTAAACGTATAAAAAAATGGCAATTAACGGAATCCAACGCACTGGCGTCTCCTTCATTAGCGGGGTTCACTATCGGCCCCCGCAGTCATCGGTGTGCTTTTCGCATCACATCAATATTGGGCTAAAACGGCACATTTCAATCGGCAGGAACGCTTATTTTTTTCCACGAACGGCAAAGCGGTGACTCATTTCACAGATTAATAATTCTTATACTCTTCTCGACATAATAAGTGATCAAGGTTGCTGACATTCGCTATCATCAGCATATGATCGTGGGCACCGGGCCGATTAAGGAAATAATCTTCGGCAAGAAAATGCGCAAAACCCCATAAATTCTGCGTGTTTGGTGAATTCATTGGCAGCTTGAAAAAGAAGGTTCACATGTTAAACAACATTCGTATCGAAGAAGATCTGTTGGGTACCAGGGAAGTTCCAGCTGACGCCTACTATGGTGTTCATACTCTGAGAGCGATTGAAAACTTCTACATCAGCAATAGCAAAATCAGCGATATCCCGGAGTTCGTGCGCGGCATGGTGATGGTCAAAAAGGCCGCCGCGATGGCCAACAAGGAACTGCAAACCATCCCTAAAAGCGTCGCGAAGACCATTATTGCCGCCTGTGATGAAGTGCTGAATAACGGTAAATGCATGGACCAGTTCCCGGTTGATGTGTTCCAGGGCGGCGCAGGGACTTCGGTCAACATGAACACCAACGAAGTGCTGGCCAACATAGGTCTTGAGCTGATGGGCCATCAGAAAGGTGAATACCAGTATCTGAACCCGAACGACCACGTTAACAAATGCCAGTCCACTAACGATGCCTACCCGACCGGTTTCCGTATTGCGGTTTATGCCTCCCTGCTGAAATTAACCGACGCCATCAACCAGCTGGGCGACGGCTTCCAGAATAAAGCCGTCGAATTCCAGGATATCCTGAAAATGGGTCGCACCCAGTTGCAGGACGCCGTGCCGATGACCCTCGGCCAGGAGTTCCACGCGTTTAATGTTCTGCTGAATGAAGAAATCAAAAGCATTCTGCGCACCGGAGAGCTGCTGCTCGAAGTTAACCTCGGCGCCACCGCCATCGGTACGCGCCTGAATACGCCGGATGGCTACCAGCAGCTGGCAGTACAAAAACTGGCGGAAGTCAGCGGCCTGCCGGTGATTCCGGCGGAAGACCTGATTGAAGCCACTTCCGATTGCGGCGCCTACGTGATGGTACATAGCTCGCTGAAACGTCTGGCGGTGAAACTGTCCAAAATCTGTAACGACCTGCGCCTGCTCTCTTCCGGCCCGCGCGCCGGTCTGAATGAAATCAACCTGCCGGAGCTGCAGGCAGGTTCCTCCATCATGCCAGCCAAAGTGAACCCGGTGGTGCCGGAAGTGGTCAACCAGGTTTGCTTTAAAGTTATCGGCAACGACACCACGGTGACCATGGCGTCGGAAGCCGGTCAGTTGCAGCTTAACGTGATGGAGCCGGTGATCGGCCAGGCGATGTTTGAATCTATCCACATTCTGACCAACGCCTGCTACAACCTGCTGGAAAAATGCGTTAACGGCATCACCGCCAACAAAGCGGTGTGCGAAGGCTATGTGTATAACTCCATCGGTATCGTCACCTACCTCAACCCGTTTATCGGCCACCACAATGGCGATATCGTCGGCAAAATTTGCGCCGAAACCGGCAAGAGCGTAAGGGAAGTGGTTCTGGAGCGTGGATTGCTGACCGAAGCGGAGCTGGACGATATTTTCTCTCCGCAAAACCTGATGCATCCGGCCTATAAAGCGAAGCGTTATACCGATGAAAGCGAACAGTAATCTTTCAGGTTAAACGACCCAAAGGCATGTCAGCGATGACATGCCTTTTTTGCTTTTTTAGATTTACTAAATCACAACAATTCAATATCAACTTGTTAAAAAACAAGGAAGGCGTATATGTTTGGTGCAGAACTCGTGATTGTCCTGCTGGCGATTTACCTTGGGGCCAGGCTCGGCGGTATCGGCATCGGCTTTGCCGGTGGTCTGGGCGTTCTCGTCCTGACGCTCCTCTTTCAAATCAAGCCTGGCGCGATCCCCTTCGACGTCATCGAAATCATCATGGCGGTGATCGCCGCTATTGCCGCCATGCAGGTGGCCGGCGGCATGGATTATCTGGTCAGCCTTGCCGAACGTTTGCTCAGACGCCATCCGAAATACATTACCTTCCTTGCTCCGCTGGTCACCTGGTTTATGACCGTTCTCGCGGGAACCGGCCATACCGCGTTCTCTACCCTACCGGTGATTACCGAGGTCGCGAAGGAGCAGGGCATTCGCCCGTCCCGTCCGCTCTCTATCGCCGTCGTCGCCTCGCAGATTGCCATTACCGCCTCGCCGATTTCCGCTGCGGTGGTCTTTTTTGCCGGGATCCTCGAGCCGCTGGGCGTGAGCTATCTGACGCTGCTGGCCATCTGTATTCCGGTGACGCTGATTGCGGTGATGATCACAGCGGTAGTGTGTAACTTCCTCGGCTGCGAACTGAAAGACGACCCGATTTATCAGGAGCGCCTGGCAAAAGGTGAAGTGAAGCTGCGCGGGAGCCAGGTATTTGAGCTGAAGCCGCATGCCAAACGTTCCGTCCTGCTGTTCCTGATCGGCATCGTGGCGGTCATGTTCTACGCCACCGCCATCAGCGATACCGTCGGGCTGATTCAGAACCCGGTGCTGCCGCGTAACGAAGCGATCGTGGTGTTCATGCTGACCATCGCCACGCTGATTAGCGTCACCTGTAAAATCGACACCAGCGAAGTGCTCAACGCCAGCACCTTTAAATCCGGGATGAGCGCCTGCGTCTGCGTGCTGGGCGTCGCCTGGCTCGGCGATACCTTTGTCAAAGCGCATATCTCCGACATCCAGACCGTGGCCGGCGATCTGCTGCACAACTATCCGTGGCTGCTGGCGGTGGTGCTGTTTTTCGCCGCGACCCTGCTATATTCCCAGGCCGCAACCACCAAAGCGCTGATGCCGGCGGCGCTGCTGCTTGGCGTCACCCCGCTGACCGCCATCGCCTCGTTTGCTGCCGTCTCCGCGCTGTTCGTGCTGCCGACCTACCCTACGCTGCTGGCGGCGGTCGAAATGGACGATACCGGATCAACACGTATCGGCAAGTATGTCTTTAACCATGCGTTCCTGATCCCCGGGGTGATTGCCATTACCCTGTGCGTCATCCTGGGCTTTATTATCGGCGGCATCATGCTGTAAATCTGCTTAAATTCGGGCCAGTTTCCTGGCCCGTTGCATTATTCCCCTCACCGTGCGTGCTATAGTGCCTCTTTTCGCTGATACGAGGTTCACGATGACTACGCCTGATGCTGTTGTTGTTCTCTGTACCGCGCCGGATGAAGCCACCGCCCAGGATCTGGCGGCCAAAGTGCTGGCCGAAAAGCTCGCCGCCTGTGCCACCCTCCTGCCTGGAGCGACCTCTCTCTACTACTGGGAAGGCAAGCTGGAGCAGGAGTATGAAGTGCAAATGCTGCTGAAAACCGACCAGGCTCACCAGCAGGCGTTACTGGATTGCCTGAAGTCCCATCACCCGTATCAAACCCCCGAATTACTGGTTTTACCCGTCACTCACGGAGACACTGATTATCTCTCATGGCTCAATGCATCATTACGCTGATTTTGCTGCTGTGCAGCACATCCGCTTTCGCCGGCTTATTTGACGCCCCCGGACGCTCTGACTTTGTTCCCGCAGAGCAGGCTTTTGCCTTTGATTTCCAGCAGAGCCAGCGGGACGTCAACCTGACCTGGCAAATCAAAGAGGGTTACTATCTTTATCGCCAGCAGATCAAACTGACGCCGGCGAATGCCACGCTCGCCGCAATGGAGCTGCCGCCCGGTACGTGGCATGAGGATGAGTTTTACGGCAAAAGTGAGATTTACCGCCAGCGGCTGACCGTCCCGGTCACGCTGAGCCAGGCGGAAAAAGGCGCCACGCTTACCGTGACATATCAGGGCTGCGCCGACGCGGGTTTCTGTTATCCGCCGGAGACGAAAGTGGTGCCGCTTCGGACTGTGCTGGCCGTATCCGGCAGCGAATCGGTCCCCGCCCATCCGGCGTTCCCCTCGTCCGGACAACTCAAATTTAATCCGCCGCTGCCGGTTGAAAAGCGTCCTGAGCTGGCAACAAAAAGCGAGCCGCCAGCCCCGCAATCTCCTCGGCAAGAGAAGCGCGGCGCAGGCGATAATGCGCCTGCCAGCCTGCCCTTCTCCGCGCTATGGGCACTGCTGATTGGTATTGGTATCGCCTTTACCCCGTGCGTGCTGCCGATGTATCCGCTGATCTCGGGGATTGTCCTCGGCGGCAAGCAGCGGCTCTCAACCGGGCGCGCGCTGCTGCTGGCATTTATCTACGTGCAGGGGATGGCGCTTACCTATACCGCGCTGGGACTGGTGGTCGCCGCCGCCGGTTTGCAGTTTCAGGCGGCGTTGCAGCATCCGTATATACTGATTGGCCTGTCAGCGGTCTTTATCCTGCTGGCGCTGTCGATGTTTGGTCTGTTCACGCTGCAGCTGCCCTCATCGCTGCAAACCCGCCTGACATTGATGAGCAACACGCGCCAGGGCGGTTCACCCGGCGGCGTTTTTGCGATGGGAGCCATTGCCGGGCTGATCTGTTCGCCTTGCACCACCGCGCCGCTGAGCGCCATCCTGCTGTATATTGCCCAGAGCGGCAATCTGTGGCTCGGCGGCGGCACGCTGTATTTGTATGCGCTGGGCATGGGGCTGCCGCTGATCCTGGTCACCGTATTTGGCAACCGCCTGCTGCCGAAGAGCGGCCCGTGGATGAGCCATGTGAAGACCGCGTTCGGTTTTGTGATCCTCGCGCTTCCGGTCTTTTTGCTGGAGCGTATCGTCGGCGAACTCTGGGGTTTGCGTCTGTGGTCGCTGCTGGGCGTCGCCTTCTTTAGCTGGGCTTTTATTACCGCACTCGGCGCCTCCCGTCCCTGGCTGCGCATCGTGCAAATCATTCTGTTCGCCGCGGCGCTGGTCAGCGCGCGTCCGCTACAGGACTGGGCTTTTGGCGAGCCGGTCGCCCGGCAGCAGTCACCGCTGGCTTTTACGCGGATAAGTAACGTCGCGGAGCTCGATCAGGCACTGGCGCAGGCCAAGGGTAAACCGGTGATGCTCGACCTGTACGCCGACTGGTGCGTCGCCTGCAAAGAGTTCGAAAAATACACCTTTAGCACCACCGAAGTACAACAGGCCCTGAAAGGGACCGTTCTGTTGCAGACAGATGTGACCAACAACAGCGCCGAAGATGTGGCCCTGCTGAAACACCTGAAGGTGCTCGGCTTGCCGACCATTCTGTTCTTTAATACACAGAGCGAAGAGCAGCCTGCGCAGCGCGTAACCGGGTTTATGGATGCGGCGACATTCAGCGCCCATTTGCACGATTGGCAACCGTGAACGACACTTTAGGAGGAAAAATGGAGGAGAAGACCGTGCAACGTGAAGATGTCCTGGGTGAAGCCATACGCATTCTCGAAATTGAAGGTATTGCCAACACCACGCTGGAAATGGTCGCCGAACGCGTCTCTTACCCGCTCGCTGACCTCAAACGCTTTTGGCCCGATCGTGAAGCGCTGCTGTACGATGCGCTACGTTACCTCAGTCATCAGGTTGATGTCTGGCGCCGTCAGCTGCTGCTCGACGATACGCTCACGCCGGAGCAAAAGCTGCTGGCGCGCTACGGCGCATTAACCCAATGCGTGAGCAACCATCGCTATCCCGGCTGCCTGTTTATTGCCGCCTGCACCTTTTATCCGGATCCCCGGCACCCTGTTCATCAGCTGGCGGAGCAACAAAAGCAGGCTTCTCTGGCCTACACCCACGAGTTACTGACGCAGCTGGAAATTGACGACCCGGCGATGGTGGCGAAACAGATGGAGCTTATCATTGAAGGCTGCCTGAGCCGTCTGCTGATAAAACGCAGTCAGACCGATGTCGATACCGCCCAACGTCTGGCGGAAGATATTCTGCGCTTTGCCCAATGTCGCGCGGGTGGCGCATTAACCTGATTGCGCATTGACCGGCGATACGCCGCATACATCTCCCCGGAAGAGGACGCGTCAGAGTAGCCGCGTCCCGAATAATCGAGCCGTAGGTCGTCGAAAGCCGCACGGATTGTCAACAGAGATGCAACTTGAAGTGCGAAGGGTATAATTCCCCCTACATCGATATGTCTACAGGGATTTATATGCCTCCTCTCCTATGGGCTGCCATCATGGGGCTATGCTCTGCATCGCTCCAGGCCGCGCCTGTTCAAGGTTTTTCTTTCGCGCATAAAGACTGGGAGGTCGCCTGCGATAACACCGGCACCTGTCGGGCCGCAGGTTATGGCGTCAACACGGGAGAAATCAGCGTCCTGTTGACCCGTAACGCGGGCGCCGGGCAGCGCGTAAGCGCTCAGATGACCTTCGCCCAGACCGATCATGATATTCCCCAGGACGCCACGGTTACCCTGCTGATCGACGATCAGGATCGCGGTACGCTTGAGGCCAAAGACGACAGCCATTTCCGCTTCGATAGCAGTCAAACGGCCGCCCTGATTCAGGCGCTGGAGCATGACAGTAACATCGAGATCGCCCTTAACGGCCAGCGTAAACCGCTCTCCAGCGCGGGCAGCAGCGCGGTGTTTCTGAAGATTGATGAGTTCCAGCAGCGCCTGGGCACCGCAGGTGCACTGGTGCGAAAAGGCAATGCCGACGATGACAACACGCTCAGCGCCGTTGCGGCGCCGGAAATTATCGCCGCCCCGACGATCCGCAACGCCCAGAGCGAACCGCTGACGGCAAAGCAGCGGCAGAAGCTGCTGCCGGAGCTGATCCCGTTGCTGAACAGCCATTGTGATGACTGGCAAAATAAAGATATTCCGTCTCAGGAGCGGCAGATAACCACAACCCCTCTCGATAAAACCCATTCGCTCATCGAAGCCCTGTGCTGGCGTACCGCCTATAACGACGGGTACGCCATGTGGGTAGTGGAGAATACTCCGCTCGCCAAACCACAGCTCATTACCACCGATGCATCCAGCTATGCCGATGGCACGATCACCTTTTTCAATAAGGGGCGTGGCATCGCCGACTGCGTCAACGGCGAGGAGCGGGTCTGGGACGGCAAAACCTTCGTGCAGAGTCTGAAATACACGACCGGTATGTGTCGTGAAATCACGCCTGGCGGCACCTGGATGCTGCCCACGTTCGTCAGTCAGGTGCGGCCAAAACAGCAGAAGGATGCCGATAATCTGGCGCTCAAGACGCTGTATAACGCCGTGCTGAAAGAGCAAAAGAGCAACCCGGAACTGGCGTTGAAAAAGGTTGCCGAACAGTTCCCGCTCACCGGGCATGTCACGAACTTTACGCTGACCTACGCGGATGACACTCTGGTATCGACCAACAAACCCGCGCTCGATATCAGCGACGATGAGTGGCAGGCTTTTCTTCATTCCGATATCAGCGCTGACTCAGAAAACGGTAAGGTCAGCTTCACGCTGGTCGATCTTGATAACGACGGTAAACGCGATTTAATCATCGACAGCTATATCGGCGGGACCGGGCTCTTTAGCTACACCGGCGTGCTGAGACGGGGAGAGAACACCTTTGATACCGTCGATCACAGCGATACCGATGACGACGATGATTTTGACGCTGGCGTCCCTGGAGCGCTGTTTTCGCTCAACGGGCGCGGCGCCAATCAGTGGAACCAGTGGGTCAGAATCAACGGCCAGGTGTATGCGCTGTGGTACAACGGCCAGTTCGGCGAAGATAACCTGTATCTGCTGCGCCCCTTCAGCCCGACGGACAGGAGTCCTGCCGTAACGATTCGCTATCGCTACAAGCTGGAGACGCTAAGTTCACCGGAACAAGGTCAGCCGCTGACGCCGGCGCTCAGCGCACAGGATCGCGACGATTTACTCAAATCGCTGGAACTGATGCAAAGCAACCTGCTGAAAGATAAAAAAGGTCACGCGGAAGAGGGGCCCATCTGCCCTATCCCACCCGGTACGTCATCAGATGAAGCAGATAACTACTACAGCGGCGTCACCTCTTACTACGTCTATGAAACGGTGGCCTATATCCCCGTCTGGCTCGCTGGCAAATGCTTTATTGGCACCGTCATCAGCCATCATGGCGCCTACCGCCACGGCGTCGATGCGGAGATTATGATAAGCTCGCCGCGGGAAGACGAAGACCTCATCGGCGGCTACTCCATATCCGGATTGCGCCACGTAATTTCTGCCGTCAGCGGCTGGAAAACCCGCGAGGGTGACAACGGGATGATGTGATGAACCAGCAAAACGCCCCTTTCGTGGCAAAATTGCCGCAAAGTTAAGCAATCAGCAGGGAAATCAAGAAATGTGGTTGACGCGCATGATGGATTACGGTTTAATGCGCCCCGTTGCCCGGATAGCTCAGTCGGTAGAGCAGGGGATTGAAAATCCCCGTGTCCTTGGTTCGATTCCGAGTCCGGGCACCACTATTCAAAGCCGGTTGGTCAGATTTGCAAGATGCAATCCTGACGGACACGAAGGCGAGCCAGTAAAAACACGATGTAACGCTGTTACTTGTTGTTGAAGAAAGGCTCTTGAGAAACAGACTTGTTGTCGCAAGTCTGTTTTTTCGCGTATGATATTTGCAAGAAATCTTTTCAATGTCAAATAATGTAAGTATTTGACGCCATTCCTGAAGCCTTCTCACTACATCAATTCGGTTTCCAGTATATCCCGCAAGCTATCAACACTTTCATCAATGTATTCCAGCGTCGATGTGATGCTGACATGACCCAGCAGTTTCTTCACCGCATACAAATTGCGCTCAGGTGATTTCATCATGTGGGTTGCCACCGTATGGCGGAACCGGTGTGGCGTGATCGTAAACTTACACTCCCGTGATAAGCGCCGGAAGAACGCTCTCAGCGGGTACTCGTTCATCACCTCCGGGTACTTACTCTTTCTCATCAGGTCAAACCAACCCACATTGAATACCTGATCACCCGACTCCATCCCCGCCTCACCGGCTTTTCTCACCAGTTCCTCCAGCGACGGATACAACGACGAGACAATCGGAACCCGATGCTCACGATGGTTTTTGGCTCCCTCGATATTCAGATCAATCCACCGTTCCTCAAGATTGATATCGCCCAGACGGATATGCAGAAGCTGGTTTTGTCGGATGGCGGTATAACGAAACACGTTTACCACCGTCAGCCAGAACCACGCCGGAAGTAGCGCATTTCTGCGGCCGTTGAACATACTGCTGTTCCCCTTCCCTGTTTCAGCGTCCAGATGTTGTTCCATCAGCCGGTACATCGCGTCCATTTGCGTTTGTGTCAGCGTTTTCTTCTTTTTCGTACCCGGACGTACAACCGCGCCATTGAAGGGGTTTTCAACCTGCGGCAACAATCCCTGCTTGATACCAAAATTAAACAATGCCCTCATGTGGGCAACTTTGTTATTCCACGTTCGGGTCGCGCGGTTCTGGTCATTCAGCACCGTATGACGCCACTTCAGCACTGTCAGGTGATCGATCTTAGTCGGGTTAAACGATGTAAACCCTTCAAATGAACGAACCACTTTTTGGTAGCTCCACTCCGTCGCCGGTCGTAATGATTTGCTGTAAAAATACTGTTCAGTAAGAAGCCCAAAGGTACACGAATTCATTAGAATATCCTTATATAACAATCAATAATGGGTTATCCCCTGGATTGTTATCGCTGTCATAGACCTTACTGGCAAGTACCAGATAGCCACTCAGTTTCTGAAAGCGCCCTTCCCGTTGCTCGTTTTGGTACAGCTGGCAGGTATACATCGTGCCATTGTCCTGCCGATGATGCCCCAGTCTCTCAAATGCTTTCTGAAGCCGGGCCTTATCCTCTCCCGGTGCATTCGTCTCTGTCAGATACTGGTGAAAAATCCCCGGCGCACGCAGAAACACGTAACCGGCGACCAGGTGAATCCGCCCGTCAGGTTTGTTCGGAATCAGACTACCGGAACGGCATCCCGTGACCAGCCATTGCCAGAATGCCTCTCCGGGATCATTCGACTCGGCGGATGGCGTGATTTCTCCGGTTTCTGCTTCATCAGCGCTGACGAAGCCCATCATTGCCAGCAACGCATCAGTATCATCCGGCCCTTCCTGCTCATCCGGGAATATCAGCTCTGCATCCGACACAGGAGCAGGTTCCGCTGCCGGAAGGATTTCCTCTTCGGAATACGACACAACCAGCTCCGGCACATCATCAGCTAATCCGGATAGCAACGAGTCCCCCTGCAATGGTTCCGCCTGCACAGGAATGATCATCGCCGGAACAGCCGGTTGTTCGCCTTCCGGTGCGCCAGCAGTGAGGCGAATAGCTTCAGACACAATGGCATTGACCACGCCCGACTGCGCCCGGAAGCCGGTCAGGTACGTTGACAGGGTCCTGATGGCTTCCGGCCAGCTACTCAACCAGTTAATCGCTTCCGGAGGGATAATCTTCCACGCCAGCATTGCGCCAAAACTTTGCAACCGTTCCGGGGACTGTTCCGGCGAAAAGCGGAAACGATAAGGCTCAGATGGTGCACCCAGTAACGGAAACCAGCGTTTGCCACTCTCCAGCTCAACGTGGAGATGACAAAGATATTCAAGTGAAGGCAACATTGCCGCATAGACGACTATCGCATTCCAGGCCGCGCTTTGCGCCGCCTGTTCTTCAGGCGGCGCGCCAACCGGCAACATGTAGCTTTTCGACAATCGTGCCGCATATGACACCGTTTCCAGCATATAGTCAGCCATCCCTCCGGGACGGGCATACGGCCCACTTTCCGTAAGAGGAAATTGCTGTATCAGCGCCACACAATGCTCCAGCGGAGCAAGGTAATACTGGCGATACATGCCTTTCGGCAGGGACGAGTAATCCCAGAGCGATTGCAGCCATTGTTGACGACGGGTTGTCGCCAGCAGTTCACTGGCGGTCATGGGCAGAAAGTAGCCTGGAGGCAAAGAGGGGTTTATCGCCTTAACGGTCGGCGGAGCATCCGGGCGTGAACGCCCCGGACGGAAAAAAGATTTCAGATTCAACATAGCGGAAGCCTGTTAAGTGGAAATTCCGCTACGTTAAACGCTGATTCTTATTGGGCAATCAACAACTCACAATTCGATTTCGAACTTTTAACCTGTCAGGCCAGCACGCTTCTGGCAAGATCAACAAGGTTCATTTTCCTGTTAGCTTCATTTTTACTGTTTATCAGTTTCAGGAAATAGTCGTGTTCAAAAATAATTTCCCTTTTGCATACCGTTTCCTGTTTTGAGTTCGCAATATTGAACTCAATACTTTCAGACAACGTATGTTGATCAACATGGCGACGATGTCTGATGAAACTAAAACTCAAATCGCAGAATTTTTTATCGTCCTTAATGTCAATTTGCCCATTGGCATTCCAGGTTAAATCTGGTCGTCTGGTTAAGAGTTCTTCGGTAAATTTTGCATCGAAAAATATCCGTCCTCTCAACCGCTTAGCCTGCATCATGTATGCAAATACCCAAGGTATATTCTGCCGTGTTGCTCCCCTGTAGCGCCAGCCTTCAGCTGCGCGGTATTCTTCAAGCATCTGTTTCGCCAGGGCAAATGAAATCCTCATTCCAGTTCCCTTTTCTAATAGGTAAATAACCCGGTCAAATTGCTCAATTAAGGTTTGTTTTACCAATACAGCAAGTTCACTACCCGCCGCTCGCCGATCATCTTTCGTTAGATGCTTATTCTTGCTGGCATATGGGCACCACTCATATTCTTCCTTATCAACACGACCTTTCAACGGTACAGCCACGGCACCGGCAGTCGGGAAGAAGTGCTTCCCATACGGCGCATCACGCTCAAGCATTCCTATAATCTGGATCGGGTTGTCACAAGCCGGGCAAACCGCAAACCATCCCTGGTGACCATTGATTGGCTGATACCAGGGAGCCTGCTTTTTCGTAACCTGATCAAAGTTCTCTTGGCTAATCTTTTTAACCTGTTGTGTATCAACGGAAATTTTGAATACATCCATTGTTATGCCTCATGACGGGTATCCCAACGCAGTATGGTTAGCGATAAGACACCACCAATCCGCGCCAATCTCAGGTACATGGCCGTGTTCCTCTGCCACCTTCAGACATGAGAGTATCGTTTCAAGGGAAACGGCAAAATGATCATGACCATTATCAAGCACAAAAACTGCACTACTGTCACAGCAGTCAACATCCATATGAGTACGCGTTACAGCAGGAATGTTCTCTTTCATCAGTAAGACCTTTTTATTGGATAAAAACGAAAACATATCCCGATGAGCCAAACTGACAATCGAAAAGTCTATTCTCAGGATAGAAAATTTCTCCCTAATCATTGCCCGCTCAGGTTCATGTCCTGTACGATAATTTCAAAAAATCTTATTTTATCAACAAGGATAGTTAACTTAGGATGTGAAATGATGAAAGAGAAAAAAACATCCCTCACCAATAATGAGAATGAATTCGACATAACGGCCCCTCCCTCAATTGTGGAAGAGATCAAATGCCTGGACTCACTATTTGCCGATACCGCTACCAGCAAGCCATTCGAGTCGCTGACGCAGGACTCCAGCGTGGATGCCTTCTTCAAAAGTCATAACTCTCTGTTTGCCAGTACCCGCAAACAATATGACTCGCTGTTTGCCGGTGCCGCTGTCAACAGCGTACTCGCGGCTCAGAAGAAGCTTCAGGATTCCAGCGCGGCCGCTTTCTTGAAAAGCCAAGACTCGCTGCTTGCCAGTACCCGCAAACAATACGACTCGCTGTTTGCCGGTGCCGCTGTCAACAGCATACTCGCGGCTCAGAAGAAGCTTCAGGATTCCGGCGCGGCCGCTTTCTTGAAAAGCCAAGACTCGCTGCTTGCCAGTACCCGCAAACAATACGACTCGCTGTTTGCCGGTGCCGCTGTCAACAGCATACTCGCGGCTCAGAAGAAGCTTCAGGATTCCGGCGCGGCCGCTTTCTTGAAAAGCCAAGACTCGCTGCTTGCCAGTACCCGCAAACAATACGACTCGCTGTTTGCCGGTGCCGCTGTCAACAGCATACTCGCGGCTCAGAAGAAGCTTCAGGATTCCGGCGCAGCCGCTTTCTTCAAAAAGCAACGAGGGATACTTACTGAAAATTATTTTGCTACAAGCGTTGCTAAACAATTAGAAAAACTAAATGCAGCCGAGATTCAACAATTACAGGAAGCTGCTATTCTATTTTCGCGCTCACCTCAAGGTGCAGCCGTTATTGCAACTAATATTCATTCAGTAAAAGAAAATGAACCTGACGCATTAACAAAATTAAAAAATCATATCGAAGAAAGCCCTATTACTTCGAACTTTAGGAAATTGCCATTATTATTACAACTTATCATCATTTATCTTGTAACCACCATTTATTCAGTCGGTGTAGATAAAAATAAAGAGTTCGCAGTGTATTTAATAGGGCAAGCACAACAATATGTTAGTAAAGCAGAAACACCAAGCCCCCACATTAAAAAATTGACAAAACAGTTACCTAGTGAAATTGACGTAAACACATTAAAACATATAAGAATAATTACCGGCGAAAACGTCCGATTACGGAATACACCATCAATGCATGGTGACGTATTGGTCACACTGGAAAAATACACACCTGTTATCGTTATCGATAAAAGTGATAGGAAGTGGCTATATATACAACTATCATTTGGAGAACAAAAAATCTATGGCTGGGTAAATCGTTCCTACACCAAAGCAATAAATCAATAAGTAATGAAATGGAGTTTAGTTCTTATTGTTAGCGGATAAGCAAGAAATATTATTAGCCCCGACCTCTAAATACAGGTCGGGGTACAACGTGATCACGAAAAAGTCGATTACACTGCCAGCATCTGCTCACACAGCGCCAGGTATTCAAACGCTTCCCGGGCGAAGCGAGCGGCACGAAATACAGCTCGGTTATCTTCCTTCAGCGTTTGCAGCCACGACGCGATATAGCTCTCATGTTGCAAGTCGCCATAAATGCCAAGTTCAGCACACAGAAAGGCCGCTCCCATCTCAGCTATCAGCTCTTCAAATCCATAAACCGGATCGCCAAACTTCTGTGAAGTGGAAACAATGCCTTCACGCGCCAGCCGCGAAGCGTGACCGGTGGAATGCACCAGTTCATGCAGCAGCGTACTGTAGTAGTCTTCCGCCGAATCAAACTGAGCGGCTTCCGGCATCATAATGTGGTCAACATCCGGGCGGTAATACGCACGATCCTGATGACGATGAATCACAGACACACCGCTACAGGTTGCTATCTGTTCTGCCCGGGCAATACGTTCCACGTCGGGCAAAACCGGTATTTCCGGGTAAAGGTTATCGGGCAGGTTTTCACACTGCTCAACGTTGAAGAGGTGGAAGCTGGTCATAAAACAGCGATCCCGCATGACCACCTCGCCGTTCTCATCAAACACCGGCTGGCCGCTGTCATCCATTTCCTCTTTCTGAAACGGTTTAAACAGCGTTACAAGCGTCGATTTTTCACCTTTCCGGACATTACCACCGGCACCCAGTGCCTGTTTGAACGTCAGCCAGCGATTTGAGTGAAATCCCTTCTCGGCGGCATCGATCCATAACAGCATCACGTTAATACCGCTGTAGTTCCGGCCAGTGATGGCATTAGTAGGCAAACCCTCTTTTCCGGTTTGCCATGCTTTACGCCAGGGTGTCGTCCCGTTCTCCAGCGCCACAATAATCTTACCGGTGACGGTCTGGAACAAATCCTGCCGTGAGGCTGATTTACGGTGAGTTGTTTTCTTCGTCATATGTCATTCCCGTCAATAAAAAAACGGGGATGGCCCCAGACGGGGAACAATCCCCGTTTGGGCTAAAATAAAAATTCAGTCTATCGCGGCCATAATCTCAACCGATTCAGAGTGATCCAACGCATAGTCACGCAAAGCGTGGTAAAGCAGGATATCGCTGTCCTCTTCCGTCGTATTGGCAATCTGCCCGAGGGCAAACAAAGACAGCGTGATACCAAAAGCCTCTGCTGTCATGGTGCCTTCATAACCATTCCCGGTCACACTGACGCCATAAATCAGACGGGAGTTGGGGACAAGATAGAATCCGTTGTTTGACAACGCCCGACCTTCCCACCGGCTGGTTTCTTCATATTCATCACCCAGACGCTTAGCCCACGCAAAGAACGGAACTACGCGACGTGGAGTACGCAGATATTTCAGAAGAACCAGGCCAAAGGGAACGGGCTGCATATCAATCATCATTCCGTTATCCATTACTTACTTCTTCAGAAGAAGTAGCCAAAGTTACAACCAGCACATCGTCAACGTATCTGGCGACAAAGTTTTGCATCCGCTCGGCAGTTTCGTTCCCCAGACGTACAAAAAGCGTCAGCGAAAATGTCACCTGCTGAGAGTCAAGATCTGAACGATGGCTCCAGGCATCCTGCGCGGCTTTAATCAGCGCAAATTGCCGACGTTCCCACTGGGAAAAATCAAACACTTCAATAGCGTGTTCCCAGGCCGGGAGCGTGATAGAAACAGGCGTAAATGCCAGAGATAAGCGATGAGTCATCGGTGTATTCCTTACGTAAAAAAGGGAACACCGATCCCCTGCGGGAAGCGTGTTCCCTTAGGGTGAGTGACAATATTGATAGCGGAGAATCCGCTGTGGTGAGAAGTGTACCTTCATCGCATAAGCGACTGCTGTTTTCAAAGGCTAAACAACGTTACCGCCCGAAGGCATCGTCTCTCAGGTCATGACGATTTTGGCTGGCAATCACCCGAAGGCGTCCCTTCCAGATTGCCGGGACATTGGCTGTTGTCGGAGACAACGTGTTAACGTTTAAATGCTATCGCTTATATTCCACAGAGGCAAGCGAGTTTAATTATTCCTCGATATCTGGTTTATTATAGACACGCTCAATATAACGCCCTCGACTATCGCCGTGCCCCAGATCCATAGAAACCATTGCTTTTGCCTCATCGTCATTCATCCCTTTGCTTTTATGATATGCCATCGCTTCGCCTGCCCAGGCGTATCGCAGGCTATGAGGCGCATATTTCCCTACTAATCCCGCATCTCTGACAATATTTCGATAGCGATCAATCGCTGACTTCAGATCCGGTTTATCAACCAGCTTACCATTCTGTTCAGCAGCAACTTTTAGAGCATGATTAACAGCACTTAGCATTTTATCGCGATCTATAACCGTCGTATCTCTTGGCCGTCCTCCTTTTGTACCAAATACGATCCTGACACGCTCATCACCACGTGATAATGCACGCTGCCAGGTTTTTAATGATTTCACAGATTGCACCGTTTCTTCTGTCCTCAGACCAAAACAACGAGCAACCTGCATCGCGGCAGCTACGCCAACATCTTGTCTCTCTGAATAAGCGAACGCTGCGAGATAGCGTTCGCTATTAATTGCGACTTTAGTACCGTCACGACTGGCATCGGATAATCCGAGAGCTGAATTACTTAATTTCTCATGAGCAGGGTCGGCAAGTTTTGTCCGACCGGAAACGGTCAGAATATTTCTGATTGCGGCCATCTCATTCTGCATTGTTCTTTTAGATATCCCTTCGGCCTGACGACTCCTGACATACAGCTCAATATGATTGGTTTTTATATGCTTCACATCCCGGATCTGAATATTTAATTTAGCTATTCTCTTCGCTACACGGGTGGCGATCTTTGAACGATCCGCGATAGTTTTGAACCCACCACCTCCCTGCCTTGCCAGCGTAACTAGCTGTTTACTTAACTTCGACATGCCTGTCCCCCTTCACTAAGAAATACAGATCAGGCTCTTCTCCCGAAATAAGGAAACGAGCACGATCTATATTCTGAATCTTCACACAGAACATGAGTGATACATCTGGCCCCGACGGCACGGTTAGGTTTTGCGCTTCCTGCGTCTCGACGGGTATCTGTGCATCGGGGTGACAAATGTTGAGTTTTTACGAGGTTCCCCAGCTCGCAGAGCTGTTCGCGGCGTATGCCGTCCTGACGTTAGTCAGACTACCTCCATACGTCAGCTTTCACTGACATTGCCATCGATACCGAGTCGAATTTTCTCCTGAAGTTGATACGCCTGCTCTCATGGTTTCTCCGTGAATGGATGCGTTCCGTGATAAGACGTTATGGTTAAAAAGTGTGCTTAAAGATGTTTTTTCCCCAGTCCGATCGCCGTGACTACGTGTGCGTCAGACTGTACAGAGAGCTGAAAGACCGCATTCCGTCTGCTAAGACGGTGCCCTTTCGCGCAGCGTCACTTGGTATCGCTAACGCTCTTACACAAGTGACGCTGCACATATCCCGCCGCCAAATGCTGCTCTTGCAGATGCCAAATGTTCCAATTGGCATGAGCTGCGAGCTGCAAATGTTACCGGGATAAGCTGGACGTAAGTCCAAAGGAAAACAGCTTTAAGGATGTTGGGCAGACGTTGTTGCCCTGCGTTGAAGTGTACCTTTATCGCTTATGCGATCACCGTTCTCAAAGGTTAAACGGTGTTATCGCCCGAAGGCATCGTCTCTCAGATTGCGACGATTTTGGCTGCGGCCACCCGAAGGCATCAGTCTCAGGCCGCGCTTCTTTCCCTATGATATTGGCTTGCGATCACCCGAAGGCGCTTCTCTCAAATCGCTGGCGCAGTTCCGATTGCGCTGAAGCATTGGCTGTTGTCGGAGACAACGGTGTAACACTCGGAGAATAAATCTTTCTATGAAATCCTGCAAGATATTGCATTAATTTTCTCCATCTATTAATCTCAACATTATATTGAAACTTATAGGGAGATAATAATGGATGGTGTGGTTAAGTGGTTCAGTGTAGAACAAGGGTATGGATTCATCACTGACGGGAATAATAAAGATTATTACTTTCATGTCAGTGATGTAAAAGGTGTTTTACTTCCTAAAATCGGTCATAACGTCTCTTTTGATGCCGAAGATAATAAAGCAAAAGGTGTTAGCCTTTCGCATAGAAAAGAAAATACATTTAAGATATTATCAACTGATTACAGAAAAACCATATTTGATTTATACAAAGACACGCTTACAAGTGTAGCCATCGCTGTTTTAGGTGTGTTTTTAATTAAAAACAATTATCAAATTACCGGATGGTTAATTTATTGTGTTGCATGCGCATTGGCTGTACTAGCATCACTTACTACCATTGAACTAGTTGAAGAAAAACGAAAATCAAAAGAAGTAAGCAGATTCAGTTTTATAATATTTTTGTTTTTCAGCGCCTGCTCAATAATAATCTTAGCAAGTGGCTTATTAAAAGGTGTGAAGGAATTTCTATAATGTATAAAAGGGAGATATTTTTGATGAAAGATAAAAGTAATTCATCCAAACAATCAGACGTTTGGACTGTAATTTTCAATGGATTAACCGAAGCCATTAAAATGATCTTTTCTATCGTTGTTGCTATTGTTGCTGCTGGAAGTAAAACAACAAACTCCCAAACCTCATCAACTGATTCAGAAGACTATAACTCTGGTTTTCGTAATGGGCACAGTGGGCAAGGTTATTACGATAGCAATGACCAAAAATTAAAGCACTTTGATGATGAATACAGGTAGTAGAGTAAATCTACTACCTGTGTAGTTTTATTTACTTTTCCCTGCTGAAACGCCCTTCGTAGCAACAGTTTTAACTACTTCACCAGCCACGTCTGGACCTTTAGCCCCTGCTTGTTGCGATCCTTCCGAAGCTTTTGCAATAGTCGATGAAACAACAGCACCTATCTGCGCACCACTCCATCCAACGGCTCCAAACCAAAACATGGGCAACATCACATACATCGCCCCCAGCACCAGATTCATGATCCAACCATCCGAGCCAGTACTGGCAAGCCAGTTATTGAAGCTGTTCGTGTAGCCCTTGTAGCTGGCGTACATCAGCTCAATAAGCTTGTCATCCAGCCAGCCGCCAAGCTCCCACCAGAACGGGACGAATATCAGCGCAAACATCGCAAAAGTAATGGTAACCACCACTTTCGGATCGTAAGCGCCGAACAACATGACCAGTGGGATACAAACCACGATAGCCATCAGTAAAACAGCATGAACCATAGGCAGAGCCTGCCGCAGGGCATCAAACGCCGGGAGCTGCGTCACCTGAGCAGAAAGCGCACCAAGACCGCTCAGCGCCTGCTTAATGCCGGTATCAATCCCCGTTCCCTGTCCCTGCTGATTACCCATCATGTAAGTATCGCCCCCGCCGGACAGGTGCGTATTTTGCGGACTCACCAGCCAACGCAACAGGCTTTCTTCCCAGTTACCGGGGGACTTTGCCTTCATCATATTGATCGTCCGGGTATCAAAGCTTTCCAGCAGACGGCTTTTCAGCCCCTTACTTGATGCGCTCCACCAGTCTTTACAGGTTGGATAACCGCCACGGCCAACATTGGGGTATCCACTGTCCCGGCTTTCGCTATACGGCCACGCGGCTCGCGGTGACGTCGAGGTGTAGTAGTCGTAATACCCTGAAGTATTGAGAAAATAATCGGAACCAATCCAGCCAACTGAATCAATCGTGGCGGCGGTCAGTTTCGGATTGCTGTTCTTCAGTTTGTAATACGACTTCGCATAGCACTGACTGGCGAACGCCTGCACTTCCTCTCGGATAATAGGATCGATCAGCTTAGTATGCTGAACCTCAAAACGTAATAACCGGAAGTCACTCCCACAGGGGATTGAGGCGATAGCCGCGTGAGTCACCCCTTTAGATAGCGAATGCACCAGATACCACCACGCCGGGATCTTCGCCGTCTGGCCGTTGAACTCTGCAATCAGCGGCCCATAGCCGGATTCATCCGGTCTAGGTACATTCACGCCACATTGGGAAGAACGGGTACGATCGAACTTCATCGTTGTGATATCGATATCCTGCATCGGCATCGCGCAAAACATGATCACCACAAATGCAACATATATAACGTGTTCCATTCGCGGCAACGCCAGCGCCCCCTTGTTCCCTTCATCATCCCCCTCTTCCCTGACTTTCAGCCAGACACCGGCGATTTTAAACGCCAGCGGAATAGCAAAAATCCCTGTGGTGGTAATAATCATCCACAGCGCGTTATTGATGAGCCAGCCCATAAAGACCAGCACCATTTCCAGATAGCTGTCAGCCGTCATCATATCTCCCAACGCGAACTGGTGATTTCAATCATCACGAACAGGCAAACCGTCATTATTTCCAGCCGATAAACCTGAAAGCGCCGGGTACAGTGACGCAGGAAATAGCCCCGGACACGGTGCAGCCAGAAAAACGTGATGACGGTATACAGCGCCAGCCGCCAGAACAGGAGCGGTGTTTTTATCTGAAGCAACCACGCCCTCAGTTCTGCTTCGCTGCCCACGAAATGCAACAGCGTAAAGCTAAAACCGCCGATAGCCAGCATGGCGACAATACAGAACAGCAAGACTCGCAATATTCGCAGCCAGAGAGGTTTACGAATAACGTCCATATTATTCCTCCACCTTCTGATTCAGGTTCTGCATAGCATCATCATTCTGTTGCACAGGCTGACGCAGACCATGATCGGCCTCGCGGCTTTCCTGCCGAGTTAGTGTGACAAGAATTGAGTTATTACTGATTGCCTTACGGATCTCCATTTCGTTTTTCAGCGCCATCACTTCGCGGTCGAGAAACTCCAGACGACGATCGGACTCGTCAAGTGCCATTGTCTGATCCGCCGCATTCGGTTCCGACTGACCGGCCATCAGCATTCGGCGCATCCCGAGCGCCGTGGAAATGGTCTCTGACATCGCCAGTTCGCTGGCAAGACGCTGTACCAGCGCAGCGTTGTCCGGATCATCCTTCAGCGCCTGAATAACACCGCGAGATACAGCCAAATCGCCTGTTTTCAGCGTTGCCAGATTGGTCACATCAGGCGTCAGGTTTCCGTTAACCAGCTTCACCAGGATTTCCAGATTCTCCTGCGTGGCCTCTTCCAGCATCGGTGAAAAACCGACGCCGGCAGTTGATGCGCCAGGTTCGTTTTCCACTCCACCACTGCTGCAATCGCTGGCCTCGGAACAGGTACGAATCGCCCTGTCACCCAACACTTTCACAACGGCTTCCGCCGCCTCTTCACTGGTCTTATACTTCTTGCATAAAGAACCATTACAGGCCGATCCGCTGACGCCACCACTACTGGTAACAGATTGCTTATTCAGAATATTGAAACCCGCTTTCGCCAGGTCATGCGTGGGTTTAATTGCAGGCTGGCCGCTGCCGCCGCGTTTTTGCCCACCAATCCACTTCACCCCTTCTTTGCCGGTGGAGGTTTTTAGCTGGTTATCCGCGGCCACCGCATCCGGTGTTGTAGAGACGATTTTTTTGAACTCTTCCCCTATTGCCGCCTGCGTCCACTGGCTGGACGTGGTGTAATCGGCCATTTTCTTCGACATGTTCTGGCAATTGAGCTGGGCTTTATCAAACGCTACGTTGGCCTGAAGCACACCGTTAGTCATTAGCTCATACAGACCTGGATTAGCCCTCTGAATAACCATTGCTGGGTAGCTCATTACAGCGCCGGTCGCACTACTAATCACGCTGCCCATCATGTCCTTAAATCCGCTGGTCACGCCATTGAGCTGATTTTTGACGGTGGTATTGATATCAAAATTGCCGCACATCAGATCGCTGTTCCAGCTAATCCCCATACCCAGTTTTTCCATATTGTTGTTGCTGGGCGGCTGCGATATCACCGTCCCACCACCGATGGTGTAAAAGAGATTATCGTTAACTGCACCTTTCAACCCCTTACTGGAATCGGTGTTAATCACATCATTATCCAGGTCGAAAACCGCCCGGGCCGGAAGGCTCAGCGCAAGACATCCCATCAGAGCGCCTGCAAAAACTATGCGTTTATTCGTCATACTCACTCTCCTTGTTATTGAAAATCGACGCTGTAAAGGAACGTCTGGCCGCGACGCTCACAGCAGCTGTAGGGTTGCCATAACGCCCAGGCGTAATTGCCATCGGTTGCAACGGGATTAGGGCTGTCCGGAAAGACAGCGCAGGATGTGGACAGCGACGGCGTGAGTTGCTGCCATTTGTGATTGCGGGTGCCGGTGTTTTCCATGACCGGCGAAGGGGGCCAGTAGCCCGGTCTGGCGCTGACCGTCATAGGTTGATAAACGTGTATTTGCCCGGTACGAGTGGCTACATCGGCCGCACGCTGTGCGACGACCGCTGCCGCTTTATAGTCATCGACCTGAGTCACAAACCCGCTGCGGGGATAGACGTTCCCCCACATATTGCCGCCAGTGGTGGAGCCTATTTCACGCAGTCCGGGCGTCAGCGCTTCGGGATAAAACGACTCTGGTAAACCAGAACGCCACATTACTGCATCCAGGGTACTGAGAAGATACGGCATCATCGCCGTGACAGAGCTGGAACAGGCATACCCCATCTGCCCCATGAACTTATTGAAGACGGGAGCGGCCAACGCCGGATGGCCGATAACATCCGCATTTTTAAATTGCAGGTTATCTTTCCGCTCAACGCGTTTCTGCTCGTTCGCGCCGCCACCTTCGGCAATACCGGAAAGGCCGGTTCCCAGAAAAGACATCTCCGTCCAGGGATTACTGCCTGTCTGGTTATAGCTGGAAACAACAGCGTTGGGGATATAGTGGCGAACTTTGGTGGATGTCTTCACCGTACAGCCGTATGGGGTACAAAGTAGCCAGTAGCAAATACCGACAATCTTGTATTCCAGACACTGGGGAGACAACGCACTGGAGATGATCTGCGCGGAGTTAATCGCTCCGGCCGCAAAAGGTTGAGCTGCGCAGCCCAATGCCAGCGCAATCCCCAGTCGGTGTTGTCGAAGCTGTTTCATCACCGCGCCCCCTGAAATTCAGCAAGGTGAGCTTCAGCAACCGCAACATCCGCCGTGCCGTAAACCACATAGCGATCGTCAAACACCACGGCGGGATATTTCACCAGCTTCAGGCTGTATGCCTGAAGTACGCCCTGGTACGCTTGCCCGATTTGTTGCTGTTTTTGCTGCCAGTCCGGTGACTGGATAATGGTTTTCGCAACCTGCTCCGCCTGTACGGGATCAGCAGGCAACTCACCAAACAGTTGGCGCTGAACGGTATCCGGAGCATCCAGGTAAACCACCTGGTTGCTGGCCGCATTCAATGGGGGATGATGGCTGTCGGTGTAGACAATGGTCGCTGCCGGTGCCTGAACAGCAACGGCCAGCAGCGAGATCAGGAACTTTGAAGGTGTCATAGGGCACTCCTGTGATCATTAAAATCACAGTGTGCGTAAGACAAATGCTCGAAACAGCAAACAACTCTTTTCAGGTTTCGAAGATTTTTATTGTAGAATTCTGCCCAAAACAGCTCATTCGAGGAACCGTCATGCCGGATAACATGACAGTAAGATACCTGCTTGACGGTAACAACACTCTGCTCGGTACAGAAGACTATCAAAGCATTACAGAAATTACGTTACCACTTCCTGATGAAGGTGGTCATAAAATCACTTTAACGCGTTTCTTCAGTGGGCAGGCTTCACATCGTTGGTTGGTCGAAAGGGTCCAACATACTGATGAGCAAGTTGACCTGTTTTTAACCCCTCGAACCGAATGTGCCGATGAAATATTCTTGGCAAAAACCTATTCGGCTAAGCGGACCGTTGCTGCCCGTATTACTAAAGGTACGTTGGTTGAAGTAGAGTATGGATTTATCCAGTCAACAAAACGTTTAACTGGCAAAATTAGTTCAATCAAACGCTATCCAGATTTGGTCCAAAATGGGGAAATGCATAAACGTCGCCTAGCGATTGTTGTTAACTCACGACTGCCTACGTTGCAGGTCATCCCTGTTACTTCAGTCCATCCGAAACCCGGCGATAAAACAATATTCGAAATATCAGAGGATTCGCTAAGCAGCTTAGTACACTACAACAATCCCGTTATAAGAAGTTTTGGCTTGGGCAGCATGATACAAACAGTGTCGCTAAGACGAGTCCTTCCTCCAATGACAATACAAGGAGGAAGAAGATATCGCGATGTCAGTTATACTCATCGTCTCAATCGTGATGACATGAAGGCACTGGAAGCAGCCATCACAGTAGCCGTAGGCTACGGTGATTATCAATCTATACGTGATGAGCGAAACCAACTCAGGCTAGAAGTTCGCGCACTCGAATTGAGCAATGCTCAAATGACAGAAGGACTTGCGGCTCACCAGTTCTGCCAATCGGAAAACGAGCGGTTAACCCAACGCTGTAAAGTACTCGAAGAGAAAATGATAGACTGGTATCGTTCAATGAACGGAAATCTCTCCCTAGAAGATGCCCGAGAACATATGGAACAAGAGTTAGCATTGTACTTCGAAGTATTTGGTGGTTGACACTCACTTAAAGATCACCTAAAGTTTACGCCATCGGCAGGGTTCATGGAACGGCTTCCATCCTTGCGACGCCTTAAGTGGCATAGCCGAAAAATAAATGTTTATGAAAAAAGGAACCCAATGGTTCCTTTTTTCATTTCAGTGATTCGTGAACCACCTTACCATTTCCCTTACAAAATAAGCTGCATCCACCGCATCAGGTACGTTGATATACCAGCGTGGTGCATGTTCGTAATCCTTGGCCACTGGCCAGCGCAAACTACCAGTTACAGTGAGCAGCAGGTTAACCGTTCCCGTCTTACCCTCTACCTGAACGGCCAGGCAGTTATGTCCGGCCACGCGATGAGGTGAATAAGTAAATGTCGCCTTCTCCCCTACCCGCTGACGGATCTGGTGGCATAATTCCGCCAGTTGCGCATGATGGCGCTGGCTAATTCGCGGATTGCCCTGCGGCGGCGCATCAAACAACACGCCGGTACTGGAAATATTGTCATCCACAACGTCCAACACCGTGGATCTGAATCGCATCATGCCGCCTCCTGAGTGGCAATACCACGGGCAATATCGAGTTGATGCGCAATCAGCTTCGCAGCATCCAACTCGCTGATACCGTGTTCAACCATCAGTGCCCGACGCGCCGCCTTCTCATCCTTCTCTGTCATACCTAGCGCCAGATACAAGCTTGGCGGTACAGCCCGGAACAAAGCCTCAATGCGACTTGCCAGCACCACACCTTCGGTGTAGCAGCGCGGCGTTTTGGTCGCGGAGAGCAACATCGCTTTCTGCTCATCAGTCAGCTTTTTAAATCGGGCGATCTCTTCCACTTCTTCCGGCGGCATTACCAGACACAGCCACCACTCAATCATATTGAGCATCTTCTTAGCCGTGCCCGGTAAGTCTTCCAGGTTCTGCGTTGCCAGCCACAACCACGCGCCGAGCTTACGCCACATTTTCACTACCTTAACCACATATGGAGACAGTAACGGGTTAGTGGTGATCATATGCGCCTCATCAGTCGTAAATACGATCTCCCGATCCAAAAATTGGTCGCGTTCGGCGATATTGTTGATGGTATTAACCAGTGAGGTATAGGCCACCGCCAGCGGCGCTTCATAGCCTTCACGAGCCAGTGTACCCAGGTCAATCAGCGTGACATCCGCTTCCGGCCAGTTTTGCCCGGGGCGATTAAACAGTTCGCCCAGGAAGCCCTGCATAAATACGCCCAGCGATTCACCCATGTTCTGCGCCCGGGCACGACGAACTTCAGGACGGGACTCATCCTTCGCAAAGGCGTAAAACGCATCCTGAAGATCAGCAGTAATCATCTGCCGTTCTTCATCCCAGGCTTTACGCGCCCCGGCCAGAATTGCCTCGCGCATCATGCCCCGGTCGGCACGTTCCAGCCGCGCCTCTTCTTTGGCTTCCCCACCGGTTACCATCAGACGCGCCACAATCTCCAGCTCACCCAGAATATCGCGCTCTTCTTCAGCATCGCCGTCGTCCGTTTCATCCACCTCGATACGGTCACTCAGCTCGCTCTCATCGACATTTTTCACCGGCTCTTCAATCAGCTTGTGCGCGTCGGCAAACGGGGCCAGAGAAATACCACAGCCCGGTTTGATACTGACCTTGTTTACCGACAATTCCTGCTCTGCACAGTAGTCGGCAAACAGACCAAACGAGTTCCCCGCTTCAGCAATAAACAGACGTGGCCGATGAATCGCCATCAACTGGGCAAACAGGCTGTTGAGCGTCGCGGACTTACCAGAACCGGTCGGGCCAAACAGGATCAGATGTGCGTTTTTTGAGCGGTCGGCGCTGTTAAGCGGATCGAACGTTAGCGGCGCACCTCCCCGGTTAAAGAAGGTAAATCCCGGATGGCCAGTGCCGGTGTCGCGGCCAAATACCGGCAGCATATTTGCCATATGCTGAACAAACGTCAGGCGGGTATACCAGTTCTTCTTATCCAGTGTCGGGTTAAAGCACATCGGCAGCGCCCGAAGGTAGCCATTCAGCGGTGCGACGTCGTATTCAGGTTTCACCGGCTGCAACCCGGCGTTAAGAAGGATGGCAGTCAGCTCGCGCTGACAGCTGTTCAGGACTTTCAGCGACTCTCCGGAGAGAAAGAATGTCATGCTGGAGCGGTACAGTTTGTGCCGTTCACCCAGATAGCTTTTGACCGTATCGGCATCGGCCCGGACGCGTTCGGACTCGGTATTCTCACCAATGGCATTTTTCGCCAGATGGTTGAAGCGTTCTTCCAGCACATCCTGCGGCTGTACGACCAGCGTCAGGGAAATCACCGTTCCCTCCGGCAGCAAATCCATCAGCGCGTTAATGTTCTCCCCTTTGCGGGTTTCGCCGGTAAGGTGGCCGACTGAGGGCGCACGACGGATGCGATCGATGCTGACAGCTTTATGCGGCCGCTCATCGAACCACCACACACCGTTCTCCACGTCAGAGCGCGGTGGCGTAAACATCAGGGTTTCGCTGAAATCATTAAGCACCGGCAGCTCGCCGTTGCGGGTGTCAACATACGCCGCCGTGCTGTACAGTGTATCCTTGTCCACCCAGTCAGGCTCGGGATTAAACCAGCGCAACAGCCAGGCATGGATCTGCTCGCCGTTCTGCCTGGCGGTCACAATCCCCGCCCCGGCCAGCGCAGAAGATAGTCGCTCGCAGACCTGATTCAGTTGCTCTTCCGGTGAATATGGCTCAGAGACACCCGGATTTACATAACGATAAATCACCATCCGGGTACGACGCTGCTGACCGCGCCACGGTGCGCCGGTGACAGCTTTATCGATAAACAGACCTTTCGGCACAGCAATACCGCGCATATGGCTTTCCATCTCATGCAGATACGCAGCGGTGAATGCCGTTCCCTGCGCCCACGGTTTGACATAGCCACGCAACTTATCGATGTACTCCGTCACGTCAGTTTCATCCTGACAGAAGAACTGGATGACCCACGGATGACTGTCCCGCTCGTCAAAGCTGTCCTGAAGCGCATCTTCAACGATATCGCGGATCTCTTCCAGGCGTTCGCCGGTGCGCCCTTCAGTTCCCACCGGCACCACTTCAAATACGGCGCCCACCGAAATACCATCATCGAGCAGCAGGCTCTGGCTTTCCGCCAGATACTCCACCCACGGCAGGAAGTCGATAAATGAGGCGTTATTGGGATACAGCGAGCGCACACCGTCCTGTGTCAGCCTGCCGCTCTTTTTCTGTGACGGCAGCACCGATTCATCACCCACCGGCTGCGGCTGTTTTTTGGTGAATAAACTGAACATCAGAGTGCCTCCAGTCGTTCACCCGGCAGCGCATACTGCACCCGGCTGTAAAAAGAGAACACCGAGCTGTATCCCGGCACCGGCGCAGGCTCATTACCCGCCATATGCGGGTAGATATAAATCACCATATCCGGATTAGGCAGGCGCGGAAAAAGCTGCTGGATCTCATTCTGTGCATCGCGGGTATAGCTCTCTTCCAGCGACTGACGGGTTGCCAGATCCGTATCGTTCAGCCCCCGGCGTAACACACTCCGGGCCTCTATTGTGGTCCGGGCGCTGCTGGCTTTTTTCTGCCACAAATCCAGCATAGTGCCGTCGCCGGGAGGCAGCATTTCATCTTTGGAGGTACTGCAACCGCTCAGCAACAACGCGACCAGCATGAATAAACCGTATCCTTTCATGGTCTCACCTTAATCCAGCTCGTGTTGCTGGCTGACATCAAAATCGTATTTGACCTTGCGGCCCTTCTCTTCGTAATCAATCGGGATCTGGCGGGTGATATGCACGGCAACATTCGCGCCGGGAGGAACGTAAATTGCGTCAAACATCTGGCCGTATCGTGCTTTCACCCAGTCGGCCAGCTCGTTCGTACCGCCTGATAACGCCTTGCCCAGCGCAGCCTGTCCGGCGCTACCGGTAAGCGTACTGGTGATGGACGTCCCGTCAGTGGTTGTTGTGGTCTGGCTTTCGGACATGGCATCAGAGGCCGCACCAGCGGCAGAGAGTGCGAACAGCGTAGGGAGATAGGTTGTAGCGTTGGTTTTACGGTCGCCGGAAAGACAGGGTATTCCGTGCTCATCGGACAGCCAGCCAATGCTGCCACCATTGGATTTCCCGTTACTGCCATCGCTGGATTTTGCCGACTGTGGCACTGTGCGTACCGTACCGTCATTGAAAACAAACGTAATGGAGTGAACGTCACCACGTACACATGACAAAACCCAGTCACCAGTAGCCGTACCGGACACAATAGCGCCTTCAACATCCGGCAACTCGATACCATTGGCGGTCAGATTCTCTTTACCGATAAGTACCTTGAAGGGATAGGGATCGGTAACTTTGCCATCAATCGGCACACGTCCCAGCAATGCAGTCATGGCCTGGCTACCAACCAGTGTGGAGTTCTCCGGCAGGGTATAGACAGGCAGCTCAGTTTCTTCGATGCTCTGCTGATTTTTCGCAACGCGGTCCAGTTCGGCTTTCTGACGGGTGATCTCGTTGTCATTCAGCCTACCAAACGCCGTAGGGAACTGGAATGTACCGGTGCCATTGGTCACAGTTGCCGCGCCGGTCGCCGGTTTACCGTTACGATCCAGTTGCACGCCATCCTGCGGTTCAATCCAGACCGTGCCTTGCGTCACCGTTTCGGCCTGCCCTGAATCTTCCAGCCCCAACCCAACCGGTAAGTCACCGTCTGCGGGAGTATTGCTACCTGCCCCCAGCCCGGGGGCCGTATTTTTCAGTGATTCCAGCAGGCCAGCCAACCGCTGCTGTTCAGCCTGAAGTTTTTGCTGTGCCTGGGTACTTTCCTGTTTGACGGCGTTAACAGCATCATTAATACGGCCATCCACGTTATTGCCCTTATTTTGCAACCGGACATTTTCTTCGGCCAGCGTTGCATTCTGCTTCTCCAGATTCTCCTGACTGGTCTGGATCGTTTTAATACGCCCGACCAGTGTACGCAGCGTATCCTGCGGCGTATCGCCCTCAATGCCGAGAATGCGCAACTCCTCCTGAGTCAGGTCGGCTACAGCGGTGTTATCTGCCGAATCCAGAGTCTGTTTCGAACCACCACAGGACTTCACGCCAATCATAACTGCCGACAGCAACACTAACGGTACAATGACCTTCAGCAAGGTATTCGATTTAATCTGCATCGCCCTTCCCTCCTTTGTCTGTTTTCGCCTTCACCGGCTCAGGAAGAAATGCGGCATCAGGACGCCCGTTGATCACCAGATAAACCGTCGTGGTATCTTCCGGCGTTCCGCTTGCCCCCAGCCAGCGATGCTGAAATGTCGCGCTGTAAAAATTACCCTGAAGACGACGCGGATCGAGAATCACTTTCTCTGAACGTTGATTACGCAGGGTCAGCGCCACCACGCTGTAGCCCTGCAATCCCCATGCGGCCAGCGGTTTCACCTCAACAGACTCGGACGGCAGCAATGACATCAACTTGTCCGGCAGCGCCAGCGAAATGGAATGCACACCGGGCAGAGGCTCAATCGTCCGTGACGGTGCGTACAGACTTTGCGCGGCATAGCGGGTCAGGGCCACCGGTAGCGGCGTGGTGGATTTTTTCTCTTTCGGTTTCAATGTGAGCTGTCGTTCGCCAGTTGTTGCGGTTCTATTGTCGCCCACTGCAACATCACCATTCCCCGTCGAGCTGGAGACCTCCCCCTGATACACCAGACTTACCGGCTCCAGCACGTTTTTTCCCTCTTCCGCACTGATATCCAGCAGGATCATCTCGCCGTTCTCCACATCCTGAAGCACCAGGCGGGTTCGGGCAAACTGCGCCCCCGGTTGCAGGTATACCGCGCCGCCGGTACTTTGTACGCGCAGTTTCCCCTTCAGCTCAGGAGGAAATCCCACGCGTACATTACGATTCACAAACACAATGCGCTCCTGTCCAACATGCAGGGCTACCGGCAAAGGAATGCGTTCCCACTTCACCAGCTCAACCGCCTGCGCCGGTAACACCACAAGGCAGGTCAGAAACAGAAAAAGTCGTCGTAATTTCATCAGTTAAACGCTCCCTTTTTCTCTTCCTTAACCACTGGAGCCACTTCCAGGCGAAGCGGCGCTTCCGAGAAGCAATCCAGCGCCATACCGAACGGGTTGGTCTCCGGATTGTTATCCCAACGCACCACTTTCAGTGGATAGCGCACCAGTGAGCGTTTAACCGGCTCGGAGTTAACATATTCATCGGTAACCAGATCCAGACGAACCCGCCAGTTATCGCGGTCAATAATGGTGACGCTGTCATCCCGATATCCCCGTTCAGGGATCTCCGACACACCGCGCACACGATCCCGCGATTCCCCCTGGTCCTTGCGTTGCTTCGCATCCTTGTGCAGCAGTTCCTTACAGGTCGGCGTCAGATAGGCTGATAACGTCTCAATACGATACGGATAATCCACATTGCCATCCTTCGGCCAGCTGTTCAGTTGCTGGAAGATATAAAAGCTGAAGGCATACACTGTTGAGGGGGGGATCTCCCACCACGGGCGGGAGCTGCCGGAACGAAGATCAGGAGGATTGTGAATGGTCAGATTGCGCGGAGATATCATCCAGCCAAGCATGGACAACACTAACAGTACCAACATAACTCCACATGCTGCGCGAAGCGTCCAGATATGATTGTCACGGGCATTCAAGGCATTTTTAAACTTAATCATTAATGGCCTCCTGACGACGAACCACAGGACGCAGACGGCGTAACGCCAGTACCTGGCAGTCTTGTACCAACCCTTTAGTTCCCAGGCCAAACTGGCTTAAAAACATATCCAGCCTGCGATAGAGGTAGTTTTCCGGCTTACCGCGCTTAAAACGTGCCATCAACCTGCCGCCGAAGATAATTATGATCAGCGGCATTAGTAAGGCCACTGTTGGAAAGGCTATCCAGCCAATAAAGGGCATAACAGGTATGGCGACCACGAGGCCGCCCAGTACGCTGACTAACGCGGTAAATCCCAGTTCCGGCGTGGTAAACCCTCGGAACACCACTGGTTCAGCATTCAGCCTGTCAGGCATAAATTCGATAGTCGCCATGACATCTCCTTAGCCCAGCAATACCGTAGCGGCTTTTGCAGCAAGCCAGATAACCACAACCACCAGAATGATACCCACTACGCAGAGCATCCCGAATTTAGCCCAGGTTGATTTCGCGTCACGAACTTCGGCAAAGGTCGCAATAATGGCGTTACCTACGGATAGCATGGCAACTGCCGCAAGAATTAACCCACCCAGAACAATACCGTCATTGAGATATCCGGCGATCTGACCATAGAAAGAGCCGTCGGTACTGCTTTTGGGGCCTTCAACAGTTGGCAAACCCGCACGGGCAGTAGAAATTCCGATCAGAGCGACTGCCAGCCCACGAGCAGACCAGAGACGAAAAGAAAAACGTAAAGAAGATAATGCAGAGCAAAACATAGTTATTTCCTTATAAGAGAAGCCAGGCTTAGCTGGCAAAGAAATAGATAGCGATAATGATGAGAAGGACTGAGCGAACGGCAAAACGTACCAGAGCCTGCTCTTTGATGTGACCTGTCGCATATCCCCGATAAACGTGTACAAGACCCCATCCCACCCACAAAATCAGCAGGGCAATCAGCGCACCAATAAATACTTTGCTCAGCAGTGCGGGATCGGCGTTGCCGCTTGCCGCCTTAAATGCGCTAGTCTGGGTATCGTTCACGGGTGACGCTCCATCCGGTACTGACCGGTGAGAGATGCCGAAGGGACTGGCTGGGCGCGGGAAGGTTCCAGGTAGATACCGATCCCCTGGCGAATCGCCTTGATGTCCTGCGTTGCCCTCAAATAATCGAAATAGAAGCGCCCGTTCAGTCCATCCTGAACGGCGATAACACGGGCGCGTTCCAGCGCGGCCTGCACCTGATCCAGTTGCTTTATTACCAACGCCAGCTCGTCAGACTCAGCGGCCTGAACGCCTGAAGTCAGCAGAATCCCCAACAGGCACCATGCCCGGGGTTGTGTCATGCGCATATAAACCTCCTTCAATGCGATTGCATGTCCAGAGGAAGGGTGGCGAAAAGTGCCCTAGTGGGCAGTAAGAAAACAGAAGTGGAATTTTGAAAATTATGGCGGGGTAAGGCGTGGCGCAAGGTGCGCCATCGGGGTTCTTTGCCACCCCGGAGCAAGCTGGCTTGCTCCCCCGGCAGGGCTCCATAAGCGCAATCGGAACAATGTTCCCATTACGCTTATGGAGCTGAAATTGCCCCCCTGTTATACTGCACCACTGCTTCCAGTCAGGTGAATAAAAGTGGGATTAATACTTAAGGGACATAAAGTTATCGTCGATCATGATTGCCGTGACTGGCTAATTACCCGTCCACAGGGCAATCCCACCATAGAGCACTCTGGCAACCTAAAAATTTATTCCGTCTTCAAACGCCAGTTACTCTCAGGTAAACGCAGACGTAATCGTGAACAACGACAACTTGGCGATAACTGCCCTTTGATTTATGCCCTGAAAGGAAAAGAAGAACTTACAACCGATATATCCAGCATTAAAAGGTTGCACAAAAGCTTCGGGATCATACTGGAGCAGATAGCAAGGCAAGAGCCTGATGGATATCAGCTTATAATTTCTATGCCATCTGCTCATAATATCAGTCACGTAGTCGCAAAACGGTTCGCCAGGAGATTTGGATCTGTTCACTCTACAAATCTTTTACGAAAAATAACGGTTGAAGAAGCATTCAGACTCTTAGATCGCGCAGATATCAGCGTCGAAGAAACCAGGAGCCTCGATTACCGTATTAAGTTGCAGGCTAAAGAAGTTGGTTTTAAAGGGAATTTCTCACTTAAAGGTATTCCTGCTGGTCTTCGTGACGCACTCCCGCCGCTTTCACTGAATGTTTTACCTGAGCTGAACTTCCGACCCACGCGGATTCTACTCGTTGACGATCTAATGGCTTCAGGCACAACGTTAGATACTGCCGCACATATCATTTCGCAGCAGTATCCTGGTGCAACGATTCATGCCGCATGTTTGTTCAGCTCTATTGGCAGGTAGTGCGGCTTGATCAAAAATGAGTAAGCGTGTATAAATAGTGTGTAGAGTGTGCTTGAGTCTCCCCGCTCTTTAAATCCAGATGAGACCCGCGTAGGCACCCTGACTGAGGTCGGCCTGTAAAAGGTAGATATCAGTTGGTTAGGCAGCGGCTAACCCTTCAACAATAATTGTTGTCGTAGAGTAATGTAGAAAGGGGAGCGTAGGCTCTCCTTTCTGCTTTCTGACATATCACAAATACTTCTTAAAACTCCCCATCGTTACCGAAATAGCCAGCCCCATCAGCAATGCTGCCGGTAACAGCAATACATTCGGATACACCGCGAATGGCGCGGACAGATACAGCACGCACGGTATATACGCCGCTGGCTTCACGACACGCTTGGCATGATGGTAGAGGAAGCTCGACTCATAGGCCGCACCGTAGCGGCGCAGATCGCGTCGAACCATCCCATCTGCAATGCCAACAATAGCAACCAGCACAAACAACGGCACTGACAGCACCAGAATGGTCACCCGCATCAGAAAGACCAGAGACACATATATCGTTGCCATCAAGTATTCATAGGCAATTTGTACCGCCCAGACGCTCCAGGCATTAAGCTCATCCGTAACGCCATTCCCGCTTCTGACAGTCGGCGTCTGAATCGACTGCAACCAGCCCATAAACCCGCTATTCACAAACAACCACTGATAACCCAGCGCGATCCAGCTCTGTACCGCCACCACTGGCGATGACAGCAACAAACTTTGCGTAAATCCCTCAGCGAAATAATCGCTTTCTGTCTGCATAACGGCACGGCTATGTTCTGCCCCTTGCTCCGGCCAAAAGAACGCGATACCGATATATTCCACAATCAGGCTAAACAGCAGCGAGACCAGCAACATTCCGATAATACGCCACGGCGTGTCCCACAGCAGCACAGTGAAAAAGCCATGCGGCTTTGGCGGAGTGGGCGACTGAGCCGAGGCTGAAGATGTGTTCATCTGAGACATAACATCCCCTTAATGTACCGCCAGCGGCTCCATCTGGCAGTTCAGCAACATCTCTTCCTGATCAATTATGATCCAAAGACTAGCGATCTCATTTTCAATATGCGACCTCGGTTCGTACCTAACCCGATACCCCAGCATACTCAATTGTTCAACAATTTCAGGGATCTCCAGTGAAGAACAAATTTGCGTTTTCATCACATCCATCACATCTTCAGGCACAAGCAATGAACTGTCTTTCGTGACCGCTGCTACCATCTCAACCTGGTACATTTTTTTCATCATGATTTCCTTTTCAAAAAGTGGCTGCATCGTAATCTCCCGGTAACGCACTACCCGACCACCAGGCATCGCTTGTCCGGTAATTTCGCTGCATATAGTCTGCAATCTGGCCGATACTATCCGGCATCAGGGCATCCGCGCCAGCAGCTGGCAGTGGCATCCGGATCTTCCACAACCGACCGCCTTCCAGTAAGGCAAACGCCTGCCCTTTCGGCAGGTTAATCACGTTCGCGGCAGTGATCAGCGGTGTGCGCACCGTGCTCACCCTGTCCTGGGTATTCGAGGTAAAATCACTACCCATTTCCGGATTCGAGATATCGGTGACACCGGAAACCAACGTTTTGGTATAGACCTCCACTTCCGGCAACTGTTTAGTCATCAGTTCCGCCGTTTCCGTATGCCGCACCCGTAGCATCACCAGGCTGTTAAAGTTCCCCACTACCTGCGCCGCTTTCGCCGCATTGCCCAGCCGTGCCTCGATATCCGGTAACGTCTGGGTATAGGCCGTTACCTCAATACCCGCCCCGCCACCTTTGTTAATCAGTGGGATAAATTCATCCCCCATCAGCTCATTAAACTCGTCACAGTGCAGGCTGATCGGCGTCTTCTTGCTCTCTTCACCAGGCAGGCCATCATTCACGCCAAATTTATAAATATGCCCCGCCACGGAGACCAGATCGGCAAACATTGAATTGCCCACCGCTGCCGCAACTTCCGGGTCGGACAACGCATCAAGGCCGATATACACCACGCCCTTCTTACGGATCACCTGCTGCCAGTCAAAGATAGGACGGGGATCAGACATATCGGTGTAGTTCGGCGAAATCAGCTGTGCCGTCTTACCAGAGGTCAGTTTTTCCAGCAACGGCAGCAGACTTGCGACGATCTTGTCGTAATACTTCTGGTCATAACGTACCGACGAACGCAGTCCATCAAGCACGGGATCGTAAACCTTCTTACCCTCGTCGCTGTTCAGTACCTGTTCAATCGCCACCACCCGCAGCGAACGCCCCTCCATATGCCGGGGGATATCACGCTCATCCAGAATTTGCGCCAGATTCTCCACCTGTTGCCACTGCGCCGGAGTGTGCTTCACCATCCAGGTTTCCGCATAGGTCTCAAACAGATCGCCGATATTGTTCACGTAACGCTGGATGAGGCCAAAATCCGGGCGTTGCCCCAGCGCAACCAGCGCCCGGGCAATAATATTGACGAAACGCCAGGCGAACTCTTTAAATGCGGCGCTGTTCCCTTCACTACTGAGCTGTCCGGCCACACGCGAAGCCACTTCCGAAATACGACCAAAGCGCCCGACCGCATTGTAACGGGCGCTGATATCCGGCCAGCCCAGATGGAAAACATGAAACTCACCAGCGCGGCCTGCGCGGTGTGATTCGGCATACATGCGCTTCAGCAGATCGGCATCACCTTTGGGGTCGAAAACTATGGTGACGTTACCGCGACGAATATCCTGGGTGATCAGCAACTCGGCGAGGCGGGTTTTGCCGACACGCGTGGTGCCCAGAACCAGCATATGTCCGACACGTTCTCCTAAGCTCATAGATACATTAACTTCATCAGGTTCGATGCCGTGCAATGCCGGATGACCGCCGACTGGCGGTAATGGCCGAACGGGATTCAGCGCTGAATCACGGGCCAGCAGCTTGCACAGGGCAGGAAAACGATGCTCATAATGCTGCTCAAAACGGCGTGCTGCCTGATATAACGCCGGAGGATTCACGTAACCTGCCACCTCCGGCCGCAGGGTATCCAGTAGTCGCTGGGTATGCTTTTGTTTCCACATGAACCCTTTGCCCAGAAATAACCGCTGATTGCTCACCGGCACCTCGCTACTTGTCACAACATAACGCGGCAGGCGGCGGATATTGCGCCGATAACGCAATACCCGTAAACCCTGCTGCGTACGTTTCACCGACAGTGCGGCAAACCCTGCCGCAGTGACATAGCTGACTGAAGGTGCCAGCGCCACCGCCCACGGGGCCGTCACGCAGATATAGCTGGCGCAGGCGGCAACAACGGCAGTGTTCAGCTCCACCGCTGGCCGCAGCATAGCTTCAATCACATAGCGGTCACTCATTTCTTCCTCCCGTCATTACTAGAAAGAAAAATTAACCAGATGAGTAAATTCACAGCGACCAGGCCAATCAAAAGACTGATTTCATCCAGTGGTAACCCCGCTCTCATTGCTCCAGTCCCTTCTCGCTAATCAGTACCGGGTAGTGAGAAATCCCCAGCCGGACGGCCAGATCGCTACCAGAAACCGGAAGCAACTCCAGCCCGTTCGCCTGGTGCTGCAAATCATCCCATGCCGCTTTGCTGGCAACATTCACCACATAGCCCACAGCATTAAGCTGAATAAGCTGATCGCGGCGCAAAGCCAGCCAGCGCTGGGAAAGATCGTCGTCACCAATCAGGAAAATCGAACGCATTCCGGGCATAGAGAGAGAACGCGCCTCCAGCGGCCCTGGCGAAAGCTCCGGAGTACGGATGGGTAATACCGATGCTTTGTCAGGTGTTGACAGTGTCAACACTTGCGAGTCAGGTGGCTCTTCCCCCTGATTGTTAATACCAGCAAAATATTCAGCCGTTGACTGCCCACCCAGATCGGCGACAACGGTCAGTTCGGCCTGACTTATGCCCGGAAACAGCAGAGCCAGAACCAACGGAAAACGAGCAGCAAAACGCATCATCATTGTGTTCCTCCCGGATTGAATGCCAGTGTCTGTATGGACGGCTGCAACGTGCCCAGGTGACGCGACACGATAGCCTTATAGGTTTGTGCAGGTTTGCCGCCTGCCGGATGGTGATAGCACCCCGCAGCCGATATCCAGCTCCCGGGGCTACGCTCGTAACAAGCTCGTAAAATACGGGCCGCAGCGTGCAAATTGATATAGGGATCAAATGCTTCCCAGGTGGATGTAAAATGATGACCGTTCCAGCCCAGATTGACCTGCACAATACCGACATCGATACGCTTGAGCGGATAGCGCCGCATAAAACCTAACAGCGCCTGATAAGCTTCATTCCTGGAGGCGTAGCGATATCCCTTCCCGGCAACATTAATTGTCCACGGCCACGGACGTACGCCATGCGCCAGCTTGCGGGAGGATTCCGTCAGCGCCAGGCTATACAGCGCTTCGGCAGGAACGTTTTCCGCCTGCGCAACCCGGTAATATCCTTCAGGAACAGATTGCGCCGCCAGACACTCCGGCAGTGCGATGAACATTGCCAGCCACATCAATTTACGCGCTGCCATCCCTGCGCCTCCTGTTGCAATACAACCGGCATCAGCCCGTTGCCATATTTCAACCACATACCATTGTCATGGTTCAGCGTTATCTGGCGGGATTTCACCTTTTCAGCAGGGATATTATGTTTCTTCGCCCAGCTTCGAACCGCCTCATCCTTACCGCCGCTATCAACCAGATAGATATCCAGCGACTGGTTCGATTTCATCAGTTGCGACAGTTTACGGTCGCAAGCTGGGCAATTATCTTTCACAAACAGCGCCTGACGGGCGTTACTGGCTTCACTCCGCAGCTCCTGAACCGGCAGAACGCCGGGATAGACCCGCATCCACGCACTGTTCACTTCCCGCTGAAATGCCAGCTCCGCTTCAACCCGCTGAAACTCCTGCTTTACCGTCAGCTCGGCGAAATGGCGACGTTCTTCGTCAGTACGCGCCTCGATGCCCAGCATCGTCAAAGGATCTAACCCCGGAGACAGCACGCCGCGCCGTCCTTTTTTCAGCGTTTCATAACGCTGCCACTCTTCCGCTGTCAGCCCCCACTCCTGAGCGCTCCGCGTCATTTGTTGCTGTTCCAGCATCTGCAACGAGGTAGTTACCGCCAGGCTGTTTTCCTGAATCACCGGCGATACGGCAAATGCGACTGTTGACACTGTCAACACTCCTGTCAGCAACACGACATTGAACTTTTTCATCCCGACTTCCTTATCGCACCGTCAACGTCCGGGTTTGCCCCGCCACGCGAAACTGAGCCTGCTGACCAGTAATCGCCAGCAAAGTCCAGCCCTGACGGGTTTCCCCCGGTTCCATTAACGCTATTTCCGTGAGCTGTGTTGCCGATTGTGGCGCTATCGCAGCAAAGGCAATTCCTCCCCGTCGTTCAATACCGGTGAGGACGAAGGGTGCAGTAACTGGCCGCTGCGTTTTCTGTGTGGGCTTTTTCTTTACCGCCACTGCATCAGGCGTTACGGAAGGAACAACGGTGGCGACGTTGTCCGGACGCTGATTCGAAGCACGAACTTGCTCCTGAAGATAAGACAGTTCGGTTTTAAGCACCGCTTCCGAGGTAGTCTGCTCACGCTGTTGCTTATCCAGCGCCTCAATCTTCTGCTGCAAAGCCGCAAATGCCGGTTTGTCAGCCATACCTTCCAGTTGCATTTGCGACGCTTCAAACTGCTGTTGCAACGTTGTCAGCTGTGCCTGGAGCGGCGCGATATCCGGGCTACCCTGCAACGCAGTCTTAAGCTGGCTGACCTCCCCGGAAAGTAGCTGGACCTGCTTCAGGCTGATAAATGTAATTCCGCCTAATGCAAACAAAACCAGCCCGCCTAAACCGTAACGGACTATCGCCCAGAGTTTGCTGCGTACAGGTCTTACAGACTCTTTCATTTCAGGTATCTCCATGAAACTCGCAGATTCGTTCATTTCAGCATCCTCTGCGGAGCCGGAGCGGTGATATTGACGGGTTGAGGAGGTAGCGGCACAGAGACCGAAGTGACCGACGATTTCACCGCGTCTGGGGGCAAACGATAGCCATCACGCAATGAGTGGCAGACGATCCGTTGCACAGAATCAACCTCAAGCTGCCAGGCCGATCCGGCCAGGATTTGTAACGCCTGGCTCAGACGCATTGGCCCCAGTTGATAATGCACAGCAGGCAACTTTTGGTTGTACAGCACCCGGTTCGCCGGTGTCGTACTGCATAACGAGTACCCGGACTGGCGCAGGGCATAGCGCATGGCATCCGCCACGGTCGGCGATAATGACACGGGGATACGGATATCAATGGTCTGCTCCAGTGGAGCACGCTGTGCAGCGCTCGGGGAAGTATCAACCAGCAGATAGCGGTCATAGCGAACAACTTCAGGAGAGGCGGCATAGACATCCAGTCGGGCTGGTTGGACGTTGCCGTTCAGTGCAGTCGGATGAGGTTGCGTATCAGGTTGCTGGAGTTTTTGCGTACAACCGGCCAGGAGACTGGCAGTCAGACAGACAGCCATTGGGATATGAAGATTCATGCGGGTTCCTTAGTCAGACAAAAGAGGCCCAACTTTGCGAAACCAGCGGTATGTCCTCAACGAACAACTGTTTTTACAGCACAAAAAAAACGCCAGAAAAATCTGGCGTTAATGCAACTCACAAGGAGAGACTGTAATTTAAATTGTGTAATTGCCTGTTTTTGATATGTTCACTCCAACAA
>NZ_PIBO01000038.1:0-59332 GCF_002806725.1 Raoultella sp. T31
TAAGCAACGGCCCGTAGGGCGAGCGAAGTGAGTCATCCTCCCGGATGCACCATCTGCTCCAAACCCAAACTTGTATCATCTCCGCTTTCTCTTTCTGTCTTTCTGGCAAAGTCCGTTTAGCCCCTTCCCGTGTTGAAGGCTTTTCACCGACGCGTCTCAAACTTTTTTATTAGCAAGTGATTCTTTCCACTATAATTTACCCGTATGTGTCGGCCTGATTTGGGTGAGATGAGTGCAAGGAGAGAAATCCATGAAATGGTTCAAAGCAATACCTGCGTTTTGTGCGACGCTTCTGGTCGCCGTATCATTAGCTGGCTGTGCGGGATCGCCCACGAAGGAAAGTACCGGTGGCTATATTGATGATACCGTCGTCACCACGAAGGTTAAAACGGCGCTGTTTAACGAAAAAGACATTAAATCTTCTGAAATCAGCGTACAGACCTTTAAAGGGCGCGTTCAGTTAAGCGGTTTTGTCTCATCAGCGAAGGACGCCAGCCGCGCGGTGGAAGTGACCCGCAGAGTGCAGGGCGTTCGTGTGGTTGAGAATGATTTAAGAATCAAATAAACCACGATATGACTCAGATAAAGGCGCCCCGGAGGCGCCTTTATTGCCTGAGGCGCTGGCCGCGACAACATGCGCCTTTTGCGATAAAGTAACGTTTTCTTACCCGGTTTGTGAGAGCTCGATGTACGAACGTTACGCAGGACTGATCTTTGATATGGATGGCACTATCCTGGATACCGAACCGACGCATCGTAAGGCGTGGCATGAGGTTCTGGGTCGTTACGCAATGCGTTTCGACGAGCAGGCGATGGTCGCGCTCAATGGTTCTCCGACCTGGCGTATAGCCCAGGCGATTATCGAACTGAATCACGCTGATTTAGATCCTCACCGCCTGGCGGAAGAAAAAACTGTGGCCGTGAAGGCCATGCTGCTGGACAGCGTGCGTCCCTTACCGCTGATAGAGGTTGTGAAGGCATGGCACGGGCGTCGTCCGATGTCGGTCGGTACCGGGAGCGAAAGCGCCGTCGCTGAAGCGCTGCTGGCGCATCTCGGCCTGCGGCACTACTTTACGGCGGTGGTTGCTGCCGATCATGTCCAGAATCATAAACCGGCGCCCGATACCTTCCTGCTGTGCGCGGAGCGCATGGGCGTCGCGCCGGAAACATGCGTCGTTTTTGAAGATGCGGATTTTGGTCTGCAGGCGGCACAGCGCGCGGGAATGGATGCCGTGGATGTTCGGCTGCTGTGAGCGACGCGCTGTCGCTGATATCGCTGTTTGCCAGTAGTTTTTTGAGCGCCACATTACTTCCCGGCAATTCGGAAGTTGTGCTGGTTGCGATGCTACTATCGGGGGTAAGCCAACCGTGGGCCCTGGTATTAATAGCAACAATCGGCAATAGCCTTGGAGGGGTAACTAACGTTATTCTGGGGCGTCTGTTTCCGCTGCGCAAAACATCGCGCTGGCAGGAAAAAGCAACCGGCTGGTTAAAGCGCTACGGCGCGGTCACATTATTATTAAGCTGGGCGCCGGTCATCGGCGATTTACTGTGTCTGCTGGCGGGATGGATGCGCATCTCCTGGGGGCCGGTACTTTTTTTCTTATGCCTTGGCAAAGCGTTACGCTATATCGTCATTGCGGTGGTAACGCTTCAGGGCATGACGTGGTGGCACTAATTGTGGAACTAAGACTATCCCGGCAGGCCGTGTTACCGGTTATTTTGCACCTGGGCTGTGCCCGAAATCCGCGCGTACTGCCAGTGCGCTCCGGTTTTCGTGCGCGGAACCGGCAACAGTAACGTCTTCTGGGATAACCTGTATGGTCACCATTACAATTATGCTTATTCAAACGATTTTGACAGGCGGGAGGTCAAATTGATCCCGGATGTATCACAGGCGCTGGCCTGGCTGGAAAAAAATCCACAGGCTCTACAGGGTATCCAACGTGGTCTTGAGCGTGAAACGCTGCGCGTCAATGCCGATGGTTCACTGGCGACGACCGGTCACCCTCTGGCCCTTGGCTCGGCGCTGACCCACAAATGGATTACTACCGACTTTGCTGAAGCGCTGCTGGAGTTTATTACGCCGGTTGATGGCGACATTCAGCATATGCTCACCTTGATGCGCGATGTTCATCGCTATACCGCACGTCACCTGGGCGATGAGCGGATGTGGCCACTGAGCATGCCTTGCTACATTGCCCCTGGTCAGGACATCGAGCTGGCGCAGTATGGCACCTCGAATATTGGCCGTCTGAAAACGCTGTACCGCGAGGGGCTGAAGAACCGCTATGGTGCGCTGATGCAAACCATCTCCGGCGTGCACTATAACTTCTCGCTGCCGATGGCCTTCTGGCAGGCGAAGTGCGGCGTTGACGATGCGGAAAGCGGCAAAGAGGCGATTTCCGCCGGCTATTTCCGTTCAATTCGTAACTATTACCGCTTCGGCTGGGTGATTCCCTACCTGTTCGGCGCTTCTCCGGCCATCTGCTCTTCGTTCCTGCAGGGGAAACCGACGACGCTGCCGTTTGAGAAAGCGGAAAATGGGATGTACTACCTGCCTTATGCGACCTCTCTGCGCCTGAGCGACCTGGGGTATACCAATAAGTCGCAAAGCAATCTCGGGATTACGTTTAACGATCTCCACGAGTATGTGGCGGGATTGAAGCGGGCGATTAAAACGCCGTCGGAAGAGTATGCCCGGATTGGCATTGAGAAAGACGGTAAACATCTGCAAATCAACAGCAATATTCTGCAGATTGAGAACGAGCTCTACGCGCCAATTCGGCCGAAGCGGGTGACTCGCAGCGGCGAGACGCCTTCCGACGCGCTGCTGCGCGGCGGCATTGAATACATCGAAGTCCGCTCGCTGGATATCAACCCGTTCTCACCGATTGGCGTTGATGAGCAGCAGGTACGTTTCCTCGATCTGTTTATGGTCTGGTGCGTACTGGCCGATGCGCCGGAAATGAGCAGCGACGAGCTACTGTGTACGCGCACCAACTGGAATCGCGTGATTCTGGAAGGCCGTAAGCCGGGGCTGACGCTGGGTATCGGCTGCGCAAGCGCGCAGTTCCCGCTGGCTAAAGTGGGGAAAGATCTGTTCCAGGATTTGCGCCGCGTGGCGCAGACGTTAGATAGCATCCACGGCGGCGAAGCCTACCAGCAGGTGTGCGATGAGCTGGTCGCCAGCTTCGACGATCCGGAATTAACTTTCTCAGCCCGCATTCTGCGTTCTATGCTTGAAGAAGGGATTGGCGGCACCGGTAGGGAGCTGGCCGATCAATATCGTACGATGCTGCGGGAAGAGCCGCTGGAAATTTTGCGTGAAGACGATTTTATCGCCGAACGTGAAGCTTCAGTGATGCGTCAGCAGAAGGTGGAAGCGGAAGATAGCGAGCCGTTTGAAGCCCTGTTAGCAAGACACGCGTAGCAAAAAGCGATACAAAAGAAAAAGGCCACATCAATGTGGCCAAACTTTCATCTCTGATTCAGGGATGATGATGATAATAAATGCGCGTCTTTCATATACTCAGACTCGCGGGTATAAGAAGAGTTCATTTTATTTTAAAAAAAATCACTATCGGAGGTGAAGAATGCCGTTGTTAGATAGTTTCACAGTCGACCATACCCGCATGGAAGCACCGGCGGTGCGCGTTGCCAAGAAAATGAACACGCCGCACGGCGATGAAATTACCGTTTTCGATCTGCGTTTTTGCGTACCAAATCAGGAAGTGATGCCGGAAAGAGGGATTCATACTCTTGAGCACCTGTTCGCGGGCTTTATGCGCGACCACCTGAACGGCAATGGTGTGGAAATTATCGACATCTCTCCGATGGGCTGCCGTACGGGCTTCTATATGAGCCTGATTGGTACGCCGGATGAGCAGCGCGTAGCCGACGCCTGGAAAGCGGCGATGGCCGATGTGCTGAAAGTGAAAGATCAGAAGCAGATCCCGGAACTGAACGTCTACCAGTGCGGTACCTATACCATGCACTCGTTGGAAGAAGCTCAGGAGATCGCGCGCCATATCATCGAGCGCGATGTGCGCATCAACAGCAACGATGAGCTGGCCCTGCCGAAAGAAACCCTGCAAGAACTGCATATCTAGTTCTTCTGTCGGCCCGGCTATCTTCGCCGGGCCGCTATTCTGTGCCGCCATGTCGACGACCTTAACCTTCTCGTTTCAACACCGCGCCCTGGTGCCGTTCGCCCATGATTACGCTCACGGCGATAGCGAAGCGTGGCATCAGCATGACTGCGCCCAACTGCTGCATATCCTCAGCGGCGTGGTGCGGGTTGACACGCCGGTGGGCTACTGGGTTGCCCCGCCCGGACGCGGCGTCTGGCTACCGGCTGGCACGCCTCACGCGCTGCGTATCACCGGACAGGTCGCGGCCCGCACGCTGTTTATCGATCCGCTCGCCCGCGCCGATCTGCCGTCTGCGTGCCAGATCGTGCAGATAACGCCGCTGCTGCGTGAGCTGATCGTCACCTCGCTGGCCCTCGCCGAGCGCTATGAACCCGGCAGTCGCGATGAGCGTATTTATGAACTCATTCTCGATGAGATTCGCGGTATGGCGGTGCTGCCTTTTGGCCTGCCGGAGCCCCGGAGCGAGACGCTGCGCCGTTTATGTCACAAGGTGCGGGAAATGCCGGGGGAAGCCTGGAGCAGCCAGCAGGCGGCGAAAGAGAGCAATATGAGCGAACGCACGCTCAACCGCCACTTTCAGCAGCAGACCACGCTCACCTGGAGTGAATGGGTGCGCCGGGCGAAGCTGATGGAAGCGCTGGTTCGCCTGGCGCAGGGGCAGTCGGTGCTGCGGGTGGCGCTGGATCTGGGCTATGGTAGCCATAGTGCCTTCAGCGCCATGTTTCGTCGGGTTATCGGGATGGCTCCCAGCGATTATTTCCGCTCGCCGGAGTGATCGCCTGCGCTGAGCGCATTGCACAGCGCCTGTAACGAGGCGCGCGCGACGTCGTTATCGATGCCGACGCCCCAGCGGCTGCTGCCATCGGGGAAGATACAGCGAATATAGGCCACCGAGCGGCTGTCGCTGCGTTCACCGAGAGTGTGCTCATGGTAGTCCTTTATGACAAACGCTTGCTTTAGCAGCGCGCTGAGACCGTTGGCGGCGGCGGAGAGCAGGCCATTGCCATGCCCCTGTAGGCGACGCGTCTCGCCGTTGACCCGCAGCGTACCTTCCAACGCCAGTTGGCCGTCCTGCCGGCTGTCGGTTTTATACTCCAGCAGCGCCAGCGGCGGCTGAGCGATCAGCCCGTAGCGGGAACGGAACAGCTGCCAGAGCGCATTCTGCGTCATCTCTTTGCCATGCGTATCGGTTTCCTGCTGAACGTGCTGGCTGAAATCCTGCTGCAGCGCGCGAGGCAGCTTCAGTCCGTGATTCTGTTCGATTAACCAGGCGCTGCCGCTCTTACCGGACTGGCTGTTGACGCGGATAACCGCTTCATAGCTACAGCCGATGTCCTGCGGGTCGACGGGCAGGTAGGGCATCTCACAACGATCGCCGGGCTGGCGGGCATCGAATCCCTTCTTAATGGCATCCTGATGAGAACCGGAAAAGGCGGTGTAGGCGAGGCTGCCGGCCCACGGGTGGCGCGGGTGAACCGGCAGCTGATTGCAATTCTCCACCACTTCTACCACCCGTTTCATCTCCGGGAAGCTGAGTCGCGGCGTAATCCCCTGGCTGTAGAGGTTCATGGCCAGGGTGACCAGACAGACATTACCGGTACGCTCGCCGTTACCGAACAGACAGCCCTCTACGCGGTCGGCGCCGGCCATCACCGCCAGTTCGGCGCTGGCAACGCCGGTTCCCCGATCGTTGTGCGGATGCACGCTGATGCAAACATCGGCGCGGCGGGAGAAATGGCGGCAGAAAAATTCAATCTGATCGGCGTACACGTTCGGCGTGTTGACCTCAACGGTGGCGGGCAGATTAATAATCATCGGGCGTTGTGCGCAGGGCTGCCAGATGTCCGCCACCGCTTCACAGATCTCAAGAGCAAACTCCGGCTCGGTAAAACAGAAGGTTTCCGGGGAGTATTCATACTGCCAGAGCGTCTGCGGCTGCGCTTCGCACTGCTGGCGAATCAGACGGGTGGCACGGATCGCCAGCTCAATGACCTGCGCTTTCTCCATTCCGAAAACCAGCTTGCGGAACAGCGGAGCGGTGGCGTTGTACAGATGGACGGTGGCGCGATGGGCGCCGCGCAGCGACTCAAAGGTCCGCAGGATAAGATCTTCCCGCGCCTGGGTCAGCACCTGAATGGTGACATCTTGTGGAATGCGCTGTTCCTCAATCAGCTGGCGGACGAAGTTGAAGTCGGTCTGCGATGCTGCGGGGAAGGCGACTTCAATCTCTTTAAATCCGCACTCCAGCAGCAGCTCCCAGAACTGTAGCTTACGTGCGCCGTCCATCGGCTCGGCCAGCGCCTGGTTGCCGTCGCGCAGGTCGGTGGAGAGCCAGCGCGGCGCGTGGGTTATCGGGTTGTCCGGCCAGCGGCGGTCGGGCAGGGAAATGGGCGGCCAGGGGCGGTATTTTTCACCGGGATTTGTCAGCATTGTTCTCTCCTTGTGTCGAATCTTTATCCTGCCGAAGCGCAGAGCGACCTGCTTTAGCAAACTGGACAGAAACTAGCGAGAACTGGACAAGGCTGGCGTAGCGCCGGCAATAAAAAAGGGATCCGCAGATCCCTTCAGGTCAAACTTTAGTGCGCGCCGCCGCCCCCACCCCCGGCGCTAAACGGCGGTCTGGCAAACCACACCAGCCCCAGCAACAGGATAAATATCGCCGCCGATAACCAGAAAATTTCGTTGGCGGAGATAATCAGCCCCTGGTTAGTTATCTGCTGCGCTATCCAGCCGGACGCCTGCTGTTGAGTCATCCCTAATCCCTGCAGCTGGTCATACATCTGCTGGGCGTTGGGATTATAGGGGGTCACCGACTCGGTGAGCTGCGCATGGTGCAGCGCCTCGCGGTTCGTCCACATGGTGGTGGTAATCGAGGTGCCGATGGAGCCCGCCAGTGTACGGGTGAAGTTCGACAGGCTCGAGGCCGCCGCCAGCCGTTCCGGCGGCAGACCGGACAGGGTGATGGTGGTCAGCGGCATAAAGAAGCAGGCCACCGCGAAGCCCTGGATAAACTGCGGCCACGCCGAAGCGCCGAAGTCCATGCCGGGCTCGAAGGTCCAGGCGCGCCAGTAGAAACACACCGCGTACATAATAAAGCTGAAGGTGACCAGTCGGCGCATATCCAGCTTATGGGCGAAGCGACCGATAATCGGCGACAGGATAACCGGGATAACCCCCACCGGCGCGGAAGCCAGACCGGCCCAGGTGGCGGTATAGCCGTATACCTCCTGCAGCAGCTGCGGCAGCAGCACGATGGCGCCGAAGTAGAGCATATAGGCGAGGCTGATACACAGACAGCCGATGGTGAAGTTTCGCGACTTGAAAAGCGACAGGTCGACTATCGGGTTATCGTCGGTCAGTTCCCAGACTATCAGGAAACTGATGGCGATCACTGCCACGATTGTCAGCACGATAATCTCGTTGGAGGCGAACCAGTCCAGCTCTTTACCGCGGTCGAGCATCACCTGCAGACTGCCGATACCGATTATCAGCAGCGCCAGGCCAACGCCATCGATTCGCCGCTGTTCCGTTTTGGTTTCACGGCTGCGCAGGGTTTGCAGCGTCATCACCACCACCGCGATGCCAATCGGCACGTTGATGAAGAAGATCCAGCCCCAGTGGTAGTTGTCGCTGATATAGCCGCCGAGAATAGGGCCGCAAATCGGCGCGACGATCACCGTCATCGACCACAGCGCCAGCGCGATAGAACGTTTTGCCGGCGGATAGTTGCTGAGCAGCAGACTTTGCGACAGCGGAATCAACGGACCGGCGACGATCCCCTGAATCACGCGGAAGAAAATCAGCATCGTCAGGCTGTTGGACATCCCGCAGGCCCAGGAGGCGATGGCGAACGCCACCGTCGACCACAGGAACAGCTTCACTTCCCCGACGCGTTTTGCCAGCCAGCCGGTGATCGGAATAGAGATGGCATTCGCCACCCCGAATGAGGTGATAACCCAGGTCCCCTGGCTCAATGATGAGCCAAGGTTACCGGCAATGGTCGGAATGGCCACGTTGGCGATAGTGGAGTCCAGCACCTGCATGAAGGTCGCAAGCGACAGCGCAATGGTCATGATGACCAGTTGCGCGCCTTCCAGCGGTTTTTGCTGTTGCATTACGCTCACTCCGAATTATCCCGCGTTAGCCTGGATGATACCCTCGATCAGTTTGTTCACCGGCTCCAGGGCGATTTCACGGGCATTGCTTTCATAAACCGGGGATTTGCGCGTCTGGTTAGCCAGCATCTCGCCGTCGCGGTTGGTGGTGTTCACCTCAACCAGCGTTGAAAGACCGATGCGCAGAGGGTGCTCTGCCAGCTGCTTTTCATCCAGTTCGATACGTACCGGCAGGCGCTGAACCACCTTGATCCAGTTGCCGGTGGCGTTCTGCGCCGGCAGCAGTGAGAAGGCGCTCCCGGTGCCCATATCGAGGCCGACCACTTTACCGGTGTACTTCACATCATCGCCGTAAATATCGCTGATCACGGTAGCCGGTTGGCCGATGCGCATATGCGCCAGCTGGGTCTCTTTAAAGTTGGCGTCGATCCACAGATTGGTGGCCGGTACCACCGCCATCAGCGGTGTGGTCGGGCTAATCTGCGCGCCGGGCTGCACGGCGCGACGGGAAACGTAGCCGCTAATCGGGCTGACGATTTGCGTCCGCTGCAGCGCAAGCCATGCGTTACGGACATCCGTCGCCGCCTGCAGAACCGCCGGCTGTTGCTCCAGGCTGGTGTTCAGCACGATAGCCTGGTTGGCGTTGAATTGCTGAATGGCGACATCCAGTTCGGCCTGCGCGCTGGCAACCGTATCGCGCGCGTGCTGCAGCTCTTCGCGGCCAATCAGGTTGGCGGCGCCCAGCGGGATACGCCGGTTAAGGTCGGTCTGCGCCTGAGAGAGCGCGGTTTTCTTGACGTCGATATTGGCCTGCAGCTGTTTGCTGTTGATCATCTGCTGACGCGTCTGACGAACGCTGGCGGCGAGTTGGGTTTTCGCCTTTTCAAATCCCTGCCGGGCGTCGGTCTGGTCAAGGGTGACCAGCGGGTCGCCCTGCTGCACGAAATCGGTGTTGTCGGCCCAGACTTTCGTCACGCTGCCGGACACCTGCGCCATGATTTGTACCTGGTTCCCTGCCACATAAGCGTCATCGGTTTCTTCATAATGACGTAGTACCAAAAACCAATAAATTCCGTAGGCCACGGCAATAATAATAAACAGCAAGGTTAACAACAGCAGGGCGCCTTTGCGTTTGCCCTTCTTGCTGTCCGGTTGCTGCGGGATTTGGCTCTGCGCATTCGCGCTCATGTTATTCTCCACGATCTTATTATTTCACATCGGCTGAGCCGACCTGTTTATCAGAAAGGCCAGCAAAAGATCTGCTGGCCTGTCTGTTTTCCTTGTCAATCCAGAAAAAGTTTTGCGCGGTTCTCGCGCTTAGCGCAGCGACTCCGCCAGTACGCCGTCCTCTTCCATCTGGTCAAGGCGACTAAGCAGTTTGCGGGTGATGTGCTCGAGCTGGTCTTTCTCGCTGGAGCTCAGGGAAGACCAGAGCTGATGCAGGCAGTTGTGCTGCGGCGGTAAAACTTCGCGCAAAAACTGATGACCTTTGTCGGTGAGTTGCAGATGCAGGCAGCGACGATCGTTATCGCTTTCGCGACGCTCAATCCAGCCGCGTTTTTCCAGTTCATCGGCAATACGGGTTGCGTTGGTTCGTGACGATCCCAGCGCGCAGCTCAGCTCGGAAGGCTGAATGCTGTGGTTTTCCTGAGACTCCAGCGTGATCAGCGCCATAAATAATGTCTCGTTAATCCCCTGCGCTTTCAGCATCTTATTGCGGTTTTCCAGTAGCTTGCCCTGCATGTGCATGCACAGGCGGGTGAGCAGAATCTCCTGGAAAGGGAAATCTTCGTGACGGCTGGCGCGGAACTTGAGCATTTGCTCAATGGGGGTAAACGAACTATCCATTTGGGTATGACCTCATTAATTACAGCCGATATAATAACTATTGTGACAAATAAATCAAATCAATTATTGACTAAAATTGATACTTTAGACGTATAAAAACGCCGTGATTTTCCATGCTACGCCATAGGCCAGCGCGCTCAGTAGCGTCGGTATAATAATGCTGCGCGTCTTCCAGAACGCCAGTCCCAGCACCGCGAAGCCGACCAGCGTCGGCAGCAGCCGCCGGGAATCGCTGAGGATTTCCGGCACGCTGGAGACGATCAGCAGGGCGCAGATGGAGGCGATACCGATAGTATCGAGCAGCACGCTGAGCGGGCCGCGACGACCGGTACGGGCATGACCTGCGCGCAGGCGCAGCGGCAGATAGCGAAACAGATAGTTCACGCAGCCGACCACTATCCCGATAATCAGCACGTTATTGTTCATCGGGCATCCCCTGAATGCTGGCCTGCAGCAGCGCAGTCAGACAGCCGCAGACAATCCCGGCGAGGATCGCCGCCGGAATCGAGAACAGAATCATGCCGCCCAGCGCACCCGCCAGCGCAGCCGTTACGCTGAGAGACTGTTTACGCTGGAATGAAGCCAGTAAGAAGCTCATAAACAGCGCGGGTAGCATAAAGCTCAGCGCGGCCTCCACCGCCGGAAAACCGACCAGCAGGCCGCTACCGGAGTAGGCGCCGATCAGCGTGCCGAACACCCATGATATCCAGGAGGTGAAGGCGATGCCGAGCATCCAGTTTTCGCTCCAGCGGCGGTTGTCGCGAACCAGCTTTGCGGTGGCCGCCGCGAACACTTCGTCGGTCAGGCCAAAAGCCCAGAGCGCGGTTTTGCGTTTATCCAGCGCGCGATGAAGGCGGCTACGTAGCGAGGGGCCGTACAGCACGTGACGCACATCCATCGCCATCACGGTGAGGGCCGCCACCCACAGCGAACTGCCTGCGGCGAGCATCGTGGTGATGACAAACTGGCTGGCGCCGGCGTAGATGATGCAGGAAAAGAACAGGCTTTCCAGCGGCGTAAAGCCGAGTCGGGTGGCGTTCAGGCCAAAGGCGAAGGCCACGGGAATATAGCTAATCACAATCGGCAGGCTGTCTTTAATTCCTTCAGGCAGCGTGGCCTCGCTGGCGGGGGCGGGTTTTTCCATAGGGTGTTATTTATTGATAATTCACGTGAATATCACATGATTGAACAGGTGAGATTACCTTAGCAGAGACCGGGGGCTTTGACACCCTGTTAAGCGGCGCGGGCCTGGCGGGCGAAAGCGTCTGCATGTTGCCCCGAACAGTGCCGGAGCAACAACGTGGCGCGATCGGACACCCGGATAGCGCCACTATCCGGGTCTGAGGGAAGATTACTTCTGCGCGGCCAGCGCTTCTTTCACCCAGCCGTCAAACTGCTGCTGGTGGGCTTTGATCCAGCCATCAACGTGACCCTGAATATCCGCTTCCGAGGCGTGACCTTCATGCATCATGGCGTTTTCGGCGTTAATATCGGCAATGGGCAGCTTCATGATGCTAAACAGTTTTGCCGCCGCCGGGTTTTTCTCAGCCCAGGCTTTGTTGGCCACGATGTGCATCGTGCTTACCGGGAAGCCATAGTTCGCGCCGTTCGCCAGTTTGGTATCGATATTTTTCTGCACCCCCGGCAGGGAGGAGAACGGAACCTGCAGCCAGACCACATCTTTGCCCGGCTTCAGCACGTCGCTGACCCAGTACGGTGTCCAGGTGTAGTAGATAACCGGCTTACCTTCTTTAAAGCGGGCAATGGTATCGGCCATCATCGCCGCATAGTTCCCTTGATTGTGCTCCACCGTTTTGCTCAGGCCATAGGCATCAATCTGATGATTAATGACCGCTTCGCAGCCCCAGCCCGGCGTACAGCCGGTCAGATCGGCTTTGCCGTCGCCGTTGGTGTCAAACAGTCTGGCGATTTTCGGGTCTTTGAGCCGATCGATGGATTTGATGTGATATTGTTCGGCGGTTTTTTTGTCGATCAGGTAGCCCTGTGCCGCGCCATTCACATAAACGCCTTTGCGGTAGAAGCTTTTGTCGCCCCCGGCGGCGGCGTACATATCGTCGTGCAGCGGTTGCCAGTTGACGGCGGTAAAGGTCGCGTCGCCGGAGGCAAGCGAGGTATAGCCGACGTTGTAGTCCACTTCGCTGGGTTTATCGACGGTGTAGCCCAGTTTTTCCAGCGCGCGGCTTACCAGCAGGGTCTGGAAGGTCTCTTCCGTAATGGTGCTTTGAATGGGTTTAACGGTAATGCCTTTTCCCGGCAGGTCGGCTGCACAGGCGGCGCTGGTGGCGAGAAGCGTGGCAAACGTTGTGGCAATAATCGTGTTATGTCGCATCGTTATTCCTTATCAATGAGAAGGGAGTGCTGCGAGCCCGGCAGGCGCAGTGCCACCGGGCGATGAGAAGCTTATTTACGGAACGGGCGGGTAATCAGCCCCAGGGGGCCGGTCGCGTACCAGCGGCGGTTGCCGCGGCTGCGGGAGTCGCGGCCGACGGCCTGGGTCAGGCGGTCGAGAATAATCGCCAGAATAACGATCCCGACGCCGCCGACGCTTGCCAGCCCCATATCGAGGCGGCCGATCCCGCGCAGTACCATCTGGCCCAGGCCGCCCACGGCGATCATCGAGGCTATCACTACCATCGACAGCGCCAGCATCAGCGTCTGGTTAACCCCGGCCATGATGGTCGGCATCGCCAGAGGAAGCTGCACCTTAAAGAGCAGCTGACGCGGGCTGGCGCCGAACGAGCGCGAAGCCTCAATCAGGTCCGCGGGCACCTGGTTAATCCCGAGGATGGTCAAACGGACGATAGGCGGCAGGGCGAAGATAATGGTCACCACCACGCCTGGCACGTTACCAATCCCGAACAGCATCACAATCGGCACCAGGTAGACGAACGCTGGCGTGGTCTGCATGGCATCCAGCAGCGGGCGAATAATTTTCGCCGCCCGCGGGCTACGCGCCAGCCAGATCCCCAGCGGCAGGCCGATCAGCATACAGAACAGCAGAGCGGTCAGAACCAGCGCCAGGGTCACCATCGCCTGCGACCACGCGCCGATGGCGCCGATCGCAACCAGAGAGAGAAGCGTTGCCGCGCCCATCCCCACGCTGGAGATTTGCCAGGCGATAAGCGCGAACAGCACAATGGCGACCGGTGCCGGCATGCCGAGTAGCAGTTGCTGGAAGGCGCTGAGGATATAGTCCACCGGTACGCGGATACCCTGGAATAGCGGACGGAAGTGCACCACGATCCAGTCGATACCGTGCGTTACCCAGCTGTCGAGCGGGATCAGCGTTTTATGGAACGGATCCAGGATGTTGAAATGTTCCGGCTGCGGCGCTGGCGCGCTGTTGAGCCAGTCGGCACTACCGCCATCGGTCGGCGCGGATGCCGGGGAGCCCCAGGCATCGGCAGATTGCGCGGCGCTATCCGCCTCCGGGGCGCTATCCCACGGATTAGATTGATCGGTCATTGTTTGCCCCCTCGCGATCTAAAGCTTTCAGCAGCATGCCTTTAGAAATAATACCGATGTACTGGTGCCCTTCATCCACAACCGGGACCGCGCACGGTGCCAGGCCGACGTGGGAGAGCAGGTCGCTGAGCGATGTTTGCGCATCTATCGCCTGCGGGGAGGCGAGTAACGCCGCATCAATTCCCTGACCTTCGCTCAAGGCGGATTTCAGTGAATCAATAGAGACAATACCGACAAACTTATTACCACGTTCAATCACATAACCATATTCACGGTCTTCGTCCTGCAATAATTTCAATGCCGAACGCGGACCGAAACCTGGCGTTTTACGAATTAAGCCCACCGGGCTTCGACGGGCAATATCTTTAGCGCTGAATACCTGGCTAATATCGACGCCGCGGAAGAAGGTTTTGACATAATCATTAGCCGGATTATTCAGTATTTCATCCGGGGTACCGACCTGAATGACTTCGCCATTTTGCATGATGGCAATCCGATCGCCAATGCGCATGGCTTCATCAAGATCGTGGGAAATAAACACCACGGTACGCTGATGTTGCGCCTGTAATTTTGTCAGCTCATCCTGCATCTCCGTGCGAATTAATGGGTCAAGGGCCGAAAAGGCTTCGTCCATTAATAAGATATCAGGGTTGATGGCCAGCGCGCGGGCGAGGCCGACGCGCTGGCGCATTCCGCCGGAGAGCTCATCCGGGTAAGCATGCGCGTAATTCTCCAGGCCGACCTGACGCAGCGCCTCCAGCGCTTTCTGCTGGCGCTGCTGGGTCGGGATGCCCGCCAGCTCCATGCCAAAGGCGGCATTGTCGAGCACGGTCATATGCGGCATCAGCGCAAATGACTGAAATACCATAGCGATCTTTTTTCTGCGCACCTCACGCAGCTCGGCTTCTGAGATTTTGGCGATATCGACGCCATCTATCAGCACCTGCCCGCGGGTGGGTTCAATCAGGCGATTGAGAAGGCGAACCATGGTGGATTTTCCTGAGCCGGAAAGCCCCATGATGACGAATATCTCGCCTTCTTCAATGGCCAGACTGGCGTCTTTTACGCCAAGCGAAAGTCCCGTTTTTTCCAGTAGTTGTTCTTTAGTAAATCCTTTTTCAATATATTTGAACGCTCGCTGCGGATGCTCGCCAAATATCTTATAGAGATTCTTGATTTCTAATTTAATTGCCATGCAATAGAGGGTTTCCTGTTATTTGTATTCTGTCAATGTAGTACCTGGTGGAGATAATTGCCTTTTTACACCCTAACATACTCAGATTCTGTGACAACCCTCAATGTCCCGCTGGCGGTGAAATGAGAGGGGGCATCTTCGACGTATTCCCCATGATAGAAGGGCTGGGCCTTGATAATTGGAAGGTAATATTTTTTGCTGATGGCAGGAAAATAATTGGTGAACCACGCGATTCTCGCTAAATATTACGGCAAGATGTCAGGGAAATATCAGGTGGTTTTTTTGTGTGATGAAAGTCATTAATGTGAAATAGATCACCAGGAAAACAGGCAATATTTTCCTGGTGAAAGTAAGGTTAAAAATCCCAATCGTCGTCGGCGGTTTCTTCCGTTTTGCCCATCACATACGAGGAACCGGAGCCGGAGAAAAAGTCGTGGTTTTCATCGGCGTTTGGCGAAAGCGCCGCCAGAATTGCCGGGTTAACGGCGGCCATCTCTGCCGGAAACAGCGCCTCGTAGCCGAGGTTCATCAGCGCTTTGTTGGCGTTGTAGCACAGGAAGGCGTTCACCTCCTCAATCCAGCCGCTGTCGGCGTACAGATCCCGGGTATAGGCCAGTTCGTTATCGTACAAATCCATCAGCAGATCGAAGGCGAAATTCTTCAGTTGCTCCCGCTCGTCGGCGGCGATGTTGGCCAGCCCCTTTTGATACTTATAGCCGATGTAATAACCGTGTACCGCTTCATCACGGATAATCAAGCGAATCAGATCGGCGGTATTGGTCATTTTGCCGCGGCTTGAAAAATACATCGGCAGCCAGAATCCGGAATAGAAGAGGAAGGATTCGAGAAACACGCTGGCGATTTTCTTCTTCAGCGGATTATCCGCCTGATAATACTCCAGCATCAGCCGGGCTTTGTGCTGGAGCGGCGCATTCTCTTCGCTCCAGGCGTAGGCGGCATCGACATCTTTGGTCTGGCACAAGGTGGAGAAAATCGAGCTGTAGGAGCGGGCGTGCACCGCCTCCATAAAGCTGATGTTGGAGAGCACCGCCTCTTCGTGCGCGGTCAGCGCATCCGCCATCAGCGCCGGCGCGCCGATGGTGTTCTGAATCGTATCGAGCAGCGTCAGTCCGGTGAACACGCGAATAGTGAGCCGCTGTTCCGCCGCGGTCAGCGTCTGCCAGGCGGGAATGTCGTTGGACAACGGCACTTTCTCCGGCAGCCAGAAGTTGCTGGTCAGACGGTTCCAGACCTCAAGGTCCTTATCGTCCTCGATTTTATTCCAGTTGATAGCGCTGATACGTGATAAATGGGTCATCCTGTTCTCCTTACAGCGCGCAGGATACGCAGCCTTCGATTTCGGTCCCTTCCAGCGCCAGCTGGCGCAGGCGGATGTAATACAGTGTTTTGATGCCCTTTTTCCACGCGTAGATCTGCGCCTTATTGATATCGCGGGTGGTGGCGGTATCAGGGAAAAAGAGCGTCAGCGACAGCCCCTGATCGACGTGCCGCGTGGCTTCGGCGTAGGTGTCGATAATCTTTTGTGGGCCGATTTCCCAGGCATCCTGATACAGCGCCAGGTTGTCATTGGTCATAAATGGCGCGGGATAGTAAACCCGCCCGGTTTTCCCCTCCTTGCGGATCTCTATCTTCGAGACAATCGGGTGGATACTCGAAGTCGCATGGTTGATGTAGGAGATAGAACCGGTGGGCGGGATAGCCTGCAAATTACGGTTATAGATGCCGTAGCGCATCACGTCATCGCGGAGCTTCAGCCACATCTCGCGGTCGGGCAGGCGGATCCCTGCGCGGGCGAATAGCGCACGCACAGCTGCCGTTTTCGGCTGCCAGTCGCCCTGCAGATAGCGTTCGAAGTATTCGCCGCTGGCATAGCGCGATTGTTCAAATCCGGCAAAATGCTCACCGCGCTCGCGGGCTATCTGCATCGACGTGTGCAGCGCGTGCCAGGTGACGGTATAAAAATAGATGTTGGTAAAGTCCAGCCCTTCCGGGCTGCCGTAGGCGATGCCTTCCCGGGCCAGATAGCCATGCAGGTTCATCTGGCCCAGACCGATGGCATGGGAGGCGGCATTGCCCGCCGCCACCGATGGCACCGAGCGTATATCGCTCATGTCGGACACCGCCGTCAGGCCGCGCACTGCGACGGCAATCGTGCGGGCAAAATCCGGCGAATCCATAGTATGCGCAATGTTCAGCGACCCCAGATTGCAGGAGATATCCTGGCCCACGCTGGCATAATCCAGATTTTCATCAAAGGTCGACGGGGTGTTGACCTGCAAAATTTCCGAACACAGGTTACTCATGTTAATGCGCCCGGCAATCGGGTTGGCGCGGTTAACGGTATCTTCAAACATGATGTAGGGATAACCGGACTCGAACTGAATTTCCGCCAGCCGCTGGAACAGATCGCGGGCGCGGATCCAGCGTTTGCGGACCCGCTCGTCGGCGACCAACTGCGCGTACATCTCGCTGATGGCGACATCGCCAAACGGTTTACCGTACAGACGCTCGACGTCATAGGGCGAGAACAGCGCCATCTGCGCGTCGTCTTTCGCCAGCTGGAAGGTAATGTCCGCGATGACGACCCCGAGCGACAGGGTTTTGATGCGGATCTTCTCGTCGGCGTTTTCCCGTTTGGTATCGAGGAAACGCAAAATATCCGGGTGATGGGCGTGCAGGTAGACCGCTCCCGCTCCCTGGCGCGCGCCGAGTTGGTTGGCGTAGGAGAAGGCGTCCTCGAGCATTTTCATCACCGGCACCACGCCGGAAGATTGATTTTCAATGCGCTTAATCGGTGCCCCGAACTCGCGCAAATTGGACAATAAAAACGCCACGCCGCCGCCGCGTTTTGACAGTTGCAGCGCCGAGTTCACCGCCCGGCCAATCGACTCCATATTGTCTTCAATGCGCAACAGGAAACAGGAAACCAGCTCGCCCCGCTGCTGTTTACCGGCGTTGAGGAAGGTGGGCGTCGCCGGCTGAAAGCGCCCGCTGAGGATCTCATCGGTCAACTGCCGGGCCAGCGCTTCATCACCCTGCGCGAGGGTGAGGGCGACCATGCAGGTGCGATCGGCAAAATGTTCAAGGTAGCGTTTGCCGTCAAAGGTCTTCAGCGTATAGCTGGTATAGAATTTCCAGGCACCGAGAAAGGTCCGGAAGCGGAACGGGTAGCCCTGCGCGTGGTCAAACAGCGCCAGCACAAAACGGCGATCGTAGCGTGCCAGCACGCTGGCATCGTAATAGCCTTCGGCGATCAGCCATTCCAGTTTTTCATTCTGCGATGTGAAAGAGACGGTATGGGTCAGCACGTGCGTCGCCATAAAGGCGTCTACCGCCTGGTGGTCTTTTTCAAACGGAATACGGCCATTGCTGTCATACAAATTCAGCATCGCATTGAGGGCGTGGAAATCCGCCGCCCCGGTGGTCAGACGTTCTGCGGTTGTCGTTGCCAAAATTCGCTTACTCCTTTACGCACATTATCGACATCGGTAGGGGTGCCCATCAGCTCAAAGCGATACAGATACGGTACGCCGCATTTTTGCGCGATGATGTCGCCGGCCCGGCCATAGGCGTCGCCGAAGTTACGATTACCGGCGGCAATCACGCCGCGTATCAGTTGACGGTTATGCGGGTCGTTTAAAAAGCGGATCGCCTGTCGCGGCACCGCGCCAGCCGTACCGCCGCCGCCGTAGCTGGGGACAATGAGAATGTAGGGGGCGTCTACCTGGATGCGTTCCCGCTCGTTAAGCGGAATGCGCACCGCGGGCAGCCCCAGACGCTGGACGAACCGATGCGTATTTTCGGAACTGCTGGAGAAGTAGACGAGAAGGCTCATGCGTTGGCTACCGGTTCGGGACGCAGGCGATTAATCATATCCGGGCGAAAACCGGACCAGCGGGTTTCACCGGCTATCACGACCGGCAGCTGACGAAAGCCCTGCTCGCGCAGCATGTCAGCGGCGTCCGGATGATGCTCGACATTCACCATCTCGAAGGCAAACCCGCGGCTTTCCATGGCCCGCTTAGTGGCATGGCACTGGATGCAGTCATTTTTAGTGTAAATAGTAATGCGCATGATTCGTATTTCCATTTAAGATGGCGGGACGGCGCAAAAAAGTGCGACGGCCGCTATCGGTTAACTGTTCAGGAAATACTAGATGTAGTTATCTAAAAGTTCAACCACGCAATATATAGCGTTTTTAGATAAGTGAAACCCTCACGGAACACTGCCGTGAGGGCAGGACGGGTATGCCTGAAATTACAGGCGCATGCTGACCGCGAGGCGGTTAAACGCGTTCATCAGGCTGATGGCGAAGGTCAGGTCGCTGATCTGACGCGCGCTGAAATGCTCCAGCAGCGGCAGGTAAACGTCATCTTCTGCATGGGTGCTGGCAATATGCGTCACCGATTCCGCCCACGCCAGCGCCGCCTGCTCTGCGGCGCTGAAATGCCCGCTTACCCGCCAGCCTGCCAGCGCATCCAGTTTAGTCTGCGCCATGCCCGATTTACGCAGCGCTTGACTGTGCATTTCCAGGCAGAAGGCGCAGCCATTAATCTGTGATACCCGCAGGTAAACCAGCTCCAGCAGGGCACCGTCCAGTTCGCTTTTCTCCAGCGCAATACTGGCCTGTACCAGCGCGTGATAGACTTCCGGGCTCAGTTCGTTATAGGGCTGACGGAGTGTGCTCATCATGTTTTCCTCAATGATAAATTGCGGGGAATGGGTTCTAAGACCGCAGCAAAATAGCACTATAATGGACTGCAAAAGATAGCCATATTTTGATGAAAAAAGCAGACCATAATGGAACTCAAAAAAGTCCCGCACTATCAGCGTATTGCCAGACAGCTCAAATCTGCGATTGAACACGGCGAACTCGCGCCAGGCAGCCGCCTGCCCGCCAGCCGGGTGTATGCGCAGGAGCTGGGCGTCTCCCGCGCAACCGTGGAGAATGCCTGGGGCGAGCTGGTGGCCCAGGGCTGGCTGGAGCGACGAGGGCAGGCGGGCACCTTTGTCAGCGAGCGCCTGAGTCCGCTACGGGAGGAACCGGCGCGTCTCCCGGCGGGCATCGAACCGACGGCGCCGCAGCCGTTTCAACTGGGGCTACCGGCGCTGGATCTTTTTCCCCGCGGCCTGTGGGCGCGGGTGATGGGGCGGCGACTGCGAACGCAAACGCGTTTTGATCTGGCGCCCGGCGATCCGTGCGGCGAGATGATCCTGCGTCGGGCCATTGTCGATTATCTGCGGCTTTCCCGCAGTATTGAGTGCCTGCCCGAACAGGTGCTGGTGACCGGCAACTATGCCGCCTCAATGAGGCTGCTGCTCCGCACTCTGGCGCGGCCAGGTCAGCATATGTGGATGGAGGATCCGGGTTTCCCGCTGATTCGGCCGGTGATAACCCAGGAAGGCGGGGTTATCGATCCGGTTCCCGTCGATGACGAGGGGATGGATGTGGCGTGGGCGCAGCGCCATTACCCCGATGCGCATTTTGCGCTCCTCACTCCCGCGCACCAGAGTCCGCTGGGCGTGGCGCTGTCGCTGGCCCGACGCAGGCAACTGCTGGCATGGGCTGCCCGCCGCGACGCCTGGATTATTGAAGATGATTACGATAGTGAGTTTCGCTACCGGGGCAAGCCGTTGCCGCCGCTGAAAAGCCTTGATGCCCCGCAGCGGGTGATTTACGCCGGCACCTTCAGTAAATCGCTTTTTCCGGCATTACGCGCCGCCTGGCTGGTGGTGCCGTTGCCGCAGGTCGCCGCCTTTCGCCAGCAGGCCGAATGGATGAGCTGTAGCGTACCGACGCTGTGGCAGCAGACGCTGGCTGACTTTATCCACGAAGGCCATTTCTGGCGTCATCTGAAGAAAATGCGCACCTGCTATGCGCAGCGCCGACAGTGGCTGGAGTCTGCGCTGTTGGCGCAGGGGTTTCGCGTTGTCCCTCAACTGGGAGGGATTCAGCTGGTGATCGCGGTAAACGGTGACGATCGGGCGCTGGCTCAGAAAGCCCGGCAGGCCGGACTGTCGGTACAGGCGCTGAGCGACTGGCGGATGCAAAGCCGTGGCGAAGGGGGATTGCTGGTGAGTTTTACCAATCTGACATCGCCAGCGATGGCGACGGAGGTGGTGGGGAAGCTGAACGTTGCGCTGTTTTCTGCTGACCAATAAAGTCGCCGACTGAGAAAGCGCGGATTCAGGCCATCCTTCTAAAACAGCGATTTACCTCTCCATGCGCTGAGGCAATAAAAAGCCCCCGGGCCAGAGGCTCACAGGGGCAGACGCGTATTTGTTATCTTCATTTATCGTCTATATTATCGACGTAAATTCAATAATACGCCAATAAATAGTCCTACTGCGGCAGCGGTACCGACGCTCTGCCACGGTTTATCCCGCACATAGCTATCGGCGCAGCCTGCGGCATCGCGAGCGGCCTGCTGCACCCGGTTATTGCCGTTCAGACGGGCACGCGTCTCCTTTAGCAGCGCCTGGGCTTTTTTCCGTGCGGCGTCAGCTTCATCTTTCGCATCGCTGCCCCATGATTTCAGCACCTCTTCGAGCGTATCCGCTAATTGGCTGACATCGTTATGAATATCTTCAGCGCTTTCATCGACATTGTTGCGGTTCAGACGGTTAGCCATCGATTTCTCCCTTAATTCCGTTGAGTCATTAAGTGTAGAACAAGATTTTGAATTATGCTTTTGTCGTGCCGTTTCTGGAATTTTCCGAAAGCACTATCAATGATGAATAAGGTAAGGTAAATGAGCGGTAAAAGATAAAGAGGAATGAGTATGTATTTAAGACCCGATGAGGTGGCGCGTGTTCTTGAAAAAGCCGGCTTCACCATGGATGTTGTGACGCAAAAAGCGTACGGCTATCGCCGTGGCGATAATTATGTTTATGTGAACCGCGAAGCGCGCATGGGGCGGACCGCTTTAATTATTCATCCGGCGTTAAAAGAGCGCAGTAATTCGCTGGCGGAACCCGCCTCGGATATCAAAACCTGCGATCATTACGAACAGTTTCCGCTGTATTTAGCCGGAGATGTACAGCAGCATTATGGTATTCCACACGGCTTCAGTTCACGCATGGCGCTTGAGCGTTTTCTGCAGGGACTATATGGCGAAGCGCAGCCGAGTCTGTCCCATAACTAACCGTGTGATGGCCAGCGCCTGAATGTAAAGCGGGGAATATAGACGAGCAGGCGACTGACAGCGGTCAGTCGCAGATTGCGTCGGGACTCAGGCTTTAGCCTGCTGGTAAGCGCTGACGCGGAACAAGCGTCGGCAGTAATCGAGGAAGTAGCCGTAAACCGCCCCCATCAGCATTGATATCGCAATATTTGAACTCACCGCCGCGGCAATCTGGTGCCAGTCCGCACCGACGGAAAATAAGATAGCGACATAGACCGGCGACTGAAATGTCACATAAGCCACAACGTCGGCAATACTCTTCATCCAGGCAGAAGGGCTGACGCGATGCGCCAGACGCATGGCGCGGTCGCGGTAAAACCCGTACGGCACGGCAATAATAATGTTCACCGGAATCGCCACCAGGCGTGAAGATAACGACTGCTCAAAGGTCATTCCGGAGAGAAAAATTTCGATCAACATGTTCACAACGGTGCAGTAAACCACCATCGCAAAGGTGTCTGCTACCGCATGACGCAAGCGGGACTGCGCAGAGAACATCGGTGTGCTCCTCGAAAATGAAGTCTGATACGCCAAAAGATGCGCTCTTTAACAGCGTTTTGGGTTGCCTGTTTTGATGTGCGTAGATTATCTCTCTGCATCGAAAGAGACAACTAGCTGTAAATTTTTATTTAATGGCTTTTTGTCGATAAAATACTCTGCGAAAGGCGGTTTTTTCTTCGCTGCGCTACTTTTGTCCTGATGCTTTATCTTTTTATTATTTATCAATATGTTATGTTTTTCCGTGAACGAGGCGTCACGAGCGCGCGGAGCCGCGATTGTGTCGACTGCCGCCTGAAATCACGTTTTAATGTGATGAAGGTCACTTTTAGAATAATTTATGCCATAACGGCGATTTAATTAGCATTAGATCCTGTTTTTCTTTGTTGGTGTATATTCTGTTTTCATGCATGTTCATTCACTGGTGGCCGGTTGTGCTCTCGTCCATCCGCCGGACGTATCCCGCTAACCTGTTGACCATACAGGTAATATACAGACTGACGATAATTTTGCGGTTTTTTTATCTTATTCAAAATAGCCGTGAATTAATTTCCGTCCCGAACTGAATGACTGTCGGGCTATTTTAAATAAAATATTAACGTCGTGGTCTGAATATATTTATCAGGCAGCATTAAAGGGTGGTAATAAATGGCTTAATATATTAAAGTACCCCGCTAGTATTGTCTTATATATAATTCAGGATCGTTTAATAATTTATGTCTTTAATGTTACAAAAATTGAATAATATCCGCTCACTGCGGGCAATGTCGCGTGAATTCTCCATTGACGTACTTGAAGAAATGCTGGAAAAACTCAGGGTCGTCACTGAAGAAAAACGCTCAGAGCAGCACTCTACCCTGCAACAGCAAGCAGAATACCAGGAAAAAATTAATACCTGGCTGGAATTGATGATTGCCGACGGCATTACGCCTGATGAACTGGTCACGCAGAATGCGGGGCCGTCGAAGGCGGTGAAAAAACGCCAGCCGCGGCCGGCAAAATACCGGTTTAGCGATTTTTCCGGCGCGCAGAAAACCTGGACCGGCCAGGGGCGTATGCCGAAGCCGATCGCCCGTGCGATTAAAGCTGGCGCGACGCTGGAAAGTTTTCTGATTTAAACGTTAGCGAAAATGAGATCCGGCAGGCGTTCAGGCGACTGCCGGATAGCGAAAAAATAACGGTGGGGAATCCCACCGTAGGTATTAGCAAACGCCAAAATCACCTTCTTCTTTATAAGGTGTGACGTCGGCGGGCTTCAGCGTATATTTCTCACCCTGTTCATTACTGGCCTGCACGGCGACAATATGATCTTCACCGACGGCCACAATCTTGAGTTTTGGTCCGCCCATGCGGGGCTGAACCAGATCGCCTACTGAATACATCGTTTTTCTCCTCTGGCATGGATAAATGCCGCTGTTCGCCTTCACTTTAGCGTAGCTGAACATCAGCATACAACGGGCCTGATGTCGCAGGCGTCAGCGTCGGTTCCACGGCATGACGGCCAACAGGCGCGCCATCCCACAAAAACCGGTGATACCGGCGAAAGTTAAGCCGGCGCCGACGAAAGCGCTGAGCAGGAAAAAGCCGCTACTGACGCCATAGCCCAGCGCCACGCCTGACAAAATGAGTATGCCCGCGGCGATTTGTACCTGACGCATTAACGGCAGCGGCTGCGTTTTATCCTCTTTGACGGGTAGCCCCGCCGCTTTCCAGGCCTGAATACCGCCGGCCAGCAGTTTGACCTGTGCCGGAGCCGCCGCCGCCAGCAGACGAATGGCATTATTTTGCGTACGCGATCCGGCCTGACAATGAAAAATCACCGTTTGATCCGCCGCTGCGTGCAGCGTCGCGCCGTTATTCAGGGCGGCCAGCGGCACCAGTTCGGCATCGGGGATGTGCTCGCGGGCGTATTCATCGGCATCGCGAATATCGATTAATCTGGCCCCTTGCGCGATTTGCGCCCGGGCCTCTTCAGGAGAAAGGGTGGCGATAGTCATGACGGCTCCTTATGGGCAATAAATGGTCTTCAGCGTGGCGATGATTTGCTGAACCGCTGGGTGGGCGATGAAGTAGTGGATGCGTTGCGCCTCGCGCTCGCAGCCAATCAGGCCCTCCTCGCGCATACGCGCCAGATGCTGCGAGGTGGCAGAAGGACTCAGGCCGGTGATCCGCGCCAGTTCGCCTGCGCTGGTGCGCGGCGTCTCGCACAGCATGCACAGAATCATCAGCCGGTGCGGATTACTCATGGCTTTCAACAGGGCGGCGGCTTCCCCGGCGCTGGACTGCAGTTGTTCTGGTGTATTCATATATTTTAGTCTTTTCTAAATTTAGATAAGTCTAAAATAAAAAGCGGCGCGACGCCAGCGCAGAAAATGCCGTTGCCGGTCGCGCAGAAAATTCGGGCCACTATCGATGCGCTGCTCGCCGCACCGGATGCGCCTGACCGGGGCTCGTCAATCAAGCAAGTTCTCTTTTCGGCGCGGGGTTAAGCGTAACTTAAGAGAACATCGCGATAATGACAGTAATATGACTGGCATGGGCCCTCGCAATGAACGTACTCGAAACGGTTAACCAAAGCGCTTTTCTGGCGCTGAATGCTCAGCCGGGGACGCCGGATATCCTCCTGGCGTTGGCCCGCTTCTGCGCCAGCGGAACGATCTTTATCGTGCCGGTTATTTTGCTCGCTCTGTGGTTTTTAGGCGGCCGCGAGGGGCACAGGCAGGCGCTGTTTTGTACGCTGAATATTCTGATAGCGCTTGCGCTGGGCTATCTCTGCGGCTTGCTGTGGTTCCATCCGCGGCCATTTATGATGCCGCTGGGCCATACCTGGATCAGCCATCCGGCGGATAACGGCTTCCCGAGCGATCACGGCCTGGTGATGTTCAGCGCGGCGTTTGCGCTGCTTACGCTGCGCCTGCGCGGCCTGGGGCTGTTTGTCCTGCTCGCATCGCTGCCGGTGGCCTGGTCACGCATTTTCCTCGGGGTCCATTTCCCGCTGGATATGGTGGGGGCGGCGGCGGTCGCGGCCGCGGCCGCCTGGGTGAACAAAGGGGTCTGGCAGGTCTGTGGGCCGGCAATGGTGCGGATGTGCGAAGCCATCAGCCAGCGCATGTTTTGCTGGCTGCCGGCCCGTTTTACGCCGTAGCTAAGGTTTAGTTTCTTGTCCGCGCGGCGCGCCGGTAGAGCGTGCTGCGCGCGACTCCCAGAGCCTGTGCCGCTTTACTGACGTTACCGTTATACGTCGACAGCGTATCGGCAATCAGCTGCGCATCGTGCTGCTGCAACCCACGCGCCGGTGTCGGAGCCGGGGCCGACTGATACTCCGCCGGTAAATCCGCCACTTCCAGTTGCTCTCCTTCGTCAGCCAGCGCCAGCAGCACCTTCATCAGGCTTTGTAGCTGGCGCACGTTGCCCGGCCACGGAAGGGCACAGAGGTGCGCCAGGAGCGCGGGCGAGAGCTGTACGCGTCGCGCTCCGGCGCCGAGGGTGTGCCATAGCTGCTGAAGAAACGCCGGTAGCCGGGGCCACTCCCGCAGCGGTGGAATAGTGAGAGCGAATTCGCGCAGGCGATAGAGCAGGTCCTCGCGAAACGTACCGTCGGCAACATGCTGCGTCAGGTTACGGTGGGTGGCGCAAATCAGCGCAAAGCTCACCGGGGCGCTCTGGCTGGCGCCGAGCGGCGTAACCTCTTTTTCCTGTAGCACCCGCAGCAGCCGGGTCTGAAGCAGCATCGGCATATCGCCAATTTCATCGAGAAACAGCACGCCGCCGTCCGCCTCGCGAATTTTACCGATATAGCCATTTTTACTGGCGCCGGTAAAGGCGCCAGGCTGGTAGCCAAACAGCTCCGATTCAATCAGCGATTCAGGGATCGCCGCGCAGTTGATAGCCACGAATTTACCGTGACGCCAGCGGCTGTGCCGGTGCAGCGTGCGGCTGACAAACTCTTTGCCGCATCCGGTTTCGCCCTCGATACACAGGGCAATGCCGGCATTCAGCAGACGTACCATCTTTTCCCCCTCGCGCTGGCTGGCGAAAGGCAGCTCGATAGCCGGCGGCGTCGGAGCCGGTACCGTAACGTGGGTACGGGTCGGCGCGCGTAAACGGTAGTAATAGGTTTGCTGCTGGAGGGAGAGCGGCAGCGGAACATTGACCGCCGTTTGCGTCAGTTGAGGAAACAGCTGCTGAAAGGTGATGTGGCCAAGTTGTCCGCTATCCAGACCCAGATCGCGCATCGCCAGGCGGTTTCCGGCGGTCAGCACGTTATCGGAAAAGACCAAAAGCAGCTCTTCAACGCTGTCGAGTTTATGGGGGTGAAGGTGCAGGCTCATCAGCCACTGCTGCGGATGGAGACTCTGTTTTACCCACAGATATTCAATCTGCTTCGCGGCCTCTTTGACCCACGCCAGGGTGTGGGGATGGGGGAAGTGGGCCGGGCCGGAAATATCCAGCACGCCGACAATTTTTCCGTCCGGGCTCTGAACCGGCATCGCGGCGCAATAGAGATCCTGATTGCGGGTGAGGAAGTGCTGGCGGCCGTCGATTTCGCAGCTGTCGTCAATGGCCAGCGCGGTACCGATGGCGTTGGTGCCGCGCCCGCTCTCGCTCCACAGGTTTCCGGGAGCCAGCGCGAAGCTTTGCGCTTTCTGCATCGCGTGCATGTTGCCGAAGGTTTGCAGCACCAGACCGCTGGCATCAGAGAGGATAACCACTGACTGGAGATCGCTCACTTTGCGCGACAGGGTATTCACCACCGGCTGGGTCAGCTGCTGTAACCGGGTATGGCAGGCCAGCGCATCCGCCAGTTCACCGGAACCCAGGCGCGGGAAATCATCCGTCGCGGGATCCAGGCCGTACTGCTGGCTACGAAACCAGGAATCGATGAGCAACGGGCTGGTTTTTACCTCGGGATCGAGGGTAAACGAATTGCCTTGCACGGAGCACCTCGTGGTCGGATGGATGATGTTGCAACATTGTAGCTTTATAGTTTCTTATGTGTTGCGATTTGCGACACATAAGCAAAATTAGCGCCCCCTGTGAGACAGGTTTATATATTAACCTATTGAATTAGTTGTTTATTTATTCCTGCAAAAAATCTGGCATAACCTCTGCATAAGCCTCTGTGTGCAGCAGGCAACAGCAAAAAACCAATACGCCGCTGCGCCTCAACCCTACAGAAGGAGATTGCAATGCGTTATGCACATCCTGGCACCCCGGGCGCCTTAGTTTCATTCAAGTCCGCATACGGTAACTATATTGACGGCCAATTTGTCAAACCGATCGGCGGCGAATACTTTATGAATACCTCCCCTGTGGACGGGAGCGACATTGCACAATTTCCCCGCTCCGATGCCAAAGATATCGACTTTGCTCTTGATGCCGCGCACCGCGCCGCCGAAGCCTGGGGGAAAACATCGGTCCAGCAGCGTTCCAACCTGCTGCTCCAGGTCGCCGACCGGATTCAGGAGAACCTGGAATATCTGGCGGTGGCTGAAAGCTGGGACAACGGTAAACCGGTACGCGAAACGCTGAATGCCGATCTGCCGCTGGCGGCCGATCACTTCCGCTATTTTGCCGGCTGCCTGCGGGCGCAGGAGGGGAGCACGGCGGAGATTGATGAAACCACCGTGGCCTATCACTTCCATGAACCGCTGGGCGTGGTCGGGCAAATTATCCCGTGGAACTTTCCGCTGCTGATGGCGGCGTGGAAGCTGGCGCCGGCGCTGGCGGCGGGGAACTGCGTGGTGCTCAAGCCAGCGGAGCAGACGCCGCTGAGCATCACGCTGCTGCTGGAAATTATTGGTGACCTCTTCCCGCCGGGCGTCCTGAACGTGGTGCAGGGCTTCGGGAAAGAGGCCGGTGAAGCGCTGGCAACCAGCAAGCGTATCGCCAAAATCGCCTTTACCGGTTCAACGCCCGTCGGGCGGCATATTCTGGCCTGCGCGGCGGAGAACATTATCCCCGCCACCGTTGAGCTGGGTGGCAAGTCGCCAAATATCTATTTTGCCGATGTGATGGACGGAGAAGAGGAGTTTATCGAGAAGGCGGTCGAGGGGCTGGTGCTGGGCTTCTTCAACCAGGGTGAGGTGTGTACCTGCCCATCGCGCGCTCTGATTCATGAATCCATCTACGAGCCGTTTATGGAACGGGTCATGGCGAAGGTCGCCCAGATTCGCCGCGGCGATCCCTTTGACACCGACACCATGATCGGAGCGCAGGCGTCACGCCAGCAGTTTGATAAGATCCTGTCGTACATTAAGATTGCCCGCGAAGAGGGGGGGCAGATCTTGACCGGCGGAGAGCGCGCCAGTATCGCGGCCGAACTGGATAATGGTTACTACATTCAGCCGACCCTGATTAAGGGGCGCAATGATATGCGCAGCTTCCAGGAAGAGATTTTTGGCCCGGTCATCGGCGTCACCACCTTTAAAGATGAGGCGGAAGCGCTGGAAATAGCCAACCAGACCCAGTTTGGGCTCGGCGCCGGCGTCTGGACCCGCGACAGCAATCTGGCGTACCGAATGGGGCGCGGAATTAAAGCCGGTCGCGTGTGGACCAACTGCTATCACATCTACCCGGCACATGCTGCCTTCGGCGGCTATAAACAGTCAGGCGTCGGCCGCGAAACCCATAAAATGGCCCTTGATGCTTATCAACAGACGAAAAACCTGCTGGTGAGCTACGGTACCGCGCCGTTAGGACTGTTTTAACCGGGCGCGCCATTATCCGCCCCTGTCCGTCTGACAAAACCCGCGACCCAGGCATAAGGTCGCGGGTTTTTTTATCCCTGCATGGACACCATCTCCTGGGGAGGTGAGCAGCAATAAGATGGCTCTGCCAATAATGCTAAGCATGGGAAAATCCGAATCTGTTATCCCATAACTGATAAAGATTTAACCCTGAGTCGATTCCAGAAAGCATCTCATGTGCTCTGGTATTGCCCATATCATATCGTATGGACACCCAGGTACCGATTTCGCATCCTCAGGAACAATGCAGGCAAAGAGGTTTACGGGCAAATAAGGATCAAGTGAACAGCTCGGGAGAGAAGTGGTCGAGCGGAATGTCCAGATTGCTCATGTTTATTTACTGGTAAAAGTCCCGCCACGTCTTTCTATTTCGACTGTGCCAGGGGAGTTGAAGGGCAAAACGTGTTCAGTCAATTTCCCTAACTGCGGAGGAACAGGTTGTGGGGACATCACTTTTAAGCACGGGGTTACTGGGTGAATACCGTCGCTATAAATGAAGAAATGATAAGAAAATGCGTGAAGTATCAGGAAAAGGATGAGGTTGAAGAGAACCAGCTTTACTAAAAGAGGTGTGAAGGTAAGGTGTCTTTTATTGTCACGCCGCCTCTGTTTCGCCCCGGCGCCGTCCGCCGGAAGCGATGTGAAAATGAATGTCTCCAGTCATCTGCCGGTGCTGAAACACATTACCGCCAGTAGCGCCGCCGCGGCCGAAAGCATCAACTTCACCGCCCGATACGTGCAAACGGGAGATACCGTGACGCCCGGGCGGGCTAACGCTCTGGCGACCTTCGCGCTCGAATACAACTAGCGGGCCTCCCCGGCGGTAAGCGGCTGACCGGCCAGCGCTTCTGCCTGCCAGCAGCGGGTGACGCTCCCGTTGCCGAGCGGGCGTAGCGGCTGCGGTTTCTCACAACCCGCACCGGCGAACGGGCAGCGATCGCGGAAGTAACAGCCCTCGGGCAGATGGCGGTTGCCGGGTAATTCCGTGTTGCGCGGCGCTTCGCCCAGCGCCGAGCCGATACGCGGCACCGAGTCCATCAAAAGCCGGGTATAGGGATGGGCCGGGTTATCGAGGACCTGACGCGCCTCGCCCGTCTCGACGATTTGCCCGAGATACATCACGGCGATGCGATCGCTCATGTGGCGTACTACGGAAACGTTATGCGAAATCAGGATATAGGTCAGGTTCTGCTGCTTTTGCAGCTCGACCAGCAGATTGAGGATCTGCGCCTGTACCGAAATATCCAGCGCCGAGGTCGGCTCATCCAGCACGATAATATCCGGCTTTGCCGACAGCGCGCGGGCAATGGCGATGCGCTGGCGCTGGCCGCCGGAAAACTCGTGCGGTAAGCGGTCGAGATACTCCGGGCGGATACCGACCTGCAACGCCAGCTGCTCCGCCAGAAGGCGCCGGGCCTGTTCACTGGGGCGCGACTGGATCCACACCGGCTCGGTGATGGTGCGCCACACCGGGAGCCGCGGATCCAGCGAGGAGAGCGGATCCTGAAACACCATCTGCATACGCCCGCCGCCGGATGCCGTCGCGCGTTCAAACTGGCCGTGAGAGGGTTTAAGCATGCCCATCAGCAGCTTAGCGAGGGTGCTTTTTCCGCAGCCAGATTCGCCGACGATGCCCAGCGTTTCGCCGCGCCAGGCCGCCATATCCAGACCGTTCAGCGCATAGACGCGTTCGACGACCTTGCCGCGCCAGTTCTTGCGCGCCGGGAAGTTAAGATGAACATCGTGCAGTTTCAGCAGCATCTCAGACATGCGTTTTCTCCCGTTGCGGGTACCAGCAGGCCGCCTGCTGCCCGGTCTGTTCTATCGGGCGGAGCACCGGGGTGATGCCGCAGCCCTCGCCAGCGGCAAAGCAGCGTTCGCGAAAGGCGCAGCCGCCCGGTAATCGCGCCAGATTCGGCACCGTGCCGGGAATCGAGCGCAGCAGCGATCGCGGCTCGCCGTTATCCGGGGCGCTGTCGAGCAGGCCAACGGAGTAGGGATGCAGAGGATGGTGCAGCACCTGCTGAGTGAATCCGCTTTCAATCACCGCGCCGGCATACATGACGTACAGCCGATCGCAGACCTGTGAAACCACCGCCATATCGTGGCTGATAAACAGTACCGCGGTGCCTGTCGCCAGCGCTTTCTGTTTTAGCAGGCGCAGTACCTGGCGCTGAACGGTCACGTCCAGCGCGGTGGTCGGTTCATCGGCAATCAGCAGGTCGGGCTCGCAGGAAAAGGCGATGGCGATCATCACCCGCTGGCGCATCCCGCCGGACAGTTCGAAAGGGTAGCGTTCCATCACCCGCTGCGGATCGGCTATCTGCATATCCGCCAGCAGCGCCACCGCCCTGGCGCGCGCTTCGCGGGCGGAGAGGGGGCGATGCTGACGAATCACGTCGACCATCTGCTTGCCGATCCGCCGCGTTGGATTCAGCGCGGTCATCGGCTCCTGAAAAATCATCGCCACCCGCCGACCGCGGATGTCGCGCATCTCTTTTTCCGATGCTTTGAGAATATCGTGACCCATCAGCGTCACCTGGCCGCTGTGAATCTGATAGCTTCCCGGCGGCAGCAGACGCATCGCCAGCATGGCGGTGACGGATTTGCCGGACCCCGACTCGCCCACCACGCCCACAATTTCGCCGCGGTCGATATGCAGAGAGACCGCGTTCAGTACATGTACTTCCCCCTGGTAGACCGGGAAGCTCAAACGGACATTGTCGATTGTCAGAACCCGGTTACTCATGCGTTGCGTCCTCCGGACTTCGGATCCAGTAAATCCTGGATCCCATCGCCAAACAGATTAAAACCGACGGCGGTGATCAGGATCGCCGCCCCCGGAAAGGCACAGTACCACCACTGATCGAGAACGTAGTTGCGGCCGTTCGCCACCATCGCGCCCCACTCGGCGGTGGGCTGCTGCGCGCCGAGGCCGATAAACCCTAGCGTCGCCGCCATCAGAATGGCGCTGCCGATATCCAGCGATGCCTGCACCACCAGCGGCGGCAGGGCGTTGCGTAAAATATGCCAGCTGATCAGGTGCCAGCGGGAGGCGCCGAAGGTCAGCGAAGCTTCGACGAAGCTGTGCTGGCGCACTACCAGCGTCTGTCCCCGCGCCAGGCGGACATAAAACGGAATGCGCACAATAGCGATCGCCAGCATGGCGTTGAATAAGCTCGGGCCTAACGCGGCGGCCAGCGCCATCGTCAGCACCAGCGAAGGGATCGACAGCATGATATCCATCAGCCGCATGATCAGCGCATCGCTGCGCCCGCCGAGCACGCCGGAAAGGCAGCCCAGCAGCGAACCGCTGATCCCGGCGATCAGCACCACCGCCAGACCGGCGGCGATCGATTGCCGGCTGCCGATCAGCACCCGACTGAACAGATCGCGACCGACCTCGTCGGTACCGAACCAGTGGGACAGCGACGGTGCCTGCAGGCGGGCGGTGAGATCGATAGCGTTGGGATCGTGCGGTACCAGCCACGGCGAGAAGATCATCAGAAACAGCATGATCAGCATAATGGCACCGCCGATCAGCGTCAGCGGGCTTTTGCGCACCAGCCACAGACGGCGCTTCCACACGGTGTTGCGGCGGGTTTTTTCGATCGCGCCGGGGCGTTCCTGGGTCATCATCACTTAGTTTTCTCCCCGACCCATGCGCGGGTCTATCCATAAATAGAGCAGGTCGACGAGCAGGTTGACCAGCACGTAAGCAAAGGACACCACCACGGCGAAGCCCATCACCGCGGGGAAATCGAGCGCCTGAATAGAAGAGACGACGTAGGCGCCCATTCCGGGCCAGGCAAAGACGGTTTCGGTCAGCACCGCGCCGTACAGCAGATCGCCCAGCGCCAGCCCCAGCACCGTGACCGACGGAATCAGCGCGTTAGGCAGCGCATAGCGCATCACGATGGTCCATTTCGTCAGGCCGCTGGCCAGCGCGGTGCGGATGTAATCTTCACTCAGCTGCTCCAGCATCGCGGAGCGAATTTGCCGGGCGACAATCCCCAGATGGACGAAGGCCAGGGTGCTCGCCGGCAGAATCAGATGCTGCAACGCGTTAAAGAACACGTCGATGTTGCCCTCCAGCAGCGCGTCGATCAGATAGAAACCGGTCACGCGGGTCGGCGGATCAAACCAGTCGTCAAGACGTCCGCTGCCGGGCAGCCAGTCCAGCTTGCCGTAAAACAGGACAATCACTCCCAGCCCCAGCCAGAACGCCGGGGTAGAGATTCCGGTCAGCGCCATCAGGCGAACCAGGTGATCGGTCCAGCGGTTGCGATACACCGCCGAGAGCACTCCCAGCGGAATGCCGACCACCAGCGCGATAAACAGGGCGCAGATTGCCAGTTCGAGGGTCGCCGGGAAAAAGGTCTTTAAATCTTCCAGTACCGGGCGACCGGTGCGGATAGAGGTCCCGAGATCGCCGTGCAGCAGGGCGTTGACATAATGAAAAAACTGCTGCCATAACGGTAAATCCAGCCCCAGCTGCTGGCGGATATGGCGGACGATTTCGTCGCTCGCGCGATCGCCTGCCAGCAGGCGCGCCGGATCGCCGGGAATGAGGTGCGAAATAATAAAGGTGATCACGCAGACGCCGGCGACGACGAGGACCAGCCCCCAACTGCGTTGTCGAATTAAACCCCAGAAACTCATGATGACGCCCTCTGCCGGGCCCGCGACGGCCCGGCATGACAAGGTTAAGATGCGCTACTTATGCATATCGGCAATATTGAAAATCTGCTCAAGCATCGGGTTGAAGACGAAGCCCTTGACCTCTTTGTTCATCGCCACCTGGTAGTTTTTCTGGAACAGATAGACGTAGGCGGCCTCATCGATAACGGTTTTCTGCGCCGCCTGATAATCCCGGGTGCGTTCTGTCTGGTCGGTAGTGGCGACCGCCTGTTTGAGCAGCGCGTCAACCTGCGGATTGGCATAGAACGAACGGTTGCCCGGCAACCCTTTCTTATCCGACTCGAACCAGTAGTTCATGAACATATAGGGGTCGGCGAAATCCGGGCTCCAGTTGCCGATGGCGATATCGTAATCCCCTTTGCCAACGCGCTCGCGCATGGTGGCGTTGGCCAGTTTTTCCAGCTTCACCTGGATGCCGAGGGTTTGCAGATTCGCCTGGGTGGAGAGCGCGATCGGCTCCCAGTTCGGGTCGTTATCCGAGTAGAGGAACGACAGGGTTTTCGGCTTATCGCTGACTTTCGCCAGCGCGGCTTTGGCTTTATCCAGATCAAGGGAATACTGCATTGCGCTCGGGTCAAAGCCCCACATGCCGTCGGGAATCGGGCCGCGCATCTGTTTGCCGTTGCCGCCGAGAATGCCGCTGACCATCCCTTGATAATCGGTGGCCCAGGAGACGGCGCGACGTAAATCGACCTGATTCATCGGCGCCTTGCTGTTATTGAGATACAGGTAGGTCACGCGCAACGCCGGATAGTCATACACCGCCACGTTATCCTGTTTCTTCAGGGCCGCAAACTGGTCGACCGGCAGCGCATCGGCAATATCCACATCGCCCTTGGTCAGCTGCAGACGGCGAGCGGCGCTTTCGCCAATAATCTTCACCGTCACCCGCTTAAAGGCCGGCTTCGCGCCGCTGAAGTGCGGGTTGGGTACCAGCACCAGCTGCTGGCCTTTCTGCCAGCGCTGCAGCATATAGGCTCCCGAGCCGGCGGTGTGTTCCGCCAGCCAGGCGCGGGCATCATCGCCGGCGTTGGCCTTCAGGACCGCCGGGTTGATAATCGACGCGCCGTCATTGGCCAGGGTGTGGAGGAACGGGGCGAATGAGTCCGGCAGGGTGAAGCGCACCGTGGCGGGATCCACGGCCTCAATTTTCAGCCCGCTCGGGAAGGCTTCGGAAGGCCCCTGCTTAATGCGCATCAGGCGTTCGAAAGAGAGCTTTACCGCTTCGGCGGTGACCGGCGTACCGTCGTCAAACAGCATGTTTTTGCGCAGCGAAAAGGTCCAGGTTTTGCCGTCATCAGAGACCTGCCAGCTTTCGGCCAGGTCGCCCTCGACATCCGTTGAGCCTTTCCCGTCCTGGGTTTTGTATTTGACCAGCCGCTGATAGGCCGGGTAGGTGACCGTCCAGTCGTTATTATCAATGGTGACGGCCGGGTCGAGCGTCTGCGGATCGGCGGCTTTACCGATGACCAGCATATCTTTGGGCACGGCAGCATAAGCCGGGGCGATAGCCGCCGCCAGCGCAACGGCCAGCAGCAGCGGGCGAAAACCGGTGAGAGAAGTGCGACTCATATTCATGGCATGACTCCGTCAGGGTGAGCGGGGGACAGGCAGGTGAAAACATCATCAAGGAGCGGATAACCGGCCGCATCCGGTAATTCGAAGTGCCACCATTCCGTGGAAATACCCTTAAAGCCGCCGCCAAACATAATGGCGTTCAACAGCAGGCGATTACGCTGGGCGGCCTGGGGAACCGCCGGGTGATAAGGGTGAGAGAGATCGTCCATCTCATCGAAGGCGGTGCCCATATCCAGCGGCTGGCCGTTTTCGTCGATTAACGTCACATCAATAGCGGTACCGCGGCTGTGGTTCGAACCCAGCGCAATCGGCACCACGTAGTCCTGGTTCGGACAGGCGTCCCACAGGCGCTGCTGCGCCTGCTGCGGACGATAGGCATCGAACACCAGCAGGTTCAGACCCGCCAGCTGCGCGATGCGCAGCGACTTCTCCAGCGCCGCCGCCGCATCCGGGTGCAGCAGGCAGCGGGCTTCGCTATAAATGGGCTGGCCGGTAATGTTATCGGCGCTGGCATATTTGAGATCGACAGGCAGAGCCGGAAAGCGCGCGCTGATATCGACCAGGGTGAGTTGCTGATTCATTTATTGTTTCCTGTCCTGAAGCCTGACGCGCAGGCGCTTATTCACGTTCAAATTGACCAAATTCCTGCTGCAGCGCCCGGTTTTCGGCCAGCCGACGCGACAGCGACGGCCCGAGTTGCTCGACGACCGCGGAGAGCAGCAGGTTGAAAAGACAGCTGATGGGGGCAAGGGAGTCCCAAAAATGGCCGGTATCGGTTTTGACCTGCAGCAGATCGACCGGATAATCGCGGGCCCACGGACACCAGATATCGGTGACCAGCGCGGTGGCAATATGCCGCTCGGCGGCAACCCGACAGAACTGGCGCGCGGTGCTGGAATAGGCGCGGGTATCGGTCAGGATGATGTAAGGATGTTCATATTCGGAGTTCAGCGACTCCAGCCAGCTACCGGAGCTGCCGTCGGCATAGGTCACGCGCGGGCGCAGGTATTCGAGATGGCTAAAAAAGCTGTTGGCGAGGCCCCGGGTGGACTGGATCCCGAGCACCATCACCGCATCGGCCTGGGCGATCCGCCTGCTGACCCGGGCGAAGGTCTCTTCCTGCGCCAGCTGATAGACATAGCGGATCGCATCCAGCTCCATCTGTAGCGACAGGCTGGCGCGATCGGGCTGGGTTTGCTGTTGCGCCCAGGAGTCGAGGCGGTCGATGACGCCCCAGTGTTTATAGGGCGCCGGGGTATGTTCTTTCAGACCGTTTTTGACATCGTCGAGGTTGCGATAGCCGAGTTTACGCAGGCAGCGGCCGACGGTGATCCCGCTGGTGCCGGTTGCCAGCGCGATGCTATCGGCCGTTTCATAAGGGATATGTTCCCGATGGCTCAGCAGCCAGCTGCCGATGCGTTTTTCACTTGGCGTCAGCTGGCTAAATATCGACTCGATGGTGCGAAACAGCCTGGAGTTATCGTTCATACCCGCCTCTCAATGAGATTTATCTCTCATGAACCCGTATTGTGTTACTCAACTAACAAAGCACGATGCATGCCAGCTATTCCGGAAAACCGTTTTTTGCGCTATCACTGGGGAAATGCGCGAGGCAGGCGAACCATGAGCGTATATTTTCGCCAAAATATGCACAAAGAAAGTGCAACGCTTCCTGGTTGTGCATCACAAAAATAAAACATACGATTAACAACGCCGTAATTTGTGCAACAAATGAGCCGGGGATAACGCGCGGCAAAATCGCGCAACCTCTTCAACAACGCACGTATTAATAAGGATGAGGGTATGAACTTAAAGGTCTGTCTGGCCCTGGTACTCGCGAGCCTTGCCTGCGCGAGCCAGGCGCGGGATCTGCAGGCGATTCAACAAAGCGGCGAATTGAAAGTGGGCGTTCCGGGCGACTATGCGCCGCTGGCGTTCCACAACGCAGCGGGTGAGCTGCGCGGTTACGACGTGGATATGGCAAAGGATCTGGGGCAGAAGCTGGGGCTAAAAGTCAGCTTTGTGCTGACCAGCTGGCCGACGCTTTCCAGCGATCTGAAGGCCGATAAGTTTGATATTGCGATGGGCGGGGTCACGGAAACCCCGGAGCGGGCAAAAGATTTCGCCCTCAGCCATCCGGTGGTGGCAAACGGTAAGATAGCCCTGGCGAACTGTATGGCGGCCCCGGCACTCGGCAGCCTGGAAAAGATCGACCGCCCCAATGTGAAAGTGATTGTTAACCCGGGCGGCACCAACCAGAGCTACGTCGATGCTCATCTCAAACATGCGCAGATTATCAGGGTCAAAAATAACGTCGATAATCTTGAGGCGTTACGCCAGAAAACCGCCGATATGATGGTTACCGACCTGATTGAAGGCGTCTATTACCAGAACAAAGAACCCGGCGTTTTCTGCGTGGCGACGGATAAACCCTTCCCGGGCACCGCCAGTTTTAAAGTCTATATGATGAACAAAGATAATCAGCCGCTGCTGGAGAAGGTGAACCACTGGCTGGACAGCCAGGATAAAAATATCCTCAAACAAAAATGGAAGATTCACGAGTAGGTGCCGGCGAGCGGAAATCAGCGCTTGGTTTTCGGCCCTAAATCGCTGGTTCCAGGAACAGCGGGTCGTTTGCCCACGCGCAACGGCACAAGGCGCTTAACGCCATGGATGCTGGCAGTCAGTGCGCAATGACATCGGTTAACGTCCGGCCAACAAGCCCGACCGCGAGTCAGCGGGCGGGCGCTAAGCGGTCAGACAATATCATCTACCACGCCGCCATCGACGCGCAGCGCCGCGCCGGAGGTGGCGGAGGCCTGGGTCGAGCAGACGTACACCACCATATTCGCCACTTCATCAACCGATGCCGCCCGCTGAATAACCGAGCTGGGGCGATGGGTCATCACAAACTCTTTGGCGAGCTGGTCCAGCGGTTTACCGGTTTTCGCTACCTCGTCTTTCATCATTTCGGCAAAACCATCGGAAATCGTCGGGCCGGGCAGCACGCTGTTCACCGTCACGCCGCTACCGGCTACAAATTTCGCCAGCCCGCGCGCCAGCGACAGCTGGGCGGTTTTGGTCACGCCATAGTGGATCATGTCCGCCGGAATGTTGCGCGCCGATTCCGAAGAGATGAACACCACCCGGCCCCAGCCTTTTTGCACCATCGCCGGCAGCAGCGCACGCGACAGCCGTACGCCGGACATGACGTTGGTCTGCCAGTAACTTTCCCAGGTGCCATCGTCGGTGTCGTAGAAATCCAGCGGGCCATAAATCCCGGCGTTATTGACCAGGATATCGACGCCGTTTACCGCTTGCAGGAGCTGCGCGACCCCTTCGCCACCGCTGAGGTCGGCAACGGCAGCTCGCGGCCTGGCACCGGGTACCTCGTTTTGCAGGCGAGCGATAGCCTCGTTGACGCTACGCTCGCTGCGCCCGTTCACCACCACCTCCGCGCCGCTGGCCGCTAGCCCTTTGGCGATAGCAAAGCCAATCCCGGCCGTGGATGCGGTCACCAGCGCAACTTTCCCCGAAAGATCAATTTTCATAACTCCGGCCTTAATGTGTTGTCAGACAGACCATTAAGCGTAGCAGCTGATGGCGGATGCCGGGCGGGGAATCGGCAGCGCAGGGGTTAATAGCCCCGCTGTTTATCCACCAGATTGTGCAGCGGCAGCGCGCGTTGCTGGCGGTGAATGTTCTCCAGCAACTGGCGGGCAATCACCTGCGCCGGGGCGATCGAGGCCATATGGGGGGTGATGACCACCTGCGGATGCTGCCAGAGCGGGTCATCCTGCGGCAGGGGTTCGACGGGGAAGACATCCAGCACTGCGCCCGCCAGTCGACCGCTATCCAGCGCCTGCAGAATATCGTGATTCACCATATGTTCGCCGCGTCCGCAGTTGATTAACACGGCGCCTGTGGGAAGCTGGTCGAGCAGCGGCTGGGCGAGAATACCACGGGTCTGTTCGGTGAGCGGCAGAACGTTGATCAGCGCATCCAGCTCAGCAAAAAATTCACCGGCCTGCGCATCGCCGTGATAGCACCGGACGCCGGGGAGCTGTTTCTCACTGCGCGCCCAGCCGGAAACGTGATACCCCAGCCCGGCGAGGCGGGTGGCGATGTAGCCGCCGATTTCGCCAAGTCCCATCACGCCAATACGAAAGTCGGCGGCGGCCCGCTGCGGATAAATCTTCCATACGCGCTCACGCTGGTGCGCCAGCGCGCGATCGAAATTGCGCTGGAACCACAGCACGCCCCACAGCGCGTACTCGAACATCCCGTGGCGGAAATCCTCATCCACCACCCGGCACAGCGGAACAGAACTGGCGAACAGGTTATCGGGGAGATGGTCTACCCCGGCCGAGGCGGCCTGAATTAATTTTAACGCCGGCGAACGGGTCAGCAGGCTGGCATCGGGAAACCAGCAGCTGGCATATTCTGCGCTGCGTGCCGCCGGATGTTCGGGCAGGACCGCGGTTACGTCCGGGAACAGCTGCAGCGCTTCGCAAATCTCGCGGGCATAGTTCTGGTCATTGCAATCGACAACGATAGTCAGGTTTGGCATAGGCGTTAGTCTTTGTAAGAAGTGTCGAGACGGTTCAGGCGGCGCAACCACGCCTGCCAGACCAGTTGGCGTTCATGTTCCACGCCCATCAGCTGTTCGCAGGCGTGCTGGCTCAGGTGCGCAGGAATGGTGTGGATGGCGCTGAGCGGAGCGAGCTGTGCGCAGGCCATTTGAATTTCGCAGGCGCGGTTGAGGTAGTACATGATGTAAAACGCATCGGCGACGGTGCGCCCCACCGACAGCAGGCCGTGGCTTTGCAAAATCATGGCGATATGATTTCCGAGCGAACGCTGGATTCGCTCGCGCTCGTCGAGGTCAAAGGCGACGCCCTCATACGGGTGGTAGCCGACGCGCTGATAAAACTCGGTGCTGATCTGGTTAAGCTGTAACAATCCCTGTTCACAGGCGGCGACCGCCATGCCCGGCAGCGTATGGGTATGGATGACGCAATGCGCATCTTCCCGCGCCATATGTACCGCGCTGTGGATGGTAAAGCCAGCCGAGTTGGCCGGAGCGTGGCCCTCCACGACCTTTCCCTGCATATCGACGACGATGAGATTACTCGCCGTCACCTCATCGAACATCATGCCGAACGGGTTAATCAGAAACCGCGGCTCGCCGTCGCCCGGCAGGCGCACGGAAAAGTGGGTATACAGCGTATCTTCCCAGCCAAACAGCGCCGCAAGCCGGTAGGCGGCAGCCAGATCCTGGCGTAGTTCACGTTCAGTCGTCATTTATTGCACTCCCATAAATTCACGTATGCGGCTCAGCGCCGGGTCTGCCGCGCCGTTGCGGATGCGCTGCGGAGGCACATCGCTCGCCACGACGCCGTTTTCCATCATCACCACCCGGTCAGAGATGGATAAAGCGAAGTCCATCTCATGGGTGACGATCAGCATCGTCATCCCTTCGCGGGCAAGAGACTGAATCACCTTCAGCACTTCCCCTACCAACTCGGGATCCAGCGCCGAGGTGGGTTCGTCAAACAACATGATGTCCGGTTTTAACGCCAGCGCCCTGGCGATGGCGACGCGCTGCTGCTGGCCGCCGGAAAGCTGCCAGGGGTATTTTTCGGCATGGGCCAGCAGGCCGACGCGATCCAGTAGATAGAGGGCCTGCTCTCTGGCCGCCTGCGGCTCAACCAGCTTGTGATACTGCGGGGCGAGCATGACGTTATCGAGCACCGTGCGGTGAGGGAACAGATTGAAACTCTGGAAAACCATTCCGATACGCCGCACGCCGGCGCGCATCTGCGGTTTATCCACGATCGCCGCGCCCTTAAGGTAATCTTCGCCATAGAGCACGATCTCCCCGGCATCAATGCTTTCCAGCGCGTTAATGGTGCGGATAAGGGTGGTTTTACCGGACCCCGACGGCCCGATAATGCTGATGACCTGACCGTTTTCGACTTTCAGGTCGATACCTTTCAGTACCTGATGCTGGCCCCAGGATTTCTCGATGGCGCGCAGATCGAGCGCCGGCGGGCTGCCGCTGGTGGGTTCGGCTTTTGCCGTAGGCTGCGGTGCCTTCAGCGACTGACGCAGGGCTTCACACTCGGCGTCGTTGAAGGTCTGCGGGCGCTTTTGCTGAATATCCAGCATATTCTCCAGCGCCCGGAACAGCCAGGTGAAGACCGTCACCACCATGACGTAGTAGACCGCGACCGCCAGCAGCGTCTCCATGACGAGGAAATTTTGCGCATACTGGCGCTGGCCGGTGAGCAGCAGCTCCGGAAGTGAAATAACCGATAATATTGAGCTGAGCTTAATAATCGTGATGTATTCATTAATCAGCGTAGGTAACGAAATACGAAACGCCTGCGGAATAATAATTAAGCGCTGAATGCCAATAAAGCTGAAACTTAATGCGTGGCCGGCTTCGCTTTGTCCTTTCGCTACCGACATTAATCCGCCGCGATGGATTTCCGCCATATAGGCGGCTTCGGTCACGGTCATCGACACTAATCCGGCAATAAACGGAATACCGAGCAGCGGCTGCGTGGCCGGGAAGAGCTGCGGCAGGTTATAGACAAAGACCAGCAGCACCATTAACGGCACGCTGCGGAAAAACCAAATATAGAGTTCGACGGGAACCTTTAACCAGCGCGGGCCGGAGAGTTTCGCGCAGGCTAACAAAAATCCTAACACCAGGCCAATAAACCAGGACAATGAGCTGACGACAATGACGGTGACACACGCCTGCCAGAATGCCCCAACGCTAAATAATGAGAAAAAGTATCCCCAATCGAACTCCATACTAACTCCTGTTGCTCATGTGCTTTATTGTATTTAATCGATGCGCCCTAAATTGTATTTCTTGATAATGGCGTCATATTTTCCATTGGCTTTTAAGGTGGCTAATGTTGATTTAATGGCGGCCGCCAGTTCGTTATTTCCTTTCGCAATATAAATACCCAGCGGCAACGGGTAGACCAGCCGCGTGGAGCTGATAGCCAGGCGACCACGACTCTTATCGACAATGATTTGCGCCGCCGGGGCGATTTCTAACTGCGCGTTAATGTTTTTCGATAGCAGGGCCTGCGAGGCTTCCGGCGCCGTCGGGAACTCCTGAATGCCGATCGCCGGCTTGCCGTTCTTCAGGCAATATTCATCGGAGTGATTTTTCAGGCTGGCGACCCAGGCGGTGCCCTGTTGCAGTCCCACCTTGACGCCGCAGAGCTCGTCTTCCGTTTTGGGTTGAATCGTGCTGCTCTTGAGGGCAATGATCGACGCGCCGGACAGGGCGTAAGGGATCGCATCGGCCTGTTTCAGGCGCTCCGGCGTGACGTACATGCCGGATATCACCGCGTCATATTTCTTGCCGATGCCTAAAATCAGACTGGTGAATTTGGTGTCGATCAGCTGCGGCTTCGCTTTTAGCTGTTCGGCAATCAGCGCGGCAAACTCCGGATCGAGGCCAACGATGTTGTTGTTGCTGTCATAGGATTCAAACGGCGGATAGGTGACCTCCATGCCGACTTTGAAGACGCCATCGGTCAGCAGTTCAGCTGCCTGGGTCAGCGGAGAAAAGCAAGCGGCGACGGCGATGCCCAAAGCCACACGGCGCGAGAGCGTCTTAAGGTTTTTTTTCATCATGTATCCTCACGGGTTATTAACGGTTTTTTGCTGTGCTTGTTTCTTCAGGTGACCAAAGGTGTGGGTGCCGCGGGCGCGCTCCGGAAGCTGTAGTTCGCCGCGGGTGACTTTCTCACGCAGGTAGCGATAGGTTTGCAGCGCCTGGCTCCACATATGCTCGCCAATGCTTAATTCCTGGTAGTCGCTGGCTTCCCCGGCGGCTAAAAAATTGGGCAACGGCCGGATCAGCGTGTGGTAATCGCAGGCGAAAAACAGCGGGAAGGAGTAGCGTTCCTGCGGTACCTTGCGAACACGGTGGGCTGTAGCAACAAATGTGCCAGCGCTTAATACTTCCAGCATGTCGCCGATATTGATCACGAAAGCCTCTTCACCGGCGGCGCTCTTCACCGGCGGCGCATCGATCCAGACGCTTTCTTCGTTCAGCACTTCCAGGCCCGGCTGGTCGGCGAGCAGCAGGGTGAAGCACTCGTAATCGGTGTGTGCACCAATACCGGGAACATCCTCGGCGCTGGCATCAAAGGGGTAGTGAATCAGGCGCAGCTTGGACGGCGGGCAGGTCACCAGCGCCTTGAAATATCCTTCCGGCAGGCCAAGGGCGAGGGCGAAGGCGTCAAACAGGCGATGGCCGAGGGCGAAAACCGCGTCATAGTAGGCCAGTACCCGGGATTGAAATTCCGCCAGTTCCGGCCACTCGTTGGCACCAATCAGCGGCGTGCCGGCCAGCACAAACGGATGGTCGTCCGCCGCCTGGAAACCAATATCGAACGCCTCTTTATGGTCCGGTTTGCCGGAGCCGTAAATCTCTTCGCCTTCGGGGACGTAGCCTTTATGGCTGCGCGAATGGCCAATGTAGTACTGCATCTTTTGTTCCATCGGCAGGGCGAAGAGCGTTTTGGCCGCCGCGCGGATGCCAGCGATCAGTTCAGGGGCAATACCGTGACCGGTGATATAGAAAAAGCCGACTTCGCGCGCCGCTTTGCCAATCGCATCAGCGACGGCCTGGCGCTTTGCCAGACTGCTGCTGGTCAGGTCGCCAATATCGATGGTCGGTAATTCAGTGAAAGAACTTTTCGCAACGCTCATTTCTGCAGTTCCTTTTCGGTTAACGATAAAAACTCGGCAAAATGCTGCTGTTCATGTGTAGCCATCCACGCATTCAGCGACCACAGGTCGGCCACCGGGACGTTGGTGAACGGCAGATGATGCAGATAGCCGTCGGGGCCGAACTCGGGCGTCAGCGTGGTGTGCTGATACCCGCGTCGGCGCTGCGAGTGCCAGATTTGCTGCCAGAAACGCTGCTGAAACTGCAGCGCAGCCTGATATTCCGGGGCCGCCGGATGGGGCACCTGTGGCCCCTGGTCGTAACCGGCGCGGGCCTGAATGTGGTGTACGCGGTCGATAAACGCGCTGAAATCATCGCAGGGGTCATCCAGCAGACGCTCGCTCACCACAAGCCAGTGGCTGATGTCGGCGGTAAACCGCAACTGCGGCAGCTGCTGGATAATCTCGAGAGTCAGCCACGGGCTATACAGCGAGGTGGCGCGATGGGTCTCAAAGCTGCAGGTCAGCTCATAGGTCGCCGCCAGTTCGTGGGCCTTGCCGAGGAAATCCACCTGCTGCGCCAGCGGCCAGCGGTCGTTACCGGCCAGCAGATTAACGAAGCGCGGGTTCAGCGCTTTGGCGTCATCAAAACGACCTTTCAGGCGTTCAAGATGCTGCCGGGGCGTGTCGGCCTGAGCTGGGATCACGCCGCCGCCGCTGAACACGATAGCGATATACTCCAGCGCAGATTCCTGCAGGCGTCGGGCCAGCGTCTGCTGCTCTTCCGGGGTCAGCGGTACGCGCGCTTCGATGCCGCCGCAGCCGACGCTTTTCAGCTCGCTGACCGTTTGCTGCCACGGGGTGGTGACGCCCCAAAGCGTACGAAAAATCGTGAGTTGCATGAGCCGAATCCCCTATGGATATTTCACGCCGGGCAGGACGCAGAGCATTTCGTACAGCAGGTTTGCCGCCAACTGGGAGGTGTTGCCGCTGATGTCATAAGGCGGTGAGACCTCGACCAGATCGCAGCCAATCAGGTTCAGGCCGCGGCAGCCGCGGACGATTTCCAGCGCCTGAATAGATGTCAGGCCGCCAACTTCTGGCGTGCCGGTACCGGGCGCCCAGATAGGGTCGAGGCTGTCGATATCGAAGCTGAGATAGACCGGGCCATTGCCCATCTGCTGGCGGACTTCAGCCATCAGCGGGGCGAGAGACTTGTGCCAGCACTGCTCCGCCTGTACCAGACGAAAACCCTGGTCAACGCCCCACTGGAAGTCGCCGGCGGCGTAACCCTGGGCACGCTGACCAATCTGCACTACCCGTTTGAGATCCAGCAGACCCTCTTCTACGGCGCGGCGGAAGGTGGTGCCGTGGGCGATTTTTTCCCCGAACATTTCATCATTGGTATCGGTATGCGCATCGACATGAATCAGGCCAACCGGACCATGTTTTTTAGTCAGGGCGCGCAGGATCGGCAGGGTGATGGTGTGATCTCCGCCTAGGGTCAGCGGGATTAGCGGGAAACTATTCAAATCGGTGTAGTAATCCTCGATAATCTGCACCGATTTGAGCAGGTTGTAGGTATTTATCGGTACGTCGCCAATGTCGGCCACCGACAGCGATTCGAAAGGTGCCGCCCCGGTTGCCATGTTATAGGGGCGAATCATCACCGATTCGGCGCGGATATAGCGCGGCCCGTAGCGGGTGCCGGATCGCTGAGAAGTACCGATGTCTAACGGGATGCCGACGAATGCCGCATCAAGTCCCTGTAAATTTTCAATAAATGGCAGGCGCATCATCGTTGCGCGGCCGCCAAAACGTGGCATCTCGTTGCCACCCTGCGGTTGATGAAAGACGTTATCCATTGCAGCTCCTGAATCTGACACACTAATACTCGACAGGGAGATAGTGCGAAAGATGAGCTGGACTTTACATCGTCTGGCGTAAATACTTAGTTCATTTATTGGTGAACTAATCATGCTCAACGACGGCAGTCTCAACATTCGACAGCTGCAGGTTTTTGAGGCGGTGGCACGCCTGGAAAGCTATAACCGAGCCCAGCAGGAGCTGGGTATTTCGGTATCGGCAATCAGCAACGCGATGTCTCAGCTGGAAGGGCAACTGGGGTTCAGCCTGTGCCAGCGCGGGCGCGGCGGCTTTGCGCTGACCGAGAAAGGGCAGCAGTTTTTACAGCAGGCGATTCGGGTGCTGAGCGAGCTGAACGAGCTGGAGCGCCAGTCGGCGCTGCTGAAAGGCGAGCACAGCGGCACGATTTGTATCTCAACGCTGGACTCGATTGAAACTGAAACCGCGCTGTCGCTGCCGGTGGTCCTGCGTAGCTTCAGCGATAAGTTCCCCCATGTGCATATCAAGCTGATTATCCGCACCCCGGCGGAGCAGCTGAACGGCGTGCTGAACAACCATATCGATTTGGCGATCGGCAGCTACAACTCCCAGGTGCATAACATTATCAGCGAGCCGCTCTATCGCGAGCAGCACTGGCTCTACTGCAGCGATCTTCATCCGATGTTTTTCAGCCGCCAGCTCGATAAAGAGCACATCAGCCAGTGTCCGCTGGTGACCCGCAGCTACTGGAATACCAGCGATCTGCGTCGGCGCGGTTTCAATAAAGGCAGCGCCACCGTGGAAACCGTCGATGCGCAGCTGCTGCTGATTCTCTCAGGGAAATATATCGGCTATCTCCCTGAGCATTACGCCTGGCCGTGGATCAAAGAGAACCGGCTGCGGGTGTTACTGCCTAATGAATTTGGCTTTCAGTCGCCGTTTTCGGCGATCTGCAAACGCGGGCGCAGTAACGAGCCATATCTGAAAGAGTTTCGCAATTTGCTGAAGAAGAATACGGTGGCCAGGCCGAAGTGGAACTATTGAGGGGGGAGTCTGGCGCCCCCGGAGCGCAGCGCGGCAAATGTTGAGTATTGCCGTTTTTCCGCGCTTGTGGCTGAATATTGAGCACGCTTAACGGGCAGTATTGATCTCCAGAGGCAGGCGCGGAACGATGGCATTTGAAGAGAAGAAGAAAAAAGCGCTTGCGCTGATGGAAGAGAAAAAGATGTGGCGGAGCAACTATGCGCCTCCGCTGCTGCGTCTTTTCTGGAAAGCCGGAGGTAAAATGCCGCCGCCGCCGTTTGCCCCGTTCTGGCTCAATATGCTGTTTTTCGCCGTCTGGTTTGGCCCTTTATGGGGCGTTTTTATGTGGTTCAGCACCTGGCAAAGTGAAGGCTATAGCGCCTCAGGCGCGCTGTTCGCCAGCGCGACCGCCGGGGTCTTATTCGGCTTTTTTATGGCGCTGTTTCATGCCTGGCGTAAGCGCGCCAACAAGCTGCCGGACTGGGATCGTCTGTAGCGATAAACGTGGGCGGTTAAATACCCTGGCTGGCGACAGGTGTGGTGCGGAAAGTGTCTTTTAGGCAACGGGTCGTGCGTAGATTGCTTCAAAAAAATGACCGTATTTGTTATATTGTTGTTCATTGCTTATTCACCTCTGCGGTGCCAAAAAGAACAAGATTCACCGTAACCCAGGAAGATAAAATGTTAGATTATCGCTTCCCGACAGCTTTGCAGATGGTTCTCAGCGTAGCGATGGCGGAGCAGTTGGGTCAACGTTCGACGAGTGCGATTCTGGCCTACGGCCTGGAAGCCAATCCGAGCTTTATCCGCAAATTAATGGTGCCGCTCACCCGTGACGGTATTATTGTCTCCACGCTGGGACGTAACGGTTCCATTCACCTTGGTCGCCCGGCGGAGAGTATCACCCTGCGCGATATCTACGTGTCGGTGATTGAAGATAAAAAGCTGTGGGCATCGCGGCCCGATGTGCCGGCCCGCTGCGTGGTCAGCGCCAACGCCTGCTGGTACTTCAAGTCTATCGCCGACGAAGCAGAGCAGGCTTCTCTGGATGTATTAGCCCGCCATACCGTGGCAAGCGCGCTGGAAAAGGTCAAAAAAGGCGATACCAGCGGCTGCGATCTGCTACCGGAACTGGATACCCTGAAAAAAGCGCATTAATCCTGCCGTCAGCGTAAAAAAACGCCTTCACTCAGAAGGCGTAGCTTGTTAATAAACGCGAGTGTCTTATATTGCCCGGCGGCGCTTCGCTTGCGCGGGCCTACAGAGATTGTGCCATCCTTGGTAGCGAGGGTTTTGTTGGCCAACAGAGCTTGTGTTATTGCTTGATAGTGTGGGTTTTGTAGGCCGGGTCAGGCGTCAGCCGCCACCCGGCAAAACGCGAGTGCGATGTTCAAAACCGCTTTGCCCCCAATTCCCATCTTCATACCGAAGGCGCAGGCTGTTGGCAAAGCGCGAGCGTCTTGCATTGCCCGGCGGCGCTTCGCTTGCGCGGGCCTACAGAGACTGTGCCATCCTTGGTCGCGTGGGTTTTGTAGGGCCTACAGAGATTGTGCCATCCTTGGTAGTGCGGGTTGGCCAACAGAGACTGTGTTATCGCTTGATGGTACGGGTTTTGTTGGCCAACAGAGACTGTGTTATCGCTTGATGGTACGGGTTTTGTTGGCCAACAGAGCTTGTGTTATTGCTTGATAGTGTGGGTTTTGTTGGCCAACAGAGACTGTGTTATCGCTTGATGGTACGGGTTTTGTTGGCCAACAGAGACTGTGTTATCGCTTGATGGTACGGGTTTTGTTGGCCAACAGAGCTTGTGTTATTGCTTGATAGTGTGGGTTTTGTAGGCCGGGTCAGGCGTCAGCCGCCACCCGGCAAAACGCGGGCACAATGTTTAAAAGCGGTTTGTCATTCGTTTCCGCCTTCAAAAGAAGGCGGTTTTTTGTTGTCGGCAGCTGCCTATTCAGGCAGCGCTTCTGGTGCCGGTTTGCCGCGGGTGACCAGCTTACGCAGCGTGACGTAGAACACCGGCGTCAGGAACAGACCAAACAGCGTCACGCCCAGCATCCCGGAGAACACCGTAATCCCGGTGACGCCGCGCACTTCCGCGCCCGCGCCGTGGCCGAGGATCAGCGGGATCGTCCCGGCAATAAAGGCGATGGAGGTCATCACGATCGGACGCAGACGCAGATGACAGGCTTCCAGCGCCGCTTCCATGATCCCTTTCCCCTGAATTTCCAGCTCGCGAGCAAACTCGACGATCAGGATGGCGTTTTTACAGGCCAACCCCATCAACACCACCAGTCCAACCTGTACGAAGACGTTGTTGTCGCCGCCGGTGAGCCAGACGCCAAACAGGGCGGAGAGCAGCGTCATCGGAACGATGAGGATCACCGCCAGCGGCAGCGTCCAGCTTTCATACAGCGCCGCCAGCACCAGGAACGCCAGCAGCACCGCCACCGGGAAGACAATCAGCGCGGTGTTGCCCTGGGTGGCCTGCTGGAAGCTCAGATCCGTCCATTCGATGTTCATGCCGTTCGGCAACAGTTGGCCGGACATGGCGGCCAGTTTGCTCATCGCCTGAGCGGAAGAGAGCACCCGAGGATCGGCGTCGCCGATCAGATCCGCCGCCGGATAGCCGTTGTAGCGGATCACCGGATCCGGCCCGTAGGTCGTGCTGATATTGACCATACTGCCGATTGGCACCATTTCACCCTGGTTATTCCGGGTGCGCAGATTAGCAATATCCTCCACGCTGTCGCGGAACGGCCCGTCGGCCTGCGCCATGACGCGCCAGGTTCGGCCGAACTGGTTAAAGTCGTTCACATAGGAAGAGCCCAGGTAGGTTTGCAGCGTACCGAACAGATCGGTCAGCGAGACGCCCTGCGCTTTCGCCTTGTCGCGATCGACCTGCACATCCAGCTGCGGTACGTTTGCCTGATAGGCTGAAATAGGGAAATGCATCCCCGGTGTCTGCATGATCGCTCCGGACAGGGTATTCACCGCCGTTTGCAGCGCGCCATAGCCTAAGCCCCCTCGATCCTGAATATACAGCGAGTAACCGGAACCCTGGCCGAGGCCGAGAATCGGCGGCGGCAGGATAGAGAAGCCAAAGCCTTGCTGGATTTGCGCGATTTTGGCATTGATCTCGGCGTTAATTTCCGCCGCGGAATGTTTACGCTGATCGAACGGCTTCAGGCCAAAAAATACCGTGCCGGTGTTCGGCGTATTGGTGAATTGCAGCGCGTTAAGCCCTGGAAACGCCACCGCATAATCCACGCCTTCAGTGTTCATCCCGATTTCGCTCATCTTACGGATGACCGCGTCGGTGCGGGCCAGCGAAGAACCTTCCGGCATTTTCACGCCGCCTATCAGGTAGAGCTTATCCTGGGTGGGAATAAACCCGCCCGGCACGGCTTTAAACATCACTCCGGCAGCGCCGAGCAGCAGCACATAAACCATAAACACGGCGCCACGTCGTCCGAGCGTTTTGCCAACCAGCCCCTGGTAACCGTGCGAGCTGCGATGGAAGAAGCGGTTGAACGGACGGAACAGCCAGCCGAACAGGCGATCGATAAGCCGGGTCGGGAGGTCTCTCGGCGCGCCGTGCGGCTTCAGCAACAGGGCCGCCAGCGCCGGAGAGAGGGTCAGCGAGTTGATGGCCGAGATCACCGTCGAAATCGCGATCGTCACCGCAAACTGTTTATAGAACTGCCCGGTTACGCCGGAGAGGAAGGCCATCGGCACGAATACTGCGCACAGCACCAGGGCGATAGCGATAATCGGCCCGGACACTTCACGCATGGCCTGGTGCGCCGCCTGCAGAGGGGAGAGCCCCTCCTCGATATTGCGCTCGACGTTTTCCACCACCACAATCGCGTCGTCCACCACGATCCCAATGGCGAGGACCAGGCCGAACAGGCTCAGAGTGTTAAGCGAGAAGCCAAGCAGGTAGAGAATACCGAACGTCCCCACCACCGAGACCGGTACGGCAATCAGTGGAATAATCGATGCGCGCCAGGTTTGCAGGAACAGGATCACCACCAGTACTACCAGCACTACCGCTTCGAGCAGGGTTTGCACCACCGCGCGAATGGAGTCGCGCACAAAAACGGTGGGGTCGTAAGGGGCGGCCCACTTCATATCTTCCGGGAAACGCGTGGACAGTTCGTCCATTTTGGCGCGTACCGCATTCGACAAATCAATGGCGTTGGCCCCCGGCGACTGGAAGATACCGATCCCGACCGCATCTTTATTGTTAAGCTGGGAACGCAGCGCGTAGCTGCCCGACCCCATTTCGATGCGCGCCACGTCGCGCAGACGGACCAGCGAACCATCCTGGGCCGTTTTGAGAATGATATTGCCGAACTCTTCTTCCGTGTGCAGGCGGCCCTGGGCGTTAATCGAGATCAGGAAGTCGCTCTCTTTTGGCAGCGGCTCGGCGCCAAGCTGCCCGGCGGAGACCTGCACGTTTTGCTCCTGCATCGCCGCCACTACATCGGAGGCGGTCAAGCCACGTGCGGCGACCTTATTCGGATCCAGCCAGATTCGCATGGCGTATTCGCCGGCGCCAAAAATCTGGATTTGGCCGACGCCGGGCAGGCGCGCCAGTTCATCCTTCACTTTTAAGGTGGCGTAGTTACGCATATACAGCGAATCGTATTTACCGTTGGGCGAAAACAGATGCACCACCAGGGTGAGCGTCGGCGACTGTTTCTGGGTGGTAATCCCCAGTCGGCGTACGTCTTCCGGCAGACGCGCTTCGGCCTGCGATACCCGGTTTTGTACCTGAACCTGCGCCTGATCGGGGTCGGTGCCCGGGCGGAAGGTGACGGTGGTAACCAGCACGCCGTCGGAGCCGGCGACGGACTTCATGTACATCATGTTTTCAACGCCGTTGATCGCTTCTTCCAGCGGCGTCGCCACGGTCTCGGCGATTACTTTCGGGTTGGCACCCGGATACTCCGCGCGTACCTGTACACTCGGCGGTACGACGTCAGGGTATTCGCTGACCGGCAGCAGCGGGATGGCGATGAGCCCGGTAATAAAAATCAAAATCGACAGCACCGCGGCGAAAATGGGCCTGTCGATAAAAAAGCGGGAAAAGTCCATGCGTCGGATTCTCAGGTCAAGGGATCAGTTGAGGGTAGTGCTGGCGGTCATCGCCACGGTTTTCGCGTTAACCGGCATTCCGGGCATAAACACTTTTTGTAATCCTTCGACGATGACTTTATCGCCAGGATTCAGCCCCTGCTGGACGATGCGTAAACCGGCGGCCAGGCGACCCGGCTTGATATCGCGGCGCTGCGCTTTACCCTCTTTATCAACGATATAGACGTATTTGCGGTCCTGATCGGTCAGTACCGCTTTGTCGTCGATCAGCGTGGCCTGGAATTCGGCGCTGCCCGGCAGGCGCACGCGGGCAAACAGGCCCGGTATGAACTGACGCTGGCTGTTATCCAGCAGCGCGCGCATACGGATAGTGCCGGTGCTCGGCGTTAGCTGATTATCGAGGAAATCCACTTTTCCCTGATGGGGGTAGCCGTCCTCACCAACGAGACCTATCTCAACCGGCAGCGCAAGATGATTGCTGGCCGCCCCCTGGCCGCTGCGGGCGAGGTTTTGATAGTGAAGATAGGTTGATTCGTCGACATCAAAATAGACGTAGACCGTCTTCTGCGAGACCACCGTTGTCAGCACGCTGGCGCTGTCACCCGCGGTCACCAGGTTACCGCTGGTGATCAGCGCGCGGCTGGCGCGGCCATCGATAGGGGCGGTCACTTTGGTGAAGTCAAGGTTAAGCTGAGCGGCATCAACGGCTGCCTGCGCGGCCTGGATGTCGGCTTGCGCCTGGGTTGCGGCCGAACGACGCTGCTCCCACTCTTCACGGGATACTACGTTGCTGTTGATTAATTTGTCGGTACGGCTGGCCTCGCTGCGCGCCAGGCTGGCCTGTGTTTTGGCTCTTGCCAGCGTTGCCTGCGCCTGCTTGAGGGCGGCGCGATAGGTTCTGTCATCGATAGTGAATAGTACCTCGCCCTTTTTCACTTCCTGGCCGTCGGTGTAGTTCACTTTTTCAATGTAGCCGGAGACGCGTGGGCGGAGCTGAACGCTTTCTACCGCTTCAATTCGGCCGTTAAAGCTGTCCCACTGGCTGATGGATTTCACCACTACGTCAGCGGCGCTGACGGCAGGGGCTTGCGGTGCGGCGTTTTGCGCCGCGCTGTTATCGCAGCTGGCAAGCAGCATGGCGATGACTGCGCTCCCCAGTCCGCGCAGATAAAAGTTAACCCAGGTTTTTTTCAGGCTCATTATTTTTATTCCGGTAATTGTTGCCGCCGGGCAAGACGCAGCGAAGGACGCTGCGCAACTTCCTGTGTCCGGGCTGGCTTAAGGCCATTTGTGCCGTTCATCGCCACAAAACTGTAACAGTTGCGAATACACTATTGCGGCGATTGTAGGAAGGCGCTTAACTAAGTGCAAGAATAATTGTTGCACTTTATGTGCTGTTTCCGTTGAGCGAAAAAGACACATTTCAGGCAGGGGATTTAATGTAACAATAAAACTTGCAATTTATGCCAAAGCAGGTCACTTTTAAATGCAATAGATAAAGATACTTTTATTAACAGCCCAGGGGAACCCGATATGAACACTGGCGCTTTTGTACACGATTTACTTGACTGGATTGATAATAACCTTGAAAGCCGCCTCGATATTGACACGGTCTCCCGGCGGGCAGGCTATTCGAAGTGGCATCTTCAGCGGATATTCAAAGAACATACCGGCCATCCCATCGGCGAATACATCCGCGCCCGGAAGCTGCAAAAATCGCTTGAGCGCTTAACCCGTAGCGACGAGCCGATCCTCAACGTGGCCATCGCGCTGGGTTTCGACTCTCAGCAATCCTTCAATCGCAGTTTCAAGCGCCAGTATGGCCAGGCGCCGGGCGTCTGGCGCCGCAGCATGGGGACGGCTGCATCGTGTCAGCGTTCCACATGAATCCCTGAATAACCTGACGCCGGAGGAATACCGGCTGATGGCAGATCTCAAAAAGTGCGTGGAACTAAAACGGGTGTGCTTACAGTGAGACCAAAATACTGGCTGAGCAATGCGATTGAACCACCCAGTCGGATTGCCTGGTTAACCAGTCGCTGGTGCCGGACATCCCGACGGGCTTGGGCAATCAGATAGCGCAAAACCTCATGACGGACGCTGATAGTAACAAGCTGTGCTGCCCACTGGCTGAGAATAAATAGCTCATCAAGCGATAGCTTATTGAGGGTAATCATTTCGTCGAAAGTGAATCCCAGCGCTTCGCAGTGGCGAACGTTGCCTTCTTTCAGCGCGTGCAGGGCATTGACTAATACGACGTAATTCAGGGTCGGGATCATCTTGTCACATCCTCAGGGTGTTTTTTGGGGAAGAATGAAGCAGATGGAATAAAGAGAATTGAACCGACATGAAAGAAAAAATCAGGTCGTGATTATTGTTCATAATCTTTACTTCTTTAACTTTTTTCAGCGGTTTTCTAATTTAAGGTTGATCCAATCATCAATTTCAGATTCGAGCCAGGCTACACTGGATGGACCGATTTTTATTGAACGGGGGAAAGAACCATCTTTCATGTAGAGATATATCTGTGAGCGTTTTAGTCCGGTTTTCTCTTCAACTTGTTTGAGTCGTAACAATCGGTGAGATGTCATATTTTCCTCCTGTGGCTTAAATAACCGGGGATACCCGGAGATCACAAAAAAGCACAGTGGAACCCTGTGGAAAAGCAGATACACCCTTAACAAGGATACTGATACCCTCATTAAGGGTTTTGTATGGTTACGGTTGAGGATGGCACTAATGGGATGAGGATGGTGAAGAAGGGGACCCGCGTTTAAGGGCGTTCTTTAGTGTCTCGGCACTCAGATGATCTGTAATTCCGTCATCTGATGCCCACTGTTCAAAAATAGAGAGGAGTTTATAGGGGGGTCTTAGTAGTGGGCTGATAGCATCATTGTGTTTACAAGCTAGCCAGAATAGGCGGGATAGTGGAGTGGATATACGAGTTTCCGAAGATAATGAAGTTTTACTTTTTGTGTAAAATCCAATTAGTTTTTCTAGTTCAGCATAACGGATAACAAAGCAGGCGTCCTGAGGTAATTCATACACAGGGAAGAAATCTCTATGCACGTATCTCCCTAGGTCTAAATAGATGCGCCTAATACCGCTACACTTTTGCCAGACCATGTTTCCCTCCGGGGAATGGGCTGGCTGTTTCCATAAAATGGCGAACCTTTTTCAGTAACTGCCACATTGAGCGGCACTGGTGATTACGGGTTATCGTGTCATGAAGCGCCTGCCATAACCGCTCAACGTGGTTCACCCACGGCGAGTAAACCGGTTGGTAAATTACCCTGAATTTGGGATTTGCTTTCAACCAGCGCTGTGTTTCACGGCTTTTATGGATAATATAGTTATCCACGATGAGCGTGATGGTTTTTGCCCGTCGGTATGTGGCTTTAAGGTGCTTCAGCAGGCTGATGAACAGCACCGAACTTTTGCTGTTGCCGCCCACATAGCTGACTTTGCCCGTTCCGCTGTGCAATGCTCCGGCCAGATAGTATTTTTCGTTCTGCCCCGGCGTCACAACCCGTTTTTGCTGCCCGCGTAACTGCCAGTCTGCGCCGATTTTGGGGTTGAGATGGATATCCACTTCATCCTCATAAAAAACCGGGTGTTCTGCGCTGCATTCGCCCAGTGCTTTATGGATTGCAGCCATTTTTTCATCCTTATGAGGATCGCGGATACACAACGTTGGTGCGGCTCTGCCCCATACCAGTCCGGCAGAGGGCAGCCAGCGACGCACAGTCCCGGCATGCAACTGGAACCCGGTTATCTCATTGATTTTTATTGCCAGTAATTCGGTGCTCCAGCGTGAACGCTGATAACCAAAATCACAGGGAGAATGTTTTATCAGTTCACGTAACAAGGTACAGATATGCTCAAAAGGCCAGCGTCGGGAACGTCCTGCGGGCAAGAATTTCAGGCCTTCAACACCTGATACAGTGAACCAGCCAATCCAGCGCCCAACGGATGAACGGGCACAACAGAGTGTTCTGGCAACATCGCTGATCCGTTCACCCCGATGAAGCATCAGCATGGCCGTGAGTCTGCGGGCATGATTTTTATCGCGTGTTTTATGGATAGCTTTCTGCATCAGGCGTCGTTCGTCACGAGGTATTGGTGCTATGATCGGCATCGCTCAGTCCGGTTGGTGATTTGTTTTGATTTGGCGATTGATCAGATCGCACAATCCGGGCTGAGTTCCCTATAAGTGATCTACTATTCTGCGCAGCTATTTAGGTGTTGGGCTTTATGGATGTAGGCCGCCCGCACACTGTTGTGCTCTTTATGACTCATCTGCCTTTCAATGGCATCCTGTGACCACAACCCAGTTTCATTTAAGGCGCTACAGGCCATCATTCTGAAACCGTGGCCGCAAACCTCGGTTTTGGTGTCATAACCGAAAGTATGCAGCGCCTTGTTGATGGTGTTTTCGCTCATCGGTTTGTCCACAGAATGCGCGCTCGGGAATACGAACATAGAATCCCCGGTCAGCGCTTTAATCTGTTTCAGCAGGACGACCTCCTGCCGTGACAGCGGCACTGGGTGCTCATCCTTCATTTTGGCTCCGCGCTCTGAGAACCTGACGCCTTCGACGGCTTCCCGCTTTGTTTCATCAAGCGAAAGCGCTAACCGGTGCCGCTTTCGCACGGGAGGACGGTAGCCGCCTGTCTGGTGGATAGTGGGCATAATGGAAGAATGATATCTGTCGAACATTCTGGCGATATCATGTAGAGAATCACCTTGCTTATATCTGTCCCAGATAATTGCCTTCTGCTCTGGCGTGTAGTTAATCCGAGTTCTTCGTTTCATGGCAACGTCCCCCCTTGATTAAGGATAGCGTTGCATCGACCCATTGAACTCACAGCCAAAAGCAGACGTTGCTAATTCTGCACTGTTCAGCGATGGCGCAGTAGCGACAGGCACTTCCACTGTCCAGTCGGCAAAAGCGAACACTTTACCACTGCGGGGATAAACTGATTGAAGCTCTCGCGCAAAATCACTTATTCTTTTGCGTTAATAAAATGTAGGAGATGAGTCATGACAGGCGAAAATCGTGGACGGGGAAGGCCGCGAAAGACAGAAAGTACTTATGCAGATACTCGTAATGATCTGATCCGCAGCGGCCTTGAACTGCTGACGCAGAATGGTTTTCTTGCGACGGGAGTCGATGCCATTGTTAAAAATGCCAATGTCCCTAAAGGCTCATTTTATTACTACTTTAAGAGTAAAGAGGATTATGCTCAGACCGTTCTGAATGCCTATGACAGTTTCTTCGAGCATAAACTCAAAAAACATCTACATGAATCATCCTGCACACCAATGGTACGTCTGGAAAATTTCATCAATGATGCCTGTGAGGGGATTAAAAAATACAATTTTACCCGCGGCTGCCTGGTTGGAAATATGATGCAGGAGAGTCCGGGGCTTCCCCAATCCTTTATTAAAGTGCTACAGAATATTCTTGAGAGCTGGCAGGCACTTGTTGCGGCCTGCCTGTCCGACGCGTTATCTTCAGGCGAAATAAGTTCAAATATGAATAATACACAACTGGCGGCTATTTTCTGGAGTGGCTGGGAAGGTGCGGTAATGCGTTCCAAACTATATTGTTCTACTGAGCCTGTGTACGACTTCTGGAGCTATTTCAAAACCTCGGTACGCTATCAGTCTTCTCAGGAAGCAACAACTGACCAGTAAAAGGGGCCGCAGCCCCTAAAACTTATTACACCAAGACTGAGCTCGGCATCCATCTAATTAGCTACATTGAATGACTGCACGACCGCGAATTCCGCCACTCAGAAGTTTTTCAGCCACAGTGATGGCGTCACTGAGCGGATAAACGGTAGTGAGACTATCCATTCTGGACTCTGGCAAATACTGTACCGCCTGTTGCCAGATTGCCGCTCTTTTCTCTTTCGCGAACATGACACTGTCAATCCCTTTCAGCGTGACACCACGCAGAATAAACGGAGCCACATTGCCCATCAAATCCATCCCCTGAGCCATGCCGCAGGCTGCAACAATACTGCCATATCGGACCCCGGCGCAGGCATTGCAGAGTGTGTGGCTACCGACTGTATCAATGGCGGCAGCCCAGCGTTCTTTTTGTAACGGTTTTCCAGGGGAGGCAAGCTCGGAGCGATTAATAATCTCCTCTACACCGACCGTTTTATAAAGCCAGGCAGCTTCTTCCGGACGACCAGTAGACGCGGTCACGTGGTAACCCATCGACGCCAGGATCATGGCCGCAATACTCCCGACACCTCCGCTGGCACCGGTTACAAGTACCGGGCCATCTTCAGGCTTAATACCATGATTCAATAATGCGTCGACACACAGCATCGCGGTAAAACCAGCTGTTCCGATTGCCATTACATGTTTGCTATTTGCGCCAGCCGGGAGCGGCGTCAGCCAGTCTCCCTTTACCCGCGCTTTTTCGGAAAGCCCACCCCAATGTTTTTCTCCTACACCCCAGCCGGTCAGCAAGACCTTATCCCCAGTCTGATATTCAGGATGTGAGCTGGCGGACACTGTACCGGCAAAATCAATGCCTGGCACCATTGGAAAGTGCCGGACGATAGGACCGCGGCCCGTAATAGCCAGTGCGTCTTTGTAGTTGATAGATGAATAGTCGACATTGACCTCCACATCCCCCTGTGGCAGCTCGCTTTCAGCGATTTCAGCAATTTGGGTACTGTGGTGATCATCTATTTTATTGATTAATAAGGATTTAAACACTTTTTCCTCGTCTTTCTGGTTGAATGCCATTGAGCTATAAAGTAGTCAATAAATAATATTGACCGATCGTCTAATAATCAACGCTACTATCCCAGTGTTTTGTCAGAAAACAAGAATTGTTTTTCTTTTCATCAGGTTAAATCTATCTTTTTTGATTAATGTCAAACCAGATTCGGTTTTCAATTATGTAGGCATCAATGTTAGCGGTCCTGCAGGATACGCAGTCGATGCTTCAGGGCGTACTGATGAAATAAAACAAGTAGGCTTAGATTAGTTGGTCTGCTCATCGCTCACAGCAGACCTTTGGCCCAGTGAGCTTGTCCGCTCTGTGCTGTGAGTTCAATGGGTCGATGCAACGCTATCCTTAATCAAGGGGGGACGTTGC